>NZ_JBGCCM010000041.1:0-105575 GCF_041262085.1 Catenulispora sp. GAS73
ACGCCGGGGTCCGGGTCGCCGAAGAGTGTGTTGTTGCAGGCTGTTCCGCCGGTCACGGTCGCGTAGTTGTACTTGCCCTGGGCCCCGAACGCCACCGTGTCGGTACCCGCGAACGAGCACGTGCCGGTCTCCGCCGCGCACTGTTGCCATACGCCGGTCGTCGTTGGGGCGGGTTCGATGTAGCAGGCCTTGCGCACGCCGGGGTCCGGGTCGCCGAAGAGTGTGTTGTTGCAGGCTGTTCCGCCGGTCACGGTCGCGTAGTTGTACTTGCCCTGGGCCCCGAACGCCACGGTGTCGGTGCCTGTGAAGGAGCAGGTGCCGGTCTCCGCCGCGCACTCGGACCAGGTGCCGGGCAGTGACGTGCTTGAGGCGGGTGTGAGTGAGCCGGTGAACTGCCAGGTGCCGGAGCCGACCGTGTAGGTGGTGCCGGTGCCGGTGGCAGGCAGTCGCACTGCTCCGCTGGCGGGGCTGACCGTCGTCACGTTGTCCTGTCCGAAGTTCGGAACCTGGACGCTGGCCGTCGCGCCGACCGGGATCGTGACGTTCATGGTGACCTGGTCGCCGGTTACCGACCAGGATGAGGCGACGGTTCCCCGGACGGTGTCGACGGATGCGCTGACGTGCTGGAGCCCGGTGGGGATCTGGGGTGCGACGCTGATGGTGCTGTAGCCCGGGCCGGTGGGCTCGATGCCCGCGAGCCGGCTGTAGAAGGAGGCGTTGATGCCGCCGAACATCGCATGGTTGTGGGATTCCATGGATGAGGCGTAGGTCCACTCCTCCCAGTCCGTTGTCGCACCCTTGCTGATTTCGAAACCGTAGCCGGGATACGTGGTCTGGTTCAGTGCCGTCATCGCGAGGTCGGTACGGCCGATACTCGCGAGGGCGTCCATGAGATAGCGGGTGCCGAAGATCCCGGTGTCGAGGTGGCCGCCGTTGCCGTTGACGATGGTGTCGACCAGTCGTGCGCCGACCGCGGGGGTGTCGGCGGCCGGCACCATGCCGAAGGCGAGCGGGAGGATGCTGGTCGTCTCGCGGCCGTCGCCGTAGCCGGCGTGGTCGGGGTTGAGGAACGTCGAGTTGAACGCGGTTTCGATGTTGTCGGCCAGTTGGGTGTAGTGCGCCACGTCGCTGGTCTGGCCGAGGGCTGTCGCGGCCTTGGCGACGTCGACCGCCTGGAGGTAGGACAGCGCTGTGTCGACGATCGGCACCTCGCTCGTGCAGTTGCCGGCGCTGGGATTTCCCATGCCGCCGTTCGCGTTCGAGCTGTGGTCCGGCGGGCACCAGTCGCCGAAGCCGGTGGACCAGATGTAACCGGGCACGTCGGCGGCGTTGGTGTCGACGAACTGTTTCATGAGCGGGTAGGTCGCGGCGAGGGTGGCCAGGTCGCCGTACTGCTGGTACAGGGTCCAGGCGAGGCTCACCTGGTCTCCGCCCATATCGGGCTGCTGGGCGTTGCCCGAGTCGCTCGGCAGTGCGGTGCCCGGTGGCATGTCTCGCAGATAGTTGGCGTAGAAGGTGTCCATGTTGAACTCGACAGTCGAGGCGTCGTGGTAAGCCTGCACATCCATGCCCGGGGGTGTGCGTTCGTCACGGACCGGATTGTCGGTGGGCGTGCTCATCTGGTTGTTCAGCATGGTCCACTGGTTGTTCTGCCAGATCTGATTCAGCATGGTGTTGAACGAGCTGAACACGCTGGTGGAGGGCAGGTCTGCGTGGACGACGCGGGCCTGAACGCTGCTCAGGGTCGGGGCCTGCGGGTCGCCGGTGACCTCCAGGTAGCGGAAGCCGTGATAGGTGAAGCGCGGTTCGTAGGTTTCCTGCGAACCTGAACCGGAACCCGCGAGCGTGTAGGTGTCCGTGGACTGCGCGTTCCGGTTGGTGGTCGTGTCGATCGTTCCGTTGCCGAGCAACTCCTCGGCAGTCCGCATCCGCACGGTCGAGCCTGCCGGGCCTTGGGTGCGCAGCAGCTCCCACCCGGCTATGTTCTGGCCGAAATCGTAGACGTACACGCCGGGTTCGGGCTCTGTCAGCTTCACCGCGTTCAGGGTCTGCGCGACCGTGATCGGCGGCATCGTGTCCGCCTCCAGCGACCCGCCCGGGGCGGCGACGGTCTGGACCGGCTGCCACGAGGAGGCGTTGAATCCGGCCACGTCCCAGCCGGGCTGGTCGAGTCGGGCGTCGTAGGACTCGCCGTTGTAGATGTCATCGGCGGTGATCGGGCTCGGCGACCACTTCCAGCTGTCGTCGGTTGTGACGGCCTGGTGCGAGCCATCGCTGAAGGTGACGTCGATGAGCATGATCGCCTGCTTCGGCCCGAGCCAGCGGAAGCCGTACGGGCTGAAGTTCGCGTCGTAGCCGTTGCCGAGCCACAGACCCACCGTGTTGCCGCCCTGCCGAAGGTGGTCGGTGATGTCGTAGGCAGCGTAGAGATCACGCTGGGCGTAGGGGGTGCTCGCCGGCGCCAGGACTCGGTCGCCGACCTTGCTGCCGTTGAGGTGCACTTCGTAGAAACCGAGGCCGAAGACGTAGGCGCGGGCCTTTGCCACCGGTTTCGCCAATGTGAAGTCCTTGCGCAGCAGCGGCGAGCCAGCACTCGTGGAGCTGGGGCTGATCCACTGCGCGCCCTGCCAGTCGCCTGGACTGAGCAGCCCCATTTCCCACTGGGCAGGGGTACTCCAGCCCGAGGCCGTGCTGTGCTCGTCCCAGACCTGTACAGCCCAGTAGTAGGTCTGCCCCGACCCCAGAGGCGGGCCGCCGTATGGGATGGCTACGGAGTTGCCTGACAAGACCTCGCCGCTGTCCCATACATCACCGACTCCTGCACTCACGTCGCTTTCGCTGCCCGCGACCACGATCCGATACGCGCTCTGATGCTCACCGTTGACCTGCGACGCCAGCTTCCAGCTCAGGCTTGGGTGCAGGTCATCGATGCCCAGCGGGTTCGTCGTGTCGTCGGTCTGTAGCCCGCCGACCGACACCTCGGCCACGGCGGAAGCCGCTGAGACGGTCGGCGGAACTGCCGCGGGAGCGAGGATCAGCACAAGGGCGGTCGTGAGCCGCACACCGGATCGCCGAACACGACCTTGAACACCGTGGCGACGCTGAAACAACATGCAGATGCACCATCCCCGGGCTAAGAGAACGCAAAGCAGCATCGAGACGAGGCGACGCGTGGCACACGGTGGGTGAATCGTTTTAATATCGCGACTCAGGGCAGAGAGTAGAGAGCAGCTGACGCCTCGTCAAGAAAAGCTCAAGTGGGAAACGCCCAAGGCCTCTAGATCAAGGTTCTGAATCAGCTTGAGACCTTGACCCCCATTCGAAGCCTGTCTATCTTCGGCGATTGAAAGCATTCAGTGCGGCGGGAAGGCCACACCCGGCCTGCTTCCATCAGGCCACTCACACGTCGATCGGCACATCACGCCCTGTTCTCCGCGCCCTTTCAAGGAGCCATGCTGTGTTGCCTCCCCGTATCAGCGTCCTGCGCAGATCCCGCCTCCTCGCCGCCGCCCTGGCGTACGCCGGGCTTCTTGCCGCGGTCGGTGCGGCGCCGGCTGTGTCGGCCGCGTCCTCGACCACACCGTGGCCGTCCACGCCCGGCTGGCAGTCCTATGACCAGACCCCGACCAGCGCGACCGTCTGCCCCACCGCTGTGACCAGCGCGTCCGGCACCGTCTCCGGCGCGTCCGGGCTGCTGTGCGGAGGCTCCGGAGGAGCGAGTCTCACCATGGTCTCCGGCGGGGCCGCGCCGACGATCGTGCTGGACTACGGCAAGGACGTCGGCGGCGTCCCCTTCTTCCAAGTCTCCGCCGAGAGCGGTTCGCCCACGATGCGGGCCGGCTACTCCGAAGGGCTCGACTACGTCGGCGTGACCGGCGACGGCGCGGCGCCCTGGGCCGAGGGCGACGGCAACCGGTACGACGACTACACCGTCACCGGCCCCGGCGCGATCACCAACCAGTACGTCCAGGGCGGCGAGCGCTACGAGGAGGTCACGCTCACCTCGCCGGGCTCGGTCACCCTGGGCGCCGCGGGGATCACCTACATCGCCGACCGGACCCAGGCGGCGGGCCTCGCGGGCTGGTTCAACTCCAGCAGCACCGTGCTGAACCGGATCTGGTACGACTCCGAGTACACCGACCAACTCGACTCGGTCCCGGTCCGGTCGCTGCCAGGCGCGTGGTCGGTGACCGGCGGCGCCCTGCAAGCCGCGGGCGACCCCAGCGGGATGGCGGGTCTGCTGACCGCCGGCTCGTCCTGGGGCGACTACACCGTCAGCTTCCAGACCGACATCGTCGCCAACCAGTCCGGATGGTTCGTGCGGGGCCAGGACGTCGACGACGGCTACCTGTTCATCCTCGACGACAGTACCGACGCCACAGGCACCGCCAACACGCTCCAGGAGTTCAACAAGCACGGCGGCGCCTACACCTCCTTGGGCACCGTCACCCTGCCCAGCGCGCTGCCGGCCGGCACCTGGCACACCGTCGGCACGACGGTCTCCGGCTCCACGCTCACTGTCTCCCTCGACGGAAAACCGCTGAGCACCCTGACGGACACAACACACGCCACCGGCACGGTCGGCTTCCGTGAATTCGCGGGCGAGGAGGCGGACTTCAAGAACCTGACCGTCACCGGTTCCTCCGGTGCCACGCTCTTCAGCGATCCGCTGAACTCCTCCGCTGTGCTGTCGGAGTTCGCCGTCCCCGGGACCAATCAGTACGCCTCGATCCTGGACGGTGCCAAGCGCGACCGGGCGATCTGGTCCGGGGACATGGCCGTGGAGATCCCCAGCGTCTTCTACTCCACGGACAACGCCGCCTACCTCAAGGGCGCTTTGCAGATGCTCGCCAGCTACGCGCGAACCGACGGCTCGACGGCCGGGGACGTACCGCCGCAGTACCCGCTCGGCACATCGCCGCAGACCGGCTCCAGCCGGTTCTACTCGGCCGACTACTCCGCCTATTTCGTCCTGGGCCTGGCGGACTACTACCAGTTCTCCGGCGACACCGCCTTCGTTCAGCAAGAACTTCCCGTCCTCAAAGCTGAGCTGGCCTGGAACGCCGGTCTCCTCGACGCCAGCGGTCTGGTGGCCACCGGCAGCGGTGACAACATGGACTGGGACTTCTACGACTCTGGGAAGAACGGCGAGGTCACCGAGTACAACCTGCTCTATTACAAGTCACTGCTGGACGGCGCGACACTGGCTGCCGCAGCCGGTGACAACACCGACGCCGCCACGTACACCGGCAACGCAGCCGCTCTGAAGACAGCGATCAACGCCCACCTCTACAACAGCGGCAATGGCATGTATTACCTCAGCAACAACGACACCAGCACCGTCGCCCAGGACGCCAACGCTCTCGCCGTGCTCTACGGCGTCGCTCCTGCCTCGGACGTCTCGACCATCCTGTCCACCCTCAAGACCGACCTGTGGACCACCCCCTACGGCCCCAAACCGTTTTCCGGTAGCTCATACGCCGATACGATCAGCCCCTTCATCAGCGGCTACGAGCTCGACGCGCGCTTGGCGAGCAACGACACGGCTGACGCCGAAACGCTGCTGACTACGCTCTGGGGCCACATGGCCGCCTCCGGTTCCGAGCAGACCGGAACCACGTGGGAGAACGTGTCCGCGAGCACCGGACTGCCCGGGCTGGGCAAAGGCACCAACCTGTCACACGGCTGGTCGACCGCTCCCATCTCCGCCCTGTCTGGCTATGTCCTGGGTGTGCAGCCTGCGAGCGCCGGCTTCGCCGCCTGGACTGTGCAGCCGCACCCCGGCGACCTGGCCTACGCGCAGGGAAGCGTTCCCACTCCCCATGGTGCGATCAGTGTCGACTGGGCCGGTGAGAGCGGGATCCACCAGTTCAGCATGGCGGTGACGGCGCCCTCGGGGACCACCGGGACGATAGCCGTGCCGACGTCCGGGGCCACCAACCCCATCGTCGAGGTCGATGGCCGGATCGTGTGGAGCAACGGCGCCTTCACGGGCACCGCCGGGATCAGCGGTGCCTCCGCGGACGCCGACTACGTCTACCTGACCGGCGTCCAGCCCGGCAACTACGTGATCGCTGCCAACCCTGGGAACCACGGCGCGCCGACGGGCTACACCAAGTGCGCCGACGAGGGTGGGACCTGTGCCGTCACCGGTACCCAGTCGGTCGCCTTCGGCGTCAACGGGATCTACGCCTATGCCACGAGTTCGTCCTCGACGGCCTGCACACCTGCCGCGCTCGGCGACCCGGACTTCGGTGCCGCGAAGTCCTGTTATACGGGTCCTGTCACGACCGGACCGACCGGTACTGCCTACTGCGGGCCCGAGAACGGCTTGTGCGCCTTCAGCGGGACCCGGACCGTCGAGTACGGCGCCGGGTCGAGCTGGACGAGCAAGGTCCTCAGCGGTGGGACGCCGTGCGACAACACTGTCTTCCCCGACCCCGACTTCGGCGTGGTGAAGTCCTGCTTCCTGCAGCCGTCCTGACACGGTGGCGGTCGGTCATGGGCCAGACGCCGGTGACGATGAGCCACGCCAAGCCGTGGGGCCAGAGCACCTTGTGCTCCTTGTGACCTCGGCCTTGTCGGCGAGAACAGGGGACAGTGGAGCGAGCTCCAGGGTAAAGACCGTTACGCCACCGCCCAAGCCGTCGCCATACACGGCTGGGGCAACGGAACCTCCATGTGGTCCCAGACAGACGGTCTGGCCTCTGGCACGTCCTTCGCAGATGCCCTCACCGGCGGCAGCTTCATGGCGATGAAGAACGGACCGCTGCTCCTGACCGACCCGACCACGATGATCTCCACGCCGGCCGCGAACATCCTCCACGGCCAGCCTGCGCTCGCCGATATCGTGATCTTCGGCGGGACCGCAGTGCTGCACAACTCCCTGGTCGCCGCAGTCGGCCAGGCGGTGCAGCCGAAGCCGACCGTCTATAGCGACCACCACTTGATCTTCTGACGCAACGTTCTGGGACGTCATCGCGGTGAATTCGCCCCACCCCCCATCGCTTCAGACGTGAACCCGGACGCTGCGCCAGCGTTCCTGGGCGGTCGAAAACACTTAGAGGCCTCAGTGAAGAGGGGGGTGATACAGCGGATTCGTCCTTACGGGACCGCGACCTGTCCTGCACCAGAGCGAATCCGTTCCCTTGGTTGAATGGACGCTATGGGCAAGCGTGCGATCTTCCATGAGATGGACGTCCAGTCCGCCGCCGGATCGCGTTCCTACGAGCGTGGGCTGGCATACCTGGAGGAGGTCGACGACCTTAGGCTCGCCGAGCATGAGATCGTGGCAACCGTTTACGGCTCCGAGCCATACGAAGTCGTGCTGCGTGTCGAGGGGCATCGTCTGGACGGCGACTGCTCCTGCCCGTTCGGGCAAGAGGGGCATTTCTGTAAGCACTGCGTGGCCGTGGCACTGGTTGCTCTTCGTGTTCGCGACCAGCGGCCGGTCCCGCGCGCTGCGAAGCAGGATGCTACTGCCCGGGTGGAGGCGTGGTTGTCGGCTTTGACCCGCGAGGAGTTGCTGGGCCTGATCCGTGAGCGCGCCGCGGAGGACGAGGAGTTCACGCACCGGCTTCAGACCCGTTCGGCGGCGGCTGGGGCTGATTTCCCCGCGCTGCGCGAGCAGATCGCAGCAGTATTCGATGAGGAGCCGGTAGGCCGGGGACGGGGTGGCTGGGATGACTGGGACTACTACGGTCCGTCGGCTGACATTCCGGGCCGGTTGATTGAGGCCGCCGACGCGATCCGGACCGTCCTGGAACGCGGGCGGGCGAGCGAAGCCGAGCAGGCCGCCCGGTTCGCACTCGACCAGCTGGCCCGGTACGGCGACGACTTGAACGATGACGAAGGCGAGCTCGGCGAGGCCGCAGCCCAGATGGCCGGCGTCCACGCCGCGGCTTGCCTGGCAGCCCGGCCTGATCAACGGGACCTCGCCGACTGGCTGTCGGCGATCCAGCTTTTGCAACCCACCGTGCCGTACCTGTCCGCCAGCGACTACAGCGAGGCCCTCGGCACAGCCGGATTGGCACGTTACCGGGCCGCGATTGAGAAGGCGTGGCATGCCGGCCGGGAACGGGGTGCAGACCACAGCTGGGGTCTGGACGCCTTGGCGGTCGACGCCATCCGGGCCGGCGGTGACACCGATGAGCTCGTCGCGCACCTAGCGGCGACGATTGATCGGCCCGGGTGGCGGGAGTTGCGGATCGCGGAGGAACTTGACGCGGTCGGCCGTGCCGGCGAGGCCTTGAGTTGGGCCGAGGAAGGCGCCGCCGGACCAGACGGGTTGCGTGAGCGACGCCTGATCGACTACCTCGCCTCCCGCTACGCCACTGAAGACCGATCCGCCGACATCCTTCGGCTGCGCCGATCGCAGTTCGAGCAGGACCGTGCCATGGAGACGTTCCGCTCGCTGCGTGATGCCGCCCAGGCCGTCGGCGCCTGGCACGAGGTCAAGTCGTGGGCGGTGAGGCTGTTGGAGGCGGACGCCGCGAAGCCGCCGCACCATCCAGGCTGGCCCACGTCCTACCAGGCCGCGATGCTGATCACCGCGCTGTTGGAGGAAGGCGATGCCGAAGATGCCTGGATCGCCAGCGAACGCTACGGCGCCGAAACACGACTCCGACAGCAGGTCGCCGATTCCATCGCCGGCACCCGACCAGCCGATGCGCTGCGGATCTACATGGACTTGATTGCTCCACGCACCAGCCAGACGGGAAACACGAACTACGAGGCGATCGCGGATCTATTGGCCGCGGCCCGCGGCTGTCACAACGCTCTCGGCAGCAACAAGGCCTTCGACCTGTATCTTTGCGAACTGCGGCACGCGCAGAAGCGCAAGCGAAATCTGATCAGCCTGCTCGACCGACGTGGCCTCGTTCCCGACACCTCAACCTGAACAGCGCACGCGTGGTTGGGGATGGCCTCAGCGATCGCCATCCGCGAACGGAGGAAACGCGCGGCAGCGCCCAAGGCCGGGTACGACCGTGTCCCCGCTGGGGATCCGGTGTTCTGGGATTGGCGCTGTGGGTGCCGAATATTTCATCCATGCAGGCCAGACAACACGACTCCACGCCCTACTCCCTGTCTGTGAGGTCCCACGCGATGTCCGTCGCCGCGCTGGGTCCGACACCAACGCCTGCTCGTCGACCGACAACCGTCTACAACCTGCATCGGCCACACCGCTCGCTGGACCAGGACGGACCACTGCAGCCCGCGCCCGAACCGCGAAGACGCGACCGACTCGGCGGGATCCTTCACGAATACGAGAACGCTGCCTGACCTGCGGGAACCGCACGAACCTCGCATAGTCGCGGCAGCGGCGGAGGCGGCGGGACGTCAGGCCTTAGCGGATAAAAGTTCTAACTTTCCACGTCAGCGCAGGGAACCGTAGAAGTCGAGGTGCCGGCTGGCGGCCGCGGTCCACGTGTGACGTGCGGCGAGTCGCCGTCCGGCGCTTCGGCGGGCGGGGTCCTCGGCGCTGAGGGCGTGGTCGAGTTCTGTCGCGAAGGCGGCCGGGGTTTCGGCGAAGCGTGCGGCTGGGCCGAAGACTTCGCGCAGGACCGGAAGGTCGCGCGCTACCAGGGGGACGTTCGCGGCGAGGGCTTCCATGGCGGCCAGGCCGAATCCCTCTTTTACCGAGGGGAACGCGAAGGCGTCGGCAGCCGCGACGAGTGAGGGTAGGTCATCGTCGGGCACGGCGCCGAGTACGACGGGTTCGATGCCGAGTCCCGCGGCGCGCTCATCCCAGCGCGTGCGGTAGTCGCGGTAGTCGAACAGGGTCTCGCCGCCGGCGATGACCAGGCGGCGGTGCGGGTGGCGCGGGCGCAACAGGCCGTATGCCTCAAGGAGGTCGATGGAGCCTTTGCGGGGTTCGATGCCGCCGACGGTGAGCACGTAGCGGCCGAGCCGATCATGCCAGCGGTCCCGGCCCGCTGTGTCGTCGGCCGCGGCCGCGAAGCGTTCATAGGCGACGCCGTTGGGGATCACCTCGGCCTCGATCCCCCAGCCGGCGCCGAGTTCGGCGGCGACGGCGGCCGAGACACAGATGTGGGCGTACGGCTCGACGATGGCACGTTCGTGGCAGGCGGCGAGTTCGGGCGTGGTGAAGTGGTCGAGGTGGTGGACCGTGCGCACGCACCGGCCGGCGGCGTTGGCGCTGACGCAGTCCTGGGCGTGCACGATGTCGTACTCGGCCGCGCGCGGGGAGAAGGCTTCGCGCAGGGTGCCGATGGAACGCAGGATGCGCTTACCGACGCTCTCGCCGTCGGGGCCGTCGGGGAACGGCACCACCCGCAGGCCGACGGCCGGGTCGACGGGACGGAAGAACGACTGGTCGCCGCCGCGTCCGAGCGTCCAGACGGTGACGTCCTCACCGAGCGCGGCGAGGGCCTCGGCCAGGGCGAGGGTGTGCACGACGCCGCCGCGCGGCTTCGTCGAATAGCTCAGCAGGGCGATTCTCAACTGGGGCGCTCCCGATACACCTCGGGCCTGCGCTCGCTCAGGTGGTGCAGAACGTGGCGGGCGCGCTTGATCTCATCGGCGACATCCACCTCGGCGACGGCCAGTCCCGCCTTGGCCCAGGTGCGGGCAAGGATGTCGCCGCCGGGGCCGACCACCTTGGCCTGGCCCAGGAAACGCATACCGCCCATGGCGCCGGTCTGGTTGGCCGAGGCGAGCACGATCTGGTTCTCGGCGGCGCGCGACTGGTCGTAGAGATCGAAGAGCCGGGCCTGGCGGTCCTGGGCCATGCGCGGGGCGCGGTTCGTGATGCTGGTGGGCCAGGCGCACAGGCAGGCGATGATCTCGGCGCCGTCCAAGGCCAGGGAGCGGGCGGATTCGGGGAAGGTCTTGTCGTAGTCGATGAGCATGCCGATCCGGCCGACCGGGGTGTCGAAGGCGTCGAAACGGTCGCCGGGCGCGTACGCGGCGGTCTCCCCCACCGGCAGGTGCACCTTGCGGTGTCTGCCGAGTACACCGTCGCCGGTGACGCAGACGGCCGCGTTGTAGCGGACGTCGCCGGCGTCCTCGCAGTAGCCGAAGCAGACCACCATCTCAGCGGCCAGCGCGGCGACCCGGGCGATCAGCGGGTCCTGCGGCTTCAGCGCCGGGGGCAGGGCCTCCGGATCGGGGTGGCGCAGGTCGGCGAGGTAGCCGCCGAGCGCGGCGTCCGGCAGGACGAGCAGCGCGGCACCGTCGGCGCGGGCATCGCTGATGAGCTTCGCGATCCTCGCCAGATCGAAGTCCAGGTCGCGGCCGAAGTGTGCGGCCGCGGCCGCGATCCTGACCGTGCTCATACGCTCGCCGCTCCCATCGGTACGCCGTAGGTCTCCGGGCGCCGGTCGCGCAGGTGCCCCATCGACCGCCGGGCCGTTTCCAGGGCGCGGGCGACGTCGAGTTCGGCGACTGCGATCCCGCCGCCGACACCCGTGTCGGCGAGGATGTCGCCACCGGGATCGACCACCTTGGCGCTGCCTACGAAGCGCAACGACCCGAACGTGCCCGCCTGGTTCGCCGAGAGCCACACGATCTGGTTCTCCAGCGCGCGGGCCCGGTCGAACAGGTCGAAGCGGCGCTTCCACCGGTCCTGCTCAAGGTCCGCGACGGCGTTGGTGCGCGCACCGGGCCAGGCCGAGACGCACACGCCGATCTCAGTGCCATCGAGGGCGAGGGCGCGGGCGGACTCGGGGAATGCCTTGTCGTAGCAGATCATCATGCCGATCCGGCCGACCGGGGTGTCGAAGGCGTGGAAGCGGTCCCCGGAGGCGTAGGACGCGTCCTCGCTCAGCGGCTGGTGGACCTTGCGGTGGTTGCCGAGCACCCCGTCTCCGGTCACGCACACGACGCTGTTGTAGCGCGCGTCGCCCGCGTCTTCACAGTACCCTGCGACGACGGTCAGCTCACCGGCGAGCGCCGCGAGGCGGCGGATCTCGGGTCCGTCCAGGGCCAGCGCGGGCGGCCCGGCGTCGAGTTCGGCATCGTCGTCGAGGCTGAGCAGGTAGCCGCCGAGGCAGGCTTCCGGCAGTGCGAGCAGGCGGACGCCGTCCGCGCGGGCCCGCTTGATCAGGTGTTCGGCGATGGCGAAGTCGTCTTCGAGGTCGCGGCCGAATTCCGCGGCGACGGCCGCCATCCGCACAGCGGTCATGATGCTGCTCCCATTCCGGTCACCGTGGCGGCGACGGCTTCGGTGATCTGTCCGTCGGGCCAGCGCAGCCCGACTCCGCGGCCTGTGGTCAGTTCCCCGCACACGGCGCCGACGGCGGGTCCGGCGGGCAGCGGCGGCGCGTCCGCGTCGTCGGCGGTGAGCATCGCATAGCCGGGGAAACAGGTGAGCCAGTCACCCATCGTCGCTTCCCGCGGGCGCGGTACGGCGGCCACGTCGAGCACGGCTCGGCAGCCGCCGGCCTCGGCGAGCATGCCGAGGGTTCCCGCTATGCCGGCCATCGACACGTCCTTCGCGGCGGCGGGCCCGGCGGCCGCGACCGAGCCGGTCATCCTCCTGAGATCCGCGGCGGTGCGGTAGGAGGTCGAGTCCCATTGACGCCCCCCGTAGCCGGGGCGCCAGGCACCGCCGAGGTCCGCGGTCAGCCGCAGCGCGTGGCCGGGCCGTCCTCCGCCTCCGGGCACCGGCCGCGCGGCGCGGCCCAGCGCCGTCACCGACAGCGCGGCCGGCACCCCGAGCTGGGTGTGGCCTCCTAGTACCGGAACGCCGTAGGCCTGCGACGCCCGCCGCAGCCCGGTGAGGACCTTCGCGGCGTGCGCCGCGTCCTTCGCCCCGAGCGCGTCGAGCAGGCCTAGAGGCGCGGCACCCATCGCGGACAGGTCGTTCACGTTCACCAGGACGCCGCACCAGCCGGCCCATTCGGGATCTCGCTCGACCATGGACGGGACGATGGCATCGCACGCGGCGATCACCTCGGTGCCGGGAACGGGCGCTCCGTCGTCGCCGATGAATCCGGCACCGCCCGGGTTCAGTCCGGCCAGCAGCGGGCCGAGCGGTGCCTTGACCGCCGCGGTGAGTCGCGCGATCCGGTCGACCGGCCAGCGCATCAGGACGTGCGGTGTGCCGGCGACGGTGATCGGGCGCACGCGGTGCCAGCCGAGCCGGGTGAAGAAGACCTCGTTGCGTGCCTGCACGCTCGCCTCGAAGCGGAGCACGCCTTCGCTCTCGGCGCGCGCGCACGCGGCCCGGACCAGCGCGGCGCCCACGTTGTGCACACCGCGGGCGCCGGGAGCGACAACCAGTCGGCCGCCCTGCCACCAGCCGATGTCGGTGCCGTCAGGCACGGGGCCGAGCCGCACGCCGCCGACGACCCGGCCGACGGGGTCCCGGGCGACGAGCACTACGGTGCGCGGGTCCTCGTCGTGTCTGTCGAGGTCATGGTCGTCGAACAGTCCTTGTTCGTAAACGAAAACCTCGCGCCGCAACGCCCGATACGCCTCGATGTCGGCGGCGTCCGCGGCCTGTTCGATCCGCGTCTGGGGCATCCGTGCCAGGGTGCTGCGATCGCCGAGCAGGGCGAGGATGTCCACGGCCGGGTCTTTGACGCCGCGGGAGGTGTGGCCGTCCAGATGCATGCTCAGCCTCCGGCGCTCTGCAGGACACTGCAGGCACCGCACGCGGCGCATCCGGCCTTCTGGTCCGCGCCCGTCATCCCGGCTGCGCGCAGTCTGGCCGCCACACCCTCGGTCACGCGGCGAAGCAGGTCGGTGGACGGCGCGGGAACACCATCGCGAGCGGCCAGGGTGCCGTTCATCGGACGGAACGGGACGACGAACGGATAAACGCCGCGTTCGATCAGGCTTCCCGCGCCCACGATCAGTTCCTCAGGGTCCTCCCCCAGGCCGACCAACAGGTACGTCGAGACCCGGTTGCGGCCGAAAACCCGCACTGCCTCATCCCAGGCGCCCTCGTACTCGGCCATCGGGACCGTGGACTTGCCCGGCATCCATCGGCGGCGCACCTGCTCGTCGAGCGATTCGACGTGGATGCCGATCGACGTCGCGCCCGCCTCGTGCAGGGCACTGATCCACGTCAGATCGCCTGGCGGCTCGCACTGTACCTGGATGGGCAGACCGGGCACGGCCTCCAGCACCGCACGCACTGAGCGCGCCAGAGCGCGGGCGCCGCGGTCGGGACCGGTGGTCGTGCCGGTCGTCATCACCATCTGCTTGATCCCGTCGAGCCGCACCGCGGCCTCGGCCACCTCGGCGAGCTGAGCCGGGGTCTTGGCCGCGACGGTCGCGCCGGCGCGCAGCGACTCCTCGATGGTGCAGAAGCGGCAGCGCTCTGATTCGACGTAGCGGACGCAGGTCTGCACGACGGTGGTGGCCAGCACGTCCGCTCCGTGCAGCCTGGCGATGTGCTCGTAGGGGATGCCGTCGGCCGTGGTCAGGTCGTAGAACCGGGGACGGCTGACCGGGGTCAGGGCGAGTCCGGTGTCCTGCTCGCCGAGCCACACTCGGCCCTCCCGCACCGAGTAGGGGCTGCTCGGATTGGTGGGCAACGCGGCGTTGGCACCGTCGAGCAGCACGTGACCGTCGTCGCTGGGCCCGGCTCCGTCCGGCCGCCGCACCGGGGCCTGGACACGCACGCCGCGCAGTGCTAATTCGGCCCTGGTGAGGATGCGTACGTCCACCGGGTTCAGGGATGCCGCACGCGCGGTCTCGGTGCCAACACTCACGTCGATCCCCTTTACAGCTGGTAGGTGGAGTTGATGATCGCGCCCTTGCGCGCGTAGTGGATGATCGCGTCCTGCACGTCCAGCGGGTGGGTGGGGATGACCCCCTCGATCAGGTCCTCCTCACGGGCACCGTGCAGCGACAGCCCGAACCGGCAGCAGTACACCTTGCCGCCCTCGGCGATGAAGGTCTTGAGCTGGTTGTTGATGTTGTGCTCGCCGGGGAAGGCCGAGTTGCCGGTGGTCGGGAAACCGCGGGTGGCCAGGCAGTTGAGTGAGCCGGGGCCGTAGAAGTAGATCGCCGACTCGAAGCCCTTGCGCAGCGCCCGGGTTGCCTGCAGCACGGCGACGAAGCTCACCGAGGACTCGTGCGCGATGCCGTGGACCAGCGTGAAGTAGGTCTCGCCGTCCTCAGCGCGGTAGTCGGGGAACACCTTGGTCGTGCCGTAGATGGTCGAGCCCTCGGGCAGCGACGGGTGCGGGATCTCGGTGAGGGACTGCTTCTCGATGTCGGACAGTTCGACGGTCATGTGTCTACTCCTTGATGAGAGAGGGGGAATCAGGGTTCGATTGGTTCGCTCGGTTCGATTGATTCGATTGATTCGATTGATTCGATTGGTTCGGTCGGTTCCGTCGGTCATAGAGGGCGGTGAACGTGCCGCGGAAGACCAGCTCGGCGAGTTCGCCGCCGCCGGCCGCCGCGGCCAGTCGCGAGTACTCGCCGGCGAAATCGCCCCAGGGCTGGTCGCTGGCGAACAACACCCGGTCGTGGCCGACGCCGCGCCGCTCGATCTCCCGGGCCAGCCACACCGGGGCGAAACCGATGGCCCAGGACAGGTCCGTGTACACGCGCTTGCCGCGCTCGATCCAGTCGAAGAAGCGCGAGCCGATGAGCTTGATGTGGCCGCTCATCCCGCCGCCGAAATGCACCAGGTGCACCGGCACGCGGTCGGCGTACCACTCGACCAGGTAACCGACCTCGTCGATGTCGGAAGCGGCGCCCGGGGAGGTGTGCACGTGCACGATGAGTCCGTGCTGCTGGGCGACGGCGAAGATCCGGTCCAGCTGCGGCCGGCAGGCCGGATCGGTGGCCCGGCCGCCGAGCAGGAAACTCAGTTTCAGGGCTCGTACACCGGTCTCCCCGGCGAGCGCGAGAGCCTGGCCGGTGTGCTCGGCGTCCTGGGGCCGCGGGGACACCCACAGTCCGGCCCGGATCCGGTCGTCACTGTGCGCCGCCTCGACCGCGAGCTCGTTGAAGGAGAACGCGATCGCCGGGTCCGGCACCCCGTAGTTCGGGATCACCAGGGCGCGTTCGGTGCCTTCCCGATCGAGGTCTGCTATCAGCTGCTTGACTGTGGCGCGGGCCGTGATGTCCGGGTTGACCGGCGGGCCGCCGTAGAAGGGGTACGCGGGCAGTACGCCGATGTGCCGATGGGCGTCGTGGACCATCGGGGCTCACCCGACCGGCAGTGCGGAGGCCACGGCTGTAGGCGCTCCTGTCAGCGTGCCGCACACGTCGGCCAGGCGCCGTCCGGCGTCGATGTGGTCCGCGAGGAATTCCGCGTCCCGGCCGACGGCCTCGAATCGCCCCGAACCCCAGCTGTACTGCCACGGCAGCCCGAGGAAGTACAGCCCCGCGCAGCTCGTCGCACCGCGCCGGTGCATCGGATAACCACGGCCGTCGAACGCCGGGATCTCGATCCAGCGGTGGTCGCGGCGGAATCCGGTCGCCCACACCACAGAGGTGATCCCGGCTTCCCCGAGATCAAGCTCGCTCACCTGCTCGGCCGGCTCCCACACCGGCACGTACCGCGCCTCGGTCGGGGCCTGGATGCCGCGCGAGGCGATATGGGCGTCGATCGCGTCCTTGATGCCCTCGGCCACCGCGTCGGCGTGATCGAGATTCACCTTCAGATCGTCGGCGAACTCCAGCCGAGCTCCGGCGATCCCGGTCAGCCGCCCGTACAGACGCATCCCGTCCCTGGCGAAGGTCCGCAGATCGATGTCACGGCCCCCATCGCGACCCGTCACGTAGTGATTGGCCCGCATCCGCACCGCGTCGGCGTCGTCGAACACGTCGATGCCCTTGGTGTAGTGCCCCATCTCGTCCAGCCAGGCCACGCAGTCCCGGCCCCGGTAGAAGCGGGCCACTCGCGGCGCACTGCCCACGGCCAGATGGACCTGACGGCCGGCCAGGTGAAGGTCTTCGGCGATCTGGCAGCCGGACTGACCGGTGCCGACCACCAGGACCCCGCCGCCGGGAAGCTGCTCCGGATTGCGATAGCCGGCGGAGTGGATCTGCTCGACGCCGTCGGGCAGCCGCCCGGCCAACGCCGGAACCGACGGCGCGTGGTACGGACCGGTGGCCACGACGACCTGGTCCGCGGTGAATTCCCCGGCGCTCGTGACGAGCTCGAACGCTCCGGTGGCGGCCCTGCGAAGCCGTTCGACACGCACCCCCTGCACCAGCGGTGGCTGGAAGGAGGCCGCATAGTCCTGGAGATAGCGGACGATCTCGTCGCGGACCATGAATCCGTCAGGGTCGGGTCCCTGATAGGGAAAGCCGGGAAGCTTGCACTGCCAGTTGGGCGTCACCAGACAGAACGAATCCCATCGGCGGGTCCGCCACTCGTGCCCGACCTGGTTCGCCTCGACCACGACGTGCTCGATCCCCCGCTGCCGCAGGCAGTAGCTCACCGCCAAGCCCGCCTGGCCTGCGCCGACGACAGCCACTGGAAAGTGCGCTCCGGCGAGCGCCGGGGCGAGGGGGGTGGCGAGCGCCGGGGCGAGCGCCGTGGCGGCGGTCATTGCGTGGCCCCGTCCGCGCCGGTCAGCGATTCGACCGTGACCTCGGCTCCGGCGACGGCACGGTACGCGGCCGCGGCGTGCTCGATCCGCGCAAGCTGCTCGGATGCCCCGGTGCAGTGGTAACCGAACTTCTCCCGCACCCGCTCCCCGGCTATACCAAGCGCCGTGCGGCTCCGTTCCACGAAATCAGTGAGCTCATACGCGGTTCCCGCGGTGAAATACTCGGCGACTACCGTCGAAGGCGAATAGCAGCGCTGGATTGCTCCATCAGGCCAACGCACCTGGAAGTACATCTCGGGCATGACGATCCTCCATGCCGGGCGCCGAGGTCTTGATACCTCGTCGCTGCTGATGAGGACCACTTCAACCCGCTGCGATTACCGAATGACGTCATCCGGAATACGGATCCGTTAGTGAATGCTCACGATAGATCAGAGGGCTTCGTTCTCGGCAAGGACAGGTACCTCGCCGAAGAGGCAGGGGTCGGACGCCCGGCCAGGCCGCAAGATCCGACCGGCGCAGGGATTCTCGGCACGCACGCGGCCGGTGACTTAGGGGGCCGTGACCCGCGAGCGCGCGAGTTTCGGGCTGGGCGGCGCCATCGATCCGCGCATCTGTCTGGTCGCGGTCAACACCTTGCGCTTGCTGCGGGTTCCGTGGTCCACCGCACGGACGGTCCGCTGGACCACCTCGGCCACGAGTTCGTCGACCGGCCAGCGGTACGTCGTCAGCGGCGGCGTGAGCAGCCGTGACAGCGGGTGGTCGTCGAACCCGAGCACTGAGACGTCGTCCGGCATGCAGAGGCCGAGTTCGGCCGCCGCCGCGTAGATGCCGTAGGCGATGGAGTCTGCGAGGCACAGGATGGCGCTGGGCGGGTCCGCTCCGGTGAGCACCTCGCGGGCGACGGCGCTGGCGCCTTCGAGGTCGTAGGGCGCCGTGTGCAGCGTCGCGGTGACGCCGAGCTCTGAGGCGACCTTGTGGACGACGCTCTCGGCCGGCCGGTCCGGTGTCGACACGCCGACCGGCGTCAAGACCGCCACCCTGCGGTGCCCCGCACCGGCGAGCATGGTGAGGGCGTCGGTGACTCCGCCCGCGTTGTCGAAGACCACCTCGGCCGCGGTGGCCGCGCCGGGCAGCCCGTCACCGATCGACACGAGTACCGTCTTCTTGGCGATCTTGGCCCACTGCGCGCCGCGCGGGTCCACCGGTAGCACGATCAGGGCGTCGACCCGCTGGTCGACGAGGCGCTGGGCCAGGGCTGCCTCGGTCGACGGATCGTTCGAGGAGTCGAGGATCAGGCCGTTGCGGCCGGCTTCGAGCAGCCTGCGGCCGAGGGCGGCCGCGACCCGCTGCTGCCAGACGTCTTCGAGCGATCCGCACAGGACGCCGACGTAGTCCGTGCGGCCGGAGGCGAGTGCTCTCGCGATCGGATCGACCTGGTAGCCGAGTCGCTCGGCCGCCTCGCGGACCCGCTCCTGAGTCTCCGGCGGCACCTGCAGGCCGCGCAGGGCGTAGGAGACCGCGGCCATGGACAGGCCGGTCTCCTCGGCGATGTCGCGCTGCGTCGGACGGCGGGGACGATCGGTCACGTGGGCCAGTGTAACGAGCTGCGACCACCCTTGACAGAAGTCTTGTGAGGCGCTTCACTGATGCCATTCAGTGAAGCGCTTCACAAGGGAGGTCGACTTGCCGTCCGGGTCCGCCGCCATAGACGTCCACCAGCATCTTTGGCCGCCCGAGCTCGTCGACGCGCTACGGGTTCGCCCGACGGCGCCGCGCCTGGACGGCTGGACGCTGCGCCTGCCGGGAGAGCCGGACTACGCGGTGGACCCGGCCGCGCACGACCCGGTCCTGCGTGCCGCCCGCGACGCCGGGCACGAGCGGATCCTGGTCAGCTTGTCCAGCCCGCTCGGTATCGAGGAGCTGCATCCGCGGGCCGCCGAGCCGTTGCTGGCGGCGTGGCACGACGGGGCACGGCGGCTCGGAGGCCCTTTCGGCGCATGGGCGTCGGTCAACCACGTCGATCCCGACCTCGAAGGGCTCGCGAGGCTGCTGAGCGCGGGCTTCGTCGGACTGCAGATTCCTGCGACGCGGGTCGCGACACCTGCCGGATTCGAACGCATGGCCGTGGTGCTGCGCGTGTGTGAGCAGGCCGGCCGTCCGGTGTTCGTCCACCCCGGGCCCGCCCCGGCGCGGCCTGCCACCGACGCCACGGTGCCCGCCTGGTGGCCCGCCGTCGTGGACTACCCGGCGCAGATGCTGGCGGCGTGGTGGGCTTGGCATGCCGTGGGCCGCGCGCTTCTGCCCGACCTGCGGATCTGCTTCGCCGCCGGAGCCGGCCTGGCGCCGGTCCACGACGAGCGGTTCGCCGCCCGGGCCGGCCATCCGCCCCGCGTGGACCCGGAGGTGTTCGTCGACACGAGCTCGTACGGAAGGCGTGGCCTGGGCAGCCTGATCCAAGCGCTGGGCATCGATCCGATCGTCTTCGGCAGCGACCGTCCCTACGCCGAGCCGACCGACCCCCTGCTCGGCGCGGCCGCCACGTACGCGATCCGCGTCGCCAATCCCCGACGTCTCCTCGAAGGAGGTCAGCTTTGACGAACCAAACCACCGAGCCACCCGCGACATCGCTGCCCGCGCAGGTCGCCCCCCACGAGGGTGAGGCGGGGGGCTCGTCGCACATGTTCGCCGCGGTGCCGGCCCGGTCGGCGGAGCGGCTGGACGGCATCCGTCCCACCTTGTCGCTCGACGCGTTGCCGAACCGCGACCTGAATCGCCGCGAACTCCTCGAACTCACGAGTTCCATCGCCGCCGACCAGTCCACGTGGCGCCCCCATGTCGCCTACAGCGACAACGAGCGGCACTACGTCTCGCTGCACCGCGACACGCACGTCGACGTGTGGGTGTTGTGCTGGACGCCCCAGAACGACACCGGTTGGCACGACCACGACAGCTCGTCGGGAGCCGTCGCGGTCGTCGAGGGACAGCTCACAGAACACAATCTCGCGGTGGGTGCGCCGAGCCTGCAGACGGACATCGTGGCGGGTCACGTCTTCTCGTTCGGTCCCGAGCACATCCATCGGCTGACCGGCACTGCCGTCGGGAGCGTCTCCATCCACGCCTACTCACCACCCCTGTGGCGGATGGGCCAGTATTCGATCAGCAGCACCGGGGTACTGCGCCGGACGTCGGTCTCCTACGCCGATGAACTCCGTCCTGTCGGCGACATGGTGTGAGGTCCGGGCTCGACGGGACCTGCGAGCTCCACCGCGCGGCTCCAGGTCCCTGTCAGCACCTGGATATCTACGAGCGATACGCCCGGCGCCGTCCGGGCCGCACGCGAAAGCCGCAGGCGGCGCGAGCTCGCCGGTCAGAGGATCTGCGCCAACGCGGGCAGCAGCCCCTCCGCGAGTTCGATGTCGGGGCTCAGGTCACGATCGGCGAGGCTGTCCGGCAGCTTCTCGCACACAGACAGTGCCTGACAGAGGCCGTCACTGCCTGGTGAGATGCCGCGCGACCGCACTGCGCGCACCGCCGCCACCAGTTCACAGGCAAGCAGTATCCGCAGGTTGCCGACCGCGCCCAGCGCCTGGCGGGCGGCCAGCGAGGCGAAGCTGGCGTCCTCCTCCACTCCTTGGGACAGGACCACCGTCTGCAGGCCGGCCGGCGTCGCGGCCGCCCGCAGATCGCCGAGGGCGCCGGAACCGACGTACTCAAGCACCATCACGCCGGACGCGCCGGGCGTCCCGTCGCCGAGGAAGGCGGGCAGGCCGGTGAAGTCGGGGTCGACCAGCGTCGCCAGCCGGGCCAGAACGAGTTTGGCCGACTGCGCGGCGGTGATGACGGCGGTGTCGACCGCCGTGGTCAGGTAAGCGGCGTGGAAGCCGCCGTGGTGGGCGATCTCGCCGCGGTCGTCCGGTCCCGGCAGGACGACCGGGTTCTCCGACGGCGCGTTGGCCATGCGGGAGACGACATCGTCGAGGTGCGCGAAGGCGTCCAGGGCCGGCCCGAGTGTTTGCGGAAGCGTGCGGAGTCCGAACGGGTCCTGGATCCTCGCGGCGGGTGCCGCCCCGGCGGTCAGCGAGCGCATCCAGCCGCAGACCCGCCGTGCGCCCTCGAAGGGGGTGACCCGCTCCACCACCGGGGCGAACGCCTCGGGATTGCCGTCGACGGCGAGATAGGTCAGAGCCGCGATGACGACGCTGGCACGGGCCAGAATCTGCAAGTCGGTGCAGGCCAGGGCCGCGTCACCGATCGCCGCGGCATTGCTGCTGATGAACGGCAGCGAGTCGTGGGCGCCGAACACGATCCGGGACGGCAGCGGCCGGGTCGTCGGCGCGTCGCCGATCAAGGCCAGCGCGGTGGTCGCGAGCGCTGTGAGATCGCCGGTGCCGATGCTGCCGTGCTCGCGCACCTCGGGCAGCGCGTCGGCGGCGATCATCGCCGCCAGGCCCTCCACCACGGCCTCGGACGCGCCGCTGCCTCCCGCCGCTAGCTGGTTGAGGCGGACGACGAGCATCGCGCGGACGCGTTCGGCCGCCCGCAGCGAACCCGCTGAAGTCGCATGGCTGCGCAGCAGTGATCGGGCATGGGCGGCCCCGTCGGTGACACCGATGCCGCGGTTGGCTCCGACACCGGTGGTCAAGCCGTAGACCGGGCGTTCGCCGGCGACGCGCTCGGCGAACCGGTGCGCTCGGCCGACTTCGGCACGCGCGTCGGCGCTCAGCGTCACGACGTCGCGGAGGTGGGCGGCGTCGTAAATTTCGGCGCACGTCAGATGCGCGCCGTCGATAAGGATCAAGGGGACTCCTGCCTTGTTTTCCAACTATTGAGATATCAGCGGTGCCGAATATCTCGATCAGTCCGTTCAATCCCTCGATTACAGCCAGATGACAGGCTGATTCGATCGCTTCAGGGCCTTCCGCCGCTGGTGACAAGTGTGCCACCGTATCACCTCACGGCAGCGAGCTTTCATTCAATGAAAGTCGAGCGCATCGGATTCGAGGGGCCAATGACTGTGGAGAAGACCCGGACTTCCTCGGCCCCCTCCGCGACCCGAACGGTCGAGCGTGCGCTCGGGCTGCTGGCCGAGGTGTGTGCCGAGGGCGCGATCAGTCTGACCGACTGCGCGCGCCGGGCGGACCTGTCCCCGAGCACCGCACTGCGACTTCTCCGCACCCTGGAGAGTGCCGACTTCGTCGCCCGGGACGCACAGGGCTACTTCCGGGCCGGGCCGCGGCTGATCCAGCTGGGCGCCACCGCGCTCGGGCGTGAGTCGCTGGTCGGGATCGCCGAACCGTCACTGCAGCGGATCGTCGCCGCCAGCGGGGAGTCGGCGTATATCAGCATCCTGGGCCCCGGTGACACCGCGCTCTACGTCGGGATGGTGGAGGGCACCCACGCGGTCCGGCACACCAGCTGGGTGGGGCGCACGGTCCCGCTGGAGGGCACAGCGGTCGGCGTGGCCCTGCGCGGCGTGGTGCCGGAGCTCGGCTACGTGGTGCGGCGATCGAGTGTCGAATCCGATGTCACCGCGATCGCGGCGCCGATCCGGCGGCCCGGCGGGATCGCCGGCGCGGTGAGCCTCGTCGGGCCCGACTACCGGATAGACGAGCAGAAGACGCGTGCGTTCGGCGAAATCGTGAGACACGAGGCGCACGCCATCGCCGAACAGTTGGGGGCGACAGGGCGGCAGTCGAGTCGCGATCACATGGAGGTGGCAACAGGATGATTCGGTTCGAGTCTGTGTCCAAGAGATATCCGGACGGAACGGTGGCGGTCGACGAGCTCGACATCATCGCCCCGTCAGCTCAGATCACGGTGTTCGTGGGCCCTTCCGGCTGCGGCAAGACGACGTCGCTGCGGATGATCAATCGGATGATCGAGCCCACGTCCGGAAAGATCTGGCTCGACGACCAGGACACCGGGACGCTCTCGCCGGCTCAGCTCCGGCGCGGCATCGGTTATGTGATCCAGCATGCCGGACTGTTTCCGCATCGGACGGTGCTGGACAACGTCGCCACCGTGCCGTTGCTGCTCGGACAGAACCGTCGCGAGGCGCGCGGCCGGGCGATGGAAGTGCTCGAACGGGTCGGCCTGGACTCCAAGTTCGCCAAGCGCTATCCGGGACAGCTCTCGGGAGGTCAACAGCAGCGCGTGGGCGTCGCCCGGGCGCTGGCGGCCGACCCGCCGGTCATGCTGATGGACGAGCCGTTCAGCGCCGTCGACCCCGTCGTCCGTGCCCAGCTGCAAGATGAGTTCCTCCGGCTCCAGGGAGATCTCGGCAAGACGATCGTCTTCGTCACCCATGACATCGACGAGGCCGTCAAACTCGGCGACCAGATCGCGGTGATGCGGACCGGTGGCAAGCTCGCCCAACTCGCGTCGCCGGTGGAGCTGCTCAATCGTCCGGCCGACGCCTTCGTGGCCGGCTTCGTCGGCCGGGACCGCGGCTATCGGGCACTCGGCTTCGAGCCGTCCGGCGAGCTGCCCACGCGGAGCGAGCCGACGGTCCTGCTCGGCAGCGAGGCCGGCGGCGTCGGGTCGACCGCGCAGGACGGCTGGGTGCTGGTGGTGGACGACACGAACACGCCGCAAGGCTGGCTGTCGCTTGCCACGGCCTCGACTGGCCAGATCACTCCAGAGCTGCTGCACCGTGGCGGCACACTGGCCACCCAGGGCGGGTCCCTGCGTGCGGCGCTCGACGCAGCGCTGTCCTCGCCGTCCGGACGCGGCGTCATCGTCGACGAGGACGGCCGCCTGCTCGGCTCGGTGACCGCCGCTCAAGTGGTCGAGCGGATAGAGGCGCTCGCGGCGTCGCGGCGGAATGCCGCCGCTGCGCCCTCTTCGGCAGCGGAGGCGGCCGGATGATATTCGGTTATCTGAGCGATCACCGCGCGGAGATCACGACCTGGCTGGAGTACCACGCCTGGCTGTCGGCACTACCTGTCCTCCTGGGCCTGCTCATCTCGCTGCCGTTGGGTTGGCTCGCCTGCCGCTACCGGTGGCTCTACGGGCCGCTCGTCACCATCGCGGGACTGACCTACACGATTCCCTCCATCGCGCTGTTCGTCGTCCTGCCGGGGCTGATAGGCACCAAGGTGCTCGACCCGGTCAACGTCGCGATCGCGCTGACCATCTACACCGTGGCGTTGCTGGTGCGCGTCGTCGCCGACGGGTTGAGCGCGGTACCCGACGACGTCGCCCAGGCGGCCACCGCGATGGGATTCCAGCGTCTGCAACGGGTGATCTCGGTCGAGCTGCCGATCGCGCTGCCGGTCATCGCGGCCGGCCTGCGGGTCGCGGCCGTCTCGAACGTCAGCATGGTCGCCGTCGCCTCGACCATCGGCGTCCCCGAGCTCGGCCAGCTGTTCACCAACGGCTTCCAACTCAGCTACTTCACGCCGATCATCCTCGGCATCGTGCTCTGCGTCCTTCTCGCGCTGACGTTCGACACGGTGATCGTGCTGGCCACCAGAGCGCTCACGCCTTGGCGCCGGGCGGTGAAGACATCATGATCCACGACATCCTCACGTTCCTGACGACCTCCGCGAACTGGCACGGTCCGGACGGCGTCCCGGCCCGGCTCAGCGAGCACGCCGAATACTCGGTGATCGCGCTCGTGATCGCCACCCTGATCGCGCTGCCGCTCGGCCTGGTGATCGGCCACACCGGCAGGGGGACCGCGTTCGTGTCGGGGATCGCCAACTCCCTGCGGGCGCTGCCGACGATCGGCCTGCTCATCTTCTTCGTGGTGCTCATCTCGCCGCACATCCACGGCAAGGGCGACGCCGCCTATCTCATCCCGACCGAGATCGTCCTGGTGCTGCTGGCCGTCCCGTCGATTCTCAGCAACACCTACGCGGGTGTGCAGAACGTCGACCCGGCGGTCCGGGACGCCGCGAAGGGGATGGGCATGACCGGCATCCAGGTGCTGTTCAAGGTGGAACTGCCATGTGCGCTGCAGCTGATCATCTCCGGTATACGCAGCGCGACGCTGCAGGTGGTCGCCACCGCGACGATCGCCGCGTACGTCTCGCTCGGCGGATTCGGCCGCTTCGTCTTCGACGGCCTGTCGCAGCAGGACTACGCGCAGATGGCTTCCGGGGCGCTGCTCGTCGCAGTGCTCGCCGTCGCGGCGGACCTCGGGCTGGCTCTTCTGCAGCGCGCCGTCGTCTCGCGCGGGATCGCCGGGCGATACGCCAAGAGC
Source organism: Catenulispora sp. GAS73 (assembly GCF_041262085.1). Classification (NCBI taxonomy): domain Bacteria; kingdom Bacillati; phylum Actinomycetota; class Actinomycetes; order Catenulisporales; family Catenulisporaceae; genus Catenulispora; species Catenulispora sp. GAS73. The sequence continues at coordinate 25,699 of NZ_JBGCCM010000041.1, forward strand.
GGTTCCCGGCGGTTCAGCGGCCCCGCCAACGCGCCGGGCGCCGAACTCACTGAGGCGGAGTTCGCCCGGATCTGACCTCCGCATCGGACTTTCGCCCTCGCCGAGGGCGGAGGGAACCACGGCCCCATCTGGTTCCCGGCCGAAGTACTGACAGAACGCATTCGGAATCAGGAGAGAACCAATGAGAGGCAACAGAACGCTTTTCGGTGTGGCCCTCGCCGCCGCGGCGGTCGCCGTCACAGCCTGCGGCAGCGGCAATCCCACGAAGCCCAGTACCGCGGGAAACACCACGCCTGCGCAGACCGACACGATCGTCGTCGGCTCGGCCAACTTCCAGGAGAGCGTGGCGCTCGCCGACATCTACGCCGAGGCGCTGAAGGCCAAGGGCGTCAAGGTGTCGACCAAGCTGAACATCGGCAGCCGGGAAACGTACATCCCCGCGCTGAAGGACGGATCCATCGACCTGCTGCCCGAGTACAGCGGAGTCCTGCTGCAGTACTTCGACACCAAAGCGACCGCGGTGAGCTCCACCGACGTGTACGCGGCGCTGCAGACGGCGGTGCCCACCGGGCTGGAGGTCCTGGACCAGTCCAAGGCGGAGGACAAGGACGCCATCGTCGTCAGCAAGGACGTGGCTGCGAAGTACCACCTGACGTCCATCGCCGACCTGGCAGCCGTCGCAAGCCGGCTGACGCTCGGCGGGCCCCCCGAGTTCAAGACGCGTCCGGACGGCGTCCCCGGCCTGAAGGCGAACTACGGCGTCACGTTCGGGAACTACAAGACCCTCGACGCCGGCGGCCCGCTCACGGTGAACGCGTTGAAGAACGGGCAGATCGACGCCGGCGACATCTTCACCACGGACCCGTCGATCACCCAGAACGGCTTCGTCGTCCTGGACGACCCGAAGTTCGACTTCTCCGCTCAGAACGTGCTCCCGCTGATCAACAAGTCCAAGGCGAGCGACACCGTCAAGGGCGCCCTGAACGCGGTGTCGGCCAAGCTCGACACCAAGACCCTGATCGACCTGCTCACCAAGGTCGTCACGGACAAGCAGGACCCGGACGCCGTCGCGAAGGCCTGGCTGACGTCGGTCGGCTTGGCATGACGGTGACCGCGGACGGGCCAGGCGCCGCGGTGCCTGGCCCGCCTCGTCTCACCCCGTGTAGCGCATCGCCGGCCCGAACACCTGGTCCCGCGCGGTTTCCAGCCCGGTCATCAGCGCACCGGTCAGCATCGCGTTCTCCGGCAGAGCCGTCATCGCGACGCGCGGGCGCAGCGGGGACAGGCGGGTGATCTCTCGCTCGACGAGGGTTGCGAAGCCGGAGCCGGCAGCCCGGGCGACCGTGCCGCTCAGGACTATGAAGCCCGGGTCGAGGACCGCGCACACCGCCGCCGCGCCGACCGACACCCGGTGCGCCAGCGCCTCCAGGAACTCCTCGTTCTGCGCGGCCACCGCCGCCGCGACGGTCGCCGATTCCGGCGAGGCGCCTGCGACGCGGCCGAACCCGCCGGTGCCGCCGGCACCGGAATCACCGCCCCCGACCACCACCCCCAAAGAGCGCCCCAGCTCCACCACGGCCTCCCCGCCCGCCAGCGCCTGGAAGCCGCCGGGCCGCGCCTCGCGGTGCCGCGCGAACGTCCCGAACGGGGCCCCCGGCACCGGCAGGTAGCCGATCTCGCCGGCGCCGCCGGAGGCGCCGCGGTGCAGTTCGCCCCCGAGCACGACCGCCAGGCCCACGCCCTCGCTCAGGTCCAGCAGCACGAACGAGTGCTCGCCCTGCGCCGCGCCGAGCCGGTGCTCCGCGACGGCGCGCAGGTTCACCTCGTTCTCGAACACGACCGGGTGGCCCCACTCCGCGCGCAGCCGCGCCGCCAGGCCCTCATGCCACTCCGGCTGCCCCCAGACGTACACCGGGTCGCCGGTCGCCGGGTCCACGATGCCACCGGTGCCGATGACCGCGGAGTGCAGCGCCTCGACACCGGCCCCCGCCATCACCCCCGCCACCAGGCGCCGCGCGGCGCGAGGGTGTGTCCAGCCCCGGCCCGCGCCCACGGGGCGTGACAGGTCACCACGCCACAGGCCGGGCAGGACAGCCGCCACCGGTATCCAACACGACGTCCTCGACCACGGCGTCCTTCAAACCCAGCAGCCGGGCCCATACAATCCTGTTTTGCGCGCCGTGCTTCAGATCAGCCGTTTTGAACCTTAGACAGTCCAAAACCCTAGATCGGGGTGAGTGCCCCTAGCGCGTGGTCACATGTGGAAGATGTGGTCGAGGAACGCGAGTGTCGGCTTCCACTGGGTGCGCATGAACGCCGGGTCCTCGTGGCCCGAGCCTGGCAGCACCGTGAGCGTCGCCGCCGTCCCCGCTTTCGTCAGGGCCGTCAGTAGGTCGCGCGAGTGCTGTACCGGCACCACGCAGTCGGCGTCGCCGTGCGCGATGCGGAACGGCGGGATCGAGCCCGGCTTCGCGCTTGCGATGTACGGGAACGGGTCTTCGGCCGCGGTGTGCGAGCCGGGCAGGTCGGTCAGCTCGCTGGCCCCGAAGTCGTCGACCACCGCCTGCACCGCGGCGGAGACGTCCGCGTGGCCCAGGCGCGGGTCGTCGAAGACGGTGCGCCGGCCGGCTGTGACGGCCAGGATCAGCGCCGAGTAGCCGCCGGCTGAATCGCCCCAGGCCGCGAACCGGTCCGGGTCCAGGCGCAGACGCTGCGCGTTGGCGCGCAGGAACCGCACGGCGGCCTTGGCGTCCTGGGCGGCCGCCACCGGGTCCTGGGTCAGCCGGTAGTTCACCGCCGCCACCGCGTAGCCCTTGGCCAGCAACTCGGCGAGGTCGGGCACCTGCACCTCGACGATGTCGCGGCACGGGCCCGGTGCCGGCGCCTTGACCGACGGCCCGGCGAATCCGGTGATCTGGGTCTTGTCGCCGGTATGCCAGCCACCGCCGTGGATCCAGATCAGCAGCGGCGCCGGGTGCGCCCCGGCCGCGGGCAGGTATAGGTCCAGCTGCTCCGCGGGGTCGAACGCGGCATAGGGCAAGTCGGGCAGCGTCGAGGCCGACGGGCCGACCGTAGGCAGCGCGCTCGCACTGGTACTGGCGGCGGTCGTGCCATGCGCGGCGGGGGACGCCGTGGGAGAGGAGCACGCCCCGGCGAGCAGCACGGCGGCGGCCGCGAAGGCGGTGCGCGCCCGTCGACGCGCCACGGCGGGAGAGGCGAACACGCTCATACCGGGATCCTCAGAGCTCGTACACGCCAGCTGAGACGGCAGAAGCCTAGTACTCCAGCAGGGGTTTGGTGTTTCCGCCGGTGACGGGGCCCGTGCTGATTGTAGTGCGGGGTCTGTGTCCGTTGTCGGCGTTCACGGTGCGGCGGCGGTAGTGGCAGGTCTGAGCCACGGCCTGCCGTCGACATCGCCAGGAGGTATCACCGTCGGAGCACTGTGGCTCGTTAGAAATCTCAGCTTGGAGATCGGCTATCGCGTTCGTCGGCCACGAGACTTGGATGGGAGTGGCGAGGTTCGACCGATCTTGCGCCACCCGGCAAGCACCTCGGGAACGTTGTCGTTGCGGGCGATGAGCCAGCGAGCCATGAGCCTGGTAGACGGGTCGGGCGCCTCAATCGCCCAGCTGCGCAGACTCTCACGGTCCAAGAAGAGGCGTGCATTGTCTGCGTGGCCTGCGTACTCGGAGAGGCCCTGCACCGAGAGGATGCCTGGGGCGTAGGCGGCGCCAGCGTACATGGCTGCCCCGGCGACAACGCCCGCAGGGTCTTCGTTGTTCTCATCGGCCACAGAGTTAAACAGCGCGATCAGTTTCGCCTCCGACGGCTTGACGACGATATCCTGTTCGTTGCGCAAGAGTTGGTGATACCGCGCCCCGAGCTCTTCCGGTCGCGCATAAGCGAAGTGATCGACTTCGTCGGCGTGGCCGAACGTCAGCGTCGACACGCCTGGCTGTATGGGCGACGGGTGAACATCTACCCGTGTAGTTCGCCGAAATCCGCCGACTCTGATGGTCTGCTCGCGCCGCTGCCCTGCCCGATGCTCGTCACCGAGCCGCGCATTCGGAGACGACAGGTGTGGGCATACGTGAGCTGCGTAGACGGCACAGATTTCATGGACGGGCGCTTCGCCAAAACCCATCTCGTCGTGGCGGTCGAACTCCTCTCCGAAGAAGGACAAAACCTGCCATCTGAGCTCATCGCCGAACGGCATACCGCACACAGCACACCAGTCGAAGACCGCGAGTGCGAGCTTGCGCCGTTCGTTAATCGCCCCGAAGTCGACGCCCTTCGGGCCCCGGCCCACAGTAGCGATCATCGGGTACCCACGCTCGTCCCTGGTGAGGTGAGCCATGCGGCGTGGGAGTTGCACTTCGCCGGGTTTCATACCCAAATCATCTCAGGCGTCGCGCTGAAGCGACGGTCGCTCACTGCCCTCAGCCGCCGTTGGACGCGGTAGCCACGGCCCCAGGTCTGACTCATTGGCCGACTTCTGCCCAGAACAGGCGTCCCGAGGTCTTCCGCCGACCCCGCCGTTCTAGCGCTGTCTCTTGGCCACCCCGTGGGTCTTATCGCTGAGGCCCGCGGCCCGAAGGTTCGCCGCCTCCGAACGGTAGCGGCTCCTTCTCTTCCAGATCAGGGTGCGCTTCAGGAGTCTCCGGCGGTCGGACCCATCCAGCGCCCCATGATCGGGTTCATACGCGCGTAGCCGATGATGTAGCGGGAGACAAAGCGAAACAGGGGGTTGCAGAGTCCGGGCCGGCGGAGGCCTTGGTTGCGCCGACGTCTTCACGGCGCGAGGTCGGAGCGCCGCTCAGCGCCCAATCGGCGCGCGGTCAGACCAAGCCGATACCGTGAGGCTTTCAGCGCCGGCCCCGCAGGGGCGACGTCTCCGTGGGGGTTGAGAGTATGGCCGTCTTCGCTACGTACTGCCAGGTGTGCGGTCTGCCGGTGCAGCAGGACCACTACGTTCCGGCCGAGGTCGGCGACTATTTCCACATCTGGCGCGGCGACGGCGGCGACGCGTGCGACCCGATCGTCGCCTTCGGGGGCGAACACGGGTGGCTGCGCGACGCGCTGGGGTTGCGGATCGACGGCGACGCACTCCTGATGCCGACCGTCTCAGGGATCGTGCACGACGGTGACCTGGAAGGTCAGGGGGGACCGCTCTTCAGCGCCGACCTGTTCGACGGGGAAGGTGACGACCGGATGGCGCTGCACGCCGCGTGCTGGCGGCTGGCGGGCGAGCCGGCGTCCTGGGCGCCGCTGGCGCATCTGCGCGACCTGCCGGAGGCCGAGGACCGCTATCGGCAGCAGCTGTTCGACTTCGAGTCCTTCGTCGGGGACGGCCACGGCTGGATGCTTGTGGACCCCGAGTCCGAGACACCGGACGGCCTGCGCAACCAGCGGCGGATCCTGGCGCTTGTCGAGGCCGCGGCCGAGTAGTTGCGCGAGCACCACCAGCCTCTCATCCCACAGGAGCAGGCGGGCGTCCTGCGTTTCCGGATCGAGGCGGACACGGCTCGACACGCCAGCGCAGACCCCGATCGTGCCACACGATCACCCGCGGCCAGGCGGGTTTGGCCAAGCCTCTGACCAGGACAGCCGCACTCTCGAAAGCCGAGCCCAAGAAGCTGCGCTACCGGGTGCTGCACACCGTCGCCCAGATCATCCGCGGCGGACGACGGAGCTGCCTGCGCATCGCCGAACATCGGGTCTCTTCGCGAGGATCTTGCGCCGCGCCTCATCCAGGGCACCAAGTCGCAGGACTCAACAAGGTTTGAGCTGCGAGATCCGTGCCGTGGGCTGGACGCATGGACGGTCTTGTGAGCGCCGAGGCCCGCTTCACCGCTGTTCGCGCCCGCACGGGATCGTTCGGAATCGTAGGATCCGCACATGGCGTACTCGACTGCCGCGCGTGCCAGAACCACGATCGAGCGGTTGGCGGGGGCGAGTGTGTCCGGTGTCGAGTTCCAATGGTCCGTTGTGGACGCGCTGCGCCGGATCGTCGGCTTCGGCTCGATGTGCTGGACCAGCGTTGATCCCGCTACGTGGCTGCCGTCCTGGGCCATTTCTGACAATCCGGTGGTCGGGCGGCACCAGCGGTTGCTGCACCGGTCGTGGCCCACGTCGCGCGACCTCACGACGCTGGCCGAGCGCGGGTTCACCGCGACGAGCGTGAGTACCGGTGGCGACCTGGCCCGCGATCGGTACTGGTCGGAGATCGCCGGTCCCGCCGGGCTGGGCGACAGCCTGTCTCTCGCGCTCACCGCCGGGGGTGCCTATTGGGGCATGCTCCACCTCTACCGCGAGCGCTCTGATCCGCATTTCACGACGGAGGACGCCCTCGCCGTGGGACAGAGTGTCCCGGTCTTGGCGCGCAGGCTGCGCGGCGCCGCGCTCGAATCCGCCGGCGCACCCCCGAGCGGTGACGAACTGGGCACGATCGTGGTCGACCACGATCGCCATCTCATCGCGTCCACGCCGGCCGCGGATCGCTGGCTCTCGCGGCTGCCGCGCCCCGTTCCGGGCGGCGACCCTCTTCCCGGCTTCCTCTACGCACTGGTCGAACGCGTCACGCCCGGTGACCTCAACCGTGCCACGCCGGATCGCCGGTCACCTCGACTGCGCATCCGCGCGACGGACGGCACCTGGCTGCTGCTGTGTGCCGCCCCGCTGTCGCAGTCGACGGCCTTGGGGCACGGGGCCGTCGCGGTCACGATCGAGCCGGCTCGTCGAGGCGATCTCCAGCAGCTGATCATGCGCGCTCACCAGCTCTCCGACCGGGAGCGCGAGGTCGCCGCCCTGGTCGTGACCGGGCTGACGAACCAGGACATCGGCGAGGCCCTGTTCATCACCCGCTACACGGTGGCGGACCACCTCAAGGCGATCTACGGCAAGGTCGGCGTCTCCTCACGCGGCGCGCTCGCCGCCGCGCTGTCCGGCACTGCCGACGATCCCACAGCTTAGGGATATCCCCGCGATCCTGCGCCCGGCATGGTGGCTTCCATGGCGGAAGGTGCGCGGGCATCGCAGCGCGCGAAACTGCGACGCGCCGCCATCGAGCAGCAGGACGAGTGGTTCCCTTCGCCCGTATCTCAGAACTCGTACCTCAGAACTCGTATCTCAGAATTCAACAACCGCAGAACAGGTAGTGAGTGGTTCTTATGCGTATCCTCTTCAGCGCTGTTCCCGTCGCCGGGCACGTGCTGCCTCTGACGCCGATGGCCGCCGCGGCCGCCGCCGACGGTCACGAGGTCGCCATCCTGACGTCCGGTGACCTCAAAGGGCTGCTGGCGCCGTTCGAGGTGCTGGCCGCCGGGCCGTCCATGGAGGTCAGTGCCGCGGAGACGGTCAAGCGGCTCGGCAGGCGCTGGGCCGGAGTGGGGCCTGAGGCGGCGGAGATGTTCGCCGGCACCCGCGTCGACCTGACCTTCGACGAGGCGTTCATGCGCGCGGACGAGTTCGGCCCCGGGCTCATCGTCTGCGACGCGCTGGACTACGTCGGACCCGCGGTCGCGGCCAGGCTGAAGGTTCCGTGGGCGGTCCACGGAATCGCCGGCGGTATGCCTCCCCAGTTTGCGCAGGCCCTCGACGAGCGGTACGCGTCCCAGCTCGCGCAGCGCGGGCTGACCGGGACCCCTCGGCTGGCGTACGTCGATCCGTATCCGGACCTGCTGCACGGCGACGGCGCGCCGCTGGCGCAGGACCGCTTGCCGGTCCGGATCATGCCGTACGACCGCGCCGACGCGGTCTACGAGTCCCCGGTGTTCGATCGGCCCGGTCCCCGGGTTCTGATCACACTGGGCACGACGTTCCAGGACCGCGACATGGAACGGGAGTTCGTTCGATCGGTGGCGGAGGCCGGCTTCAACGTCCTGGTCACCGGATCGGCGGACGATGAGACCGCCCAGGCACCGAACGTTCGTCATGTGGGATTCGTACCGCTGGCGCGCATCCTTCCCGAAGCCGACCTGGTGGTGTCGGCGGGCGGCACCGGGACCGTGCTCAGCACGCTCGCTTCCGGATCGCCCATGGTGATCCGCCCGGTCGCCGCCGACCATCCCATCAACGCCGCCCGGGCCGAGAAGTTGGGCGCGGCCCGAGTCATCACCGACCCTGCCGACGCCGGAGCCGCGGCGCAGGAAGTTCTGGATAACCCGACCTTCCCGCAGGCAGCACAAGCAGTTCGGGAGCACAACCAGGCCTTGCCATCCCCGGCGGAGATCCTGCGCACTCTGGTGGCACTGAGCGAAGCGGGCTAAAAGGGGCGTTTGGTTTACTCGAAGCGCGGCGCCGACACGGACGGCCAGGCGCGCGAAACACCGTCTCGACCAGGTTTTTCAGGATCTCGACAGAGGGTTATCAGAGCTCTACATTACGTAATATGGGAGCGCGACGCCTGCGCCTGACCGCCACGGCACTAGATGTCCTCAGTCTCCTGGCCGCCGCTGCACCGGACGGCCCCGAATGGGGCCTGTCCATCTGCAAGAAGACCGGCTACGGGACCGGAACCGTGTACCCGGTGTTGGAACGCCTGCTGGACGGTGGCCTGATCTCGGCGTTCTGGGAGGAGCCGCAGCCTGCTGATCGGCCTCGGCGGCGCTATTTCGAGGTGACGCACTGTGGGCTGGCCGCTTTGCGGGCAGAGTGGGACGAGCGGCGTCGACGGAAGCTCCTGTGGGCCCCGGTGCCAGGCGGCGCTGTAGGAGACGTCCCGTGAGCGCCGCGGCGTCCGGGCAACGCGTTCGGCCGAAGGAAGAGGTGCTTCTGCCTTTCCCGTTCTTCGACATCCCCGGCTGGTTCTTCTCCTCCGCGAAGCGGCCGCGGCGTAGGCCGTGGACGGCGCGCCGGCTGTTCGCGCTGGCTGGACGCATCGCCGGCGCCAGGCGTGCCAGCCTTCGCTCCGACTGGTCGGCCGTGCTCGCGGAACTGCCGCCGCACGAAGCGGTGCGTGCCTCGGCGGGGATGGTCGTCGCCGCGCTGCGGCTGCGCGCCGCCGATGTGGCACAGCGGTGCTGGAGGCCGGCGGATCGGGTGCTGGCGTCACGGACGCTGTCGAACATGGTCGTCGCCGCGCCCACGGCCGCCGTGATGTGGATCCTCTTCCGGCACAGCGGCGAGATCGGCGTGCTCGTCAACGCCGAGGCGATCGCGGTAGTCGGTGCGACCTTCCGAGGGCTGATCGTGCTGGGACGCTGGTGGCGAGACGTCGCGCCGCCGGAGCGGGAAGCGCAACGTCGGCGCGGGTAGAAAACCGGCACGGTGCCGTACTGAACCGCCGCTGCGCATGCAGTTCCCGGCTCAAGGCCGGTCCGCTGTGCGAGCGGTTCGGCGTCAGCTTGTCCGTCGTGCGGGAGGCGCTGACGCGCCTGTCCGAGCAGCGCCTGGTCCGCTCCGAACCTCAGCTCGGTTTCTCCGTCCCGCCGCTGGACCGGGCCGGCCTGGAGGACCTGACCGCGGTCCGGGTCGAGATCGAGACCCTCGCCCTTCGCTGGGCCATCGAGCCCGGCGACCAGAACGGGATCTCCGAAGCCTGGTCGGATGCCCACTCCGCGTTCCACACCGCACTCGCGTCCGGCTGCGGAAGCCCCTTGCTGATGGAATTGCGCTGCGGGCCCTACGACTCCGCCGCGATCTACCGGCGGTGGGCCCGGCCGGGAGCGGTGCGGGAAGAACGCGACGTGCACAAGGAGCACACCGACATCGCGGACGCGGCGATCGCCCGCGATGTCGGGCTCGCGACCAGCCTGCTGGAAGCCCACATCCGGCAAACCACGAAGACCTTGCTGACGAGCGACTTGATGAACTCGATGAACTCCACCCCCGACTAGCCGGCGAGCGTCGCGGGTACACGGAACAAGGCATGTGCCGGCGTGCATGGCGGATGGTGGATGGCAGCCTGTGCGTGCCAGCGGAAGATCGGGAGGAGAGCGGAATGCTCGACCACGACAGCGCCGTCGCCCCACGGGAAACATCAGAAAGCTATTACGACGGGCCACTGCGCGCCTACGAGCGCTATCGCACCAAGGACCCCGTCCAGGCATCGCGCCTGTCGGCGACCCTACTGTCCGCGAGTCAGCTGGTCGTGCGCGACCACGACCACCGGTTCGAGGCCACCTGCCGCGCCGTCCAGGCCCATTCCGCCTCACTGGTGTACCTCACCTACGGCACCGACGTCATCGTGGACCGGGTCCGTCCCGCCCACCACGACTATCTGGCGATCCTGCTCCCCCTCCACGGCGGGCTCCACCTCCGTCACCAAGGCCGCGAATTCGACGTCCAGGCTGGCGAAACGGCGGGCGTCACCTGCTCGCGCGACACCATGCACGCGGAGTTCGATGCCCAGGCGTCGGTCCTCACGCTGTGCGTCGACGTGCACGCGACTGAGCTCGCCCTCGGGAACCTGCTCCTGGAACCGCCGCCCACAGACCTCCGCGTCCAGGCGGGCCCGGTCACCGGCCCGGCTCGCAGGTCGCTGACGGGGACAGCCGAACTGCTGGCGGCCAGCTATGACGGGAAGGATCCGGGGTCCCCGCTCCCGCCCGTGGTCATGCGCCGCATAGAGGAGCAGATCCTGTTCACCGTGCTGCTCTCCGTCAACCACAACTACCGGGCTGCGCTGCTGGGAGAGGCGGCACGACCGAATCGGCGCACCGTCCGTGAGGCGATCGACCTAGTCTCTGCCGAAGAGGAAGCCACCTGGACGATCCCCGAGCTCGCCGGTGCGGTGGGCGTTTCGGTCCGGGCGCTCGAATTGGGCTTTCGAAAGGAACTGGGCAAGACCCCGCGGGAGTTCGTCCGGGAGCAGCGGCTGCTGCGCGCCCACGAGGAGTTACTGCGCGCCCATTCCGGCGACGGAACCACCGTCACCGGGGTCGCGAGCCGCTGGGGTTTCTGGCACGCCGGCCGGTTCGCGACACGGTACGTCGAGCGGTTCGGTGTCCGTCCCGCCATGACCCTGCGATCCGGGGCCTCCACCGCGGTTCGCTGACCGGCACCTCGTCTTCGGCCGGTTGCTGCGGTTGCCGCGGTTGCCGCAGTTCGCCAACTGGCACTCTTGCCTTCGGCCAGCGACTCGGCCGGACATGAAGCCGCTCGTAACGTCTCTTCCCAGGCACAGGCACACGCCGGCGTGGAAGGGACGAGACATGGCTGTCGAAAGCCTTGAGGACAAGATCAACCAGGCCGGCGGGGCGCTCCAGATGTTGCGCAGCGCGCACTCCGGCGCCCACCCATTCCCCATCCCGCCGCAGTTCACGACGTGGCAGGACGAGCAGAAGTCCTGGCACGAGACCGCCGTGGTGTTCGAGATGCGCCACATGACCGACGTCTACTTCGAAGGCCCCGACGTGCGCCGGCTGCTCAGCGACGTGGCAGTCAACAGCTTCGCCGCCTTCGGCCCGATGAAGGCCAAGCAGCTCGTCGTGGCCAACGACGCAGGCCAGTACGTCGGCGACGCGATCCTGTTCGGGCTCGGCGAGGAGAAGGCCGCCCTCGTGGGCGGCCCCGCCGCCGCGAACTGGGTCTCCTTCCAGGCCGAGCGGGGCGGCTACGACGTCGCGATCACCCGTGACGAAAACGCTCTGGTCAACAAAGGGGAACGCCTCGTCTTCCGCTACCAGGTGCAGGGCCCGCGCGCCCTCGACATCGTCACGGCCGCACACGGTGCGCCGCTTCCGCGGATCAAGTTCTTCACCATCGGCGCCTTCGACATCGCCGGAACCCCGGTCCACGCGCTCAACCACACCATGGTCGGCATCCCCGGACAGGAGACGACCGGGCTGGAGATCTTCGGGCCCGTGGAGTCCGGGCCTCGGGTCCTGGAAGCGCTGCTGGCGGCCGGGGAGCAGTACGGGCTGCGGCAAGGCGGGGCGATCGCGTACTCCACCACGGCGCTGGAGTCAGGATGGCTCGGCCTTGTGGTGCCCGGCATCTACGCCGGCGGCGCCACCAAGGCATACCGCGAGTGGCTGCCGGCGAAGGGATTCGAGGCCGGCGCCTCCCTCGGCGGAAGCTTCGCCTCCGACGACATCGACGACTACGTTCCCACGCCCTACGACCTGGGCTACGCGAACATCATCAAGTTCGACCACGATTTCATCGGCGCGGACGCACTGCGCCGGATCAAGGCCGAACCCCATCGTCGCAAGGTCTGGCTGCGGTGGAACCGCGAGGACGTCACCCGGCTCCTCGGGGACACCTTGTACGCGCCCGAACAAGCGCGGCCCAGGTACCTGGAAATCCCGTACGCCGTCTACGCCACCTACCAATACGACGCGATCATGCACGCCGGCCGGGTGGTCGGCATCTCCAACCGCACCGGCTACACCGTCAACGTCGGTGCCTGGTCCTCCCTGTGCATGATCGACGAGGAACTGGCCGTCGACGGCACCGAAGTGACCGTGGTCTGGGGCGACCCCCAGGGCGCCCGCCTGCGTCCCGCCGTCGAATCGCCGCACGCCCTCAGGGAGATCCGGGCCGTCGTGAGCACCCGGCCGCTCGTCTAGCCCCTGGTCGCTGCCCAGCCGCTGGGCGCTCGTCCAACGATCCGTGAAGGACCACGACCATGTCCCTGACATCATCGACATCATCACAGAACCCGCTCACCGCCGACCGTCTCCTTGCGGACGCGACGATCGAGGTCATCCCGCTCAAAGGCGCCGGGGACCAGATCCAGGCCGCGCCCGCCGACGCCACGGTGGCCATCACCTGCTCGCCGAAGTTCGGCTTGGACCGCACTGTCCAGTTCTGTGCCGTCGCCACCGGCTCCGGCCGACGGGTGGTACCGCACCTCGCCGCCCGCATGGTGCCCAGCCGCCGGGCGCTCACCGATTTCGTCAGCCAGATCCAGGACCTCGGCATCACCGACCTGTATGTGATCGGCGGCGATGGCGAGCGGCCAGCCGGCCCTTATAGCGAGGCCGGCCAGGTCCTGCAGGACCTGCAGGAGCACGGCCACACGCTGACGAGGCTGGGCGTCGGCTGCTACCCCGAGGGGCATCCGCTCATCGACGACGACCGGCTGTGGGTGGCCCTGGAACGCAAGCAACAGCTGGCCACCTACATGGTCAGCCAAATGTGCTTCGACGCTGTGGCCGTCCGTGACTGGCTCGCCCGAGCCCGACAGCGCGGCATCTCGCTCCCGCTGCGGGCAGGCGTCGCCGGGCCGGTGAAGGTCGCCAAGCTGGCCGAGCTGTCGCTCAGGATCGGGGTCGGCCAGTCACTCCGCTACCTGCGCAAGCAGCACGGCATGGTCGGCAACGTCCTGCGCGGCCGCGCGTACGACCCGAGCCCGTTCGTCTCCGCGATCGCCGGGACGGCCGGAATCGAAGGGCTCCACATCTTCAGCTTCAACCAGGTTCCCGAGTACGTCGCCTGGCGGGACGCCCGCCGGGACAGTGGCGACGGCCGCGCCGCGGTAGGTGCCACGCAGGTTCCGCAGTAGGTAAGGAGACCAGATCTTGAGCGACGTCATCATCACCCTGTCGTGCCCGGACCAGCCCGGGATCGTCCGCGCCGTCTCCGGATTCGTGGCCGATCAGGGCTGCACCATCACCGAGAGCCATCAGTTCATCGACGGTGACTCCTCGCGCTTGTACATGCGCCTGGCGTTCCAGGCCGCCCACGGCGCCACTCCCGGTATCGGCCCGCTGAGCAGCGAATTCGCCGAGGTGGCCCGAGAGTTCCTGATGACCTGGAAGATCACCGACGCCACCCGGCGCGCCCGCCTGATCATCATGGTGAGCAAGTTCGGCCACTGTCTCAACGACCTGCTCTACCGGGTCAAGGTCGGCCAGCTCAACGCCGAGATCGCAGCCGTGGTGTCCAACCACCGCGACCTTGAGCAGCTGGCGACGGCCGCGGGCGTGCCGTTCGTGCACGTGCCGGTCACCGCGGCCACCAAGCCCGAGGCCGAGGCGGAGCTGCTCCGGCTCGTGGACGCCCTCGATGTCGACCTGGTCGTCCTGGCCCGCTACATGCAGATCCTTTCCGCTGGCCTGTGCGCCAAGCTTGAGGGACGGGCCATCAACATCCACCACTCGATGCTGCCGAGCTTCAAGGGCGCCAAGCCGTACCAGCAGGCCTATCACCGGGGAGTGAAGCTGGTGGGCGCCACCGCCCACTACGTCACCTCCGACCTCGACGAGGGGCCCATCATCGAGCAGGAGGTACAACGCGTCGACCACGCTATGGACGCTGCCGGTGTGACCGCGCTGGGCCGCGACACCGAATCGCTGGCCCTGGCCCGCGCCGTCCAGTGGCACCTGGAGAACCGGGTCATGCTCGACGGGCGCCGGACGGTCGTGTTCCGATGAGGCCCGGGCCGGATGCCGGCCGAAGGCGCCCAGACTTCGCCGGGCTCACCGAGCTCGCCGGCGGTCACGACGCGCCGCCGGTGCCCGTCCACGGGCGCGGCCGCCGAGGCTGCCCCACCCGGGCCTTCGGCACAGCCACCGGCTCAGCGCCGGCGACGATCCGGTTCGACACCGCGCCGATCCCCTCGGCGACCAGCGTCACGACGTCACCCGGCCGCAACGGCGCGGGGGTCTGGCTGCCGGTGTGGGCCCAGTATTCGAGCAGACAGCCGGCGCCGCAGGTCCCTGAGGCGAGGACATCGCCGGGCAGCAGCTGGGCGCCGCGCGAGGCGAACGCGACCAGTTCCTCGAACGACCACGCCATGTTGGCCGACGTGTCCCCGCCGCCCGGCAGCGGAACGCCGTTGAGCTCCGCGTGCATCTCCAGTGCCAGCCGGCCGTCGCGACGGTGCGGCGCCAGCTCGTCGGCGGTGACGATCCACGGCCCGAGGGTGTTGGCGAAGTCCTTGCCCTTCACCGGCCCCAGGCCGACCGGCATCACCGGCGCCATCAGGTCCCGTGCCGACCAGTCGTTGAACAGCGTGTATCCGGCGATGTGCCCGGCCGCTTGCTCGGGACTCAGGTCCCGGCCGGGCTTGCCGATGACGGCGGCGAGTTCGAGTTCGAAGTCCAGCATCCGGCACCCCGGCGGCACCGCGACCGGTTCGTCCGGGCCGACCACCGCGTTGGTGTTGGAGAAGTAGAACAGCGGCTGGTCGTACCAGGCAGGGCTCGGCGCTTTCGCGCCGAGGAGCTTCAGGCTGCCTTCGAAGTGTTCTTCGAAGGTGAGGAAGTCCCGCAGCGTCCCGGGTTGTACCGGCGCGAGCAGCCGCACCTGGGACAGCGGGCGCGGCTCGCCCTCGCGGGCCTGGTCGACGAGCTCCGCGCGCCGCGCCGGCGCGGCGGCCAGCACCTCGAACTGAGAGGTACCCGCGACCAGCGGCTGAACCCGGTCACCGGTGACGACTCCCAGCCTGACCCCCTCGTCGATCTCGATTCGCGCCAGCTTCATGCGCTCTTCCCCTTCGCTGTACTCGACGACGATCCGGTACCGAATTCGAAGGCGGCGATGCCGCCGAACTGCTTCAACCGGTGCGCATACGCACCGCGTCCAGTCCGAAAGGCCCGCCGCCGGCCGGCGTGCTAGAGCAAGTGCGCTCCGGCGTCCACGACGAGGTTCTCGCCGGTGACTCCCTGACAGGTCAGCAGGAACAGCACCGCCGCGACGATGTCGCTGGGAGCGGGCAGCCGTTTGGCGGGCGTGCGCTGGCGCTGCGCTTCGAAGAACTCGGCCATGACCGGGTCGGCGTTGTCGATCGCCTCCGTCCCCGCGACCGAGCCGGGCGTGATGGCGTTCACCCGCACCGGAGCGAGCTCGACCGCGAGCGAGTTGACCAGGCCGATGACCGCGGAGTTGGCCATCGACATCGTCGTGGACCCCGGTGAGGGGCGCCACATGGACAGGCCGCTGAACAGCACGACGGAGCCGTCCGGGTCGAACTTGGGCAGCGCGTGCGCGACGGCGTTCGCGTAGCCGACCGTCTTGATGAGCATCATGCGTGCGGCGGCATCCGCGCGGAAGTCGGCCGCGGTGTTCTTGTCGCGTTCGATCGCGGTGATCACCAGGTGGTCGACCGCGTCGAGGTCGGTGAACAAGCGGCGAAGGGCGGCGTCGTCCAACAGATCGCAGGCCAGCCCGCGAGCCCGCGGGCCGAGTTCGGCGGCGCGGGCCTCGGCGGCGTGCGCGTCCCGCCCGGTGACCGTCACTCGCGCGCCTTGTTCTGCCGCGGTGCGGGCCAGTTCGAACCCCAGGCCGCGCGCTCCGCCGATAACGAGGAGGTGTGCGTCTTTCCTGAGCATCGCGTTCATCTTCATGCCAGTCCTCTCCTTCTACGACGCCGGCACAGCGGACGGCTGCAACGTGGTCGCGAGCGCGGCGACCAGAGCGTCCAGTTCGGCTGAGTCGCCCGCGGCCCCGAAGAGGTACCGATCGGGCCTGATGATCACGGCCGCTGCTCCCAGACTCCTCACCCAGTCGCGGACTTCCCCGGAGAACTCCTGGAGAACCTGCGCGTCGAGCGACTCCAGCAACGCCTTCGTCCGGTCGGAGGTGCCGGACAGAACCGCGGAATCCCCTACCACGGCGAAGCGGTAGCCCACGAAGTCGTCGAGGAGTTGGCCGCTCGCGGTTCTCGGCTGGGCGCTCAGCGTTCCGGCGAGTTCGTTCGTGTCGTCCCGGACGCCGGGGCCCAGACGCGGGCGCAACGCCTCCGCTCGCACCACGGGTGGCTCGTCCGCCGACGCCACCAGAGCCTCGATCTTGTTCGCCCACTCTGCGGCCAGCGTCGTGTACGCGCCCACATGCGGTCTGCGCTCGGTCTCGTAGGTGTCCAACAGATCGATCGGCGAGTCGCCCCGGATCACGCGGCCGAGCTTCCAGGCCAGATTGGTGGCGTCCCGGATGCCGGAACACATCCCCTGGCCCAGGTGGGGTGGCATGGTGTGGGCGGAGTCCCCGGCCAGGAGAAGCCGGCCGGCGCGCCACGGGGTAGCCGTGAGCGACCGCCACTCGTAGACGTCGCAACGGAGAATCCGGTACTCGTCCGGGCTGAACCACGGCGACAGGACTTCGTAGGCCTTCTCGGTGCGCTCGAAGGCCGCCGAATCGTCGTCGGGGCGAAGCATCAGCTCGAACCGCAGCCGCGGCGCGGCGATCGGCGCGAACGTCAACGGGTTGCGGATCGCGCCCTGGATGAAGGCATCGCGGCCGGCGAGCTCGTCCTTGGCGACGAAGGGAATGATGTCGATGATCAGTGAGCGGTGGGTCGCGTTGTGATCGATCTGCGTACTGCCCATGAGCTCGCGCACGCTGGAGTTGGCGCCGTCACACCCCACCACGAACGATGCCCTGATCTGGCGGTCCTGGGCGGTGGCGATCTCGCGGACGTCCACCAGCACGCTGTCGCCCGCGTCCTTCAGCGTCGTGACCTCCCAGCCGAAGTACGTGCCAGCCTTGGCGTAGTTATACGCGTAGCCGCGCAACACGGCCTCGAAGTCGGGCTGGTGGAACATGTAGTCCGACTGCCACCCCTGCTCGGTGCGGCCCCGGTGCCAGTCGAATTCCATCACCGTGCGCCACTGGGAGTCGTAGTGGCGGTACATGCCCACCATCGAGAAATCCTTCTCCAGGTGCTGAAGACCGAGTGTCTGGAACGCCCTCATCGTCTCGTCGTCGACGTGTGTCGCGCGCGGACGGGCCATCGGCATCCGGCCGCGGTCGATGATGGCGACTCGCAGACCTTCCAGCTCAAGGAGGCGCCCGAGCGCCAGACCTGTTGTCCCGCAACCGATCACGGCTACGTCGACATCGGTGGCGGCCTCGCCGTCGACCCTGCTGTCCATGTCAGGCTCCTCAATCAAGGCTGATCGTGTCGGCGAACAGGCTGAAGGAGAGTCGGATGGTTCCTTCGTTCAGCTGCCACCCGTGCACGGTGTTCACGCGCAGGCCCGCGCGGTGGAAAGGTTCTGTATCGGAGATGGCCGCCGCCGCTTCCAGGGACGACGCCCTGATGATGGCGGTGCCGCTGCCGTCCCAGTCTTCGCCGGCGGCGTTGGCGCCGGACAGGAACAAGACGCCGTTCTCCTCCTGCTCCTTGAGCCAGAGAATGTGTTCCCTGAGATGGGGTGCCAGGTACTCCATCGGCGATTCCACGGCGTGCACCATGTCCATGTGCACCATGTACAGCTGCACCTGACGCAGTTGTCGCAGGTGGTCTTCTAGGCTGAACGAATCCTCTGCGGGATCGGGCAGGTTCTCGTCTCCGGCGGTCGTCATTTCCGATGCTCCTCAGGGGTTTGCGGCCAGTTCGTATATTTCGACATGGGATCTCAGGGTCTTGTTGGCGACGGCCTCCAGGACCGAGACGCCGCCGGTCTCGGCCACGGTCACGAACAGCCGTCCGTCAGGGCCGAGACAGCACGCGACCGGTTGGCCCTCTCCCGTGCTGATCTGGCGCAGCGGACCGGATCGGGCGATGAGGACGACCGCATGGGCGGTGAGCGTGCAGACCCAGACGCCGTCCGCCGCGGCGCAGATCCCGTCGGGGCGCGCTTCGGGGTGCACGACCGCGGCGAGGTCGGCGAACAGCCTCCGGTCAGTGAGCTGTCCGTCCGCACCGATGGTGAAGGCGGTCAGGCGCTGGGCCCAGGTTTCCGCGACGACGAGGGTGGCGCCGTCATCGATGATCGCCAGCCCGTTCGGGAATTCGAGGTCTTCGGCCGCCACCGTCGCCCGTCCGTCGGGCGTGACATGGATCAGTCGGCCTGGCCGCGGCTGTTCCCCGAGGTGGGCGGCGTACCCGACATCGTCCACGTAGAGAGCGCCGTGGTGATCGCCGACCATGTCTCCCAACGGTCCCGCGGCGACCGCGGACAGGTCCGCATACGCCCCGAAGCCGGTTCCGTCCCAGAGCCCGACTCGCTTTTCGCGCATGATCGCGCCGACCAGGCGGCCGTCGGGAAGGAACCACAAGCCGTTCGACTGCGCGGCCAGCGGCGTGAACGTCCAGGCGCCGCCGCTGTCGGTCCAGATCCCGCCCTGCTGCGGATCCGAGACCCACAGCGCTCCCTCATTCCATCGTGGGCCTTCGCCCAACGTCATCCCATCGCCGTATGGCCTCATGGCGTCAGCCGGCCGCGCTGTGGGCGCCGGTCATGTGCGCCGCGAGGTCCTCCGGGTCGACGAAAGACGGCGGAGGCGGCGGCCCCCAACTCAACAGGGCCTTGTCGTCCTCCCAGACCCGGGGCGACCACAGCGAGTCGTCGATGATGCAGTCGAGGTCGGAGTAGTACTCGGAGAATGTTCCGGCCGGATCCCGGAGGTACCAGAAGAAGTTGGAGCCGATGAAGTGGCGTCCCAGCCCCCAGGCGTGGCGTTCGGGATGGTCCTGAAGCATCGCCATCGCGCCGCGCCCGATCTCGTCGACGTCGTCGACCTGCCAGGAGGTGTGGTGCAGGTAGTTGACCGGCGCCCGCGTGACCAACACGTTGTGGTGGTCGGTCGAGCATCGCAGGAACGCCGCCGCGTCACGGACCTCGTCGGACACCTTCAGGCCGAAGCCGTCGGTGAAGAAGTGCTGGGAGGCGGCCTGGTCGGTGGACCCGATCACGACGTGGCCGAGCCTGCGGGGCCGTACCGCGCTTTCCCGCAGGATCCCGGGCGCGCGGGCTTCCGGTCGCCTGACCAGTCCCGGCTGGTTGTAGCCCGCCTCCGGGGCCGGCCGCTGGATCAGCCGCCGGGTCACCTTGGCGGTGACCCGCACGCCGGTGACCGGCTCGACGGCCGTCACGACTTCGTCGGTCATCTGGGAGACAGCGAAATCAAAGCGCCGCAGTCGGCCGGCGATGCGGCCGATATCGTCGAAGTCGTCGACCCCTATCTCGATCCGCAGCAGCTGCCGGTACGGCGCCGGCACCAGGCGGAGCTGCCGGCCGCCGTCGGTCGTCGACAGCCAGCCGTCGTCCTCGCCGGTCAGCCCGAAGTCCTCGTAGTAACCGCGGACAGCCTCGACCTCCGGTACGCCGACGGTCAGCGAGTTCAGGTTGTGAAGACCCATGTGCCGTCTCCTCATTCAGGGCTTTGAGATGGTCTGCGAGACGTGCCGCGGGCCTTCGGCGAACGTGTTGCGAAGGCGGCCGACACCGGAGATCCAGGTCTCCAGGACGTCCCCCGGTGCGAGATAGCGCTGCGGCGACCGGGCGTGGCCGACGCCGGAAGGCGTGCCGGTGAACACGATGTCGCCTGGAGTCAGCGGAAGAATCGCCGACAGTCGTTCGATGAGCACGGCGACGGAGAAGATGAGCTGGCTCGTGCGGGCCCGCTGTACGACCTCGCCGTTGACACTGCAGCCGATCTCCAGGTCCTCGCGGTCGGCCAGCTCATCGGGCGTGACGATCTCCGGCCCGATCGGGGCGAACCCGGGAAAGGACTTGCCGATGCTGAACTGTGGCGGGGTGCCGACCAGCTGACGGGTCCGCTCGGACAGGTCCTGCCCGACCGTGACGCCCGCGACATGGTCCCAGGCCCGAACCGCCTGGACGGCGACGGCCCGCCGGCCGATGACGACGACCAACTCCGCCTCCCAGTCCACGGTCGCCGTCGGCAGCTTCACCTCGTCGTTGGGGCCGGCGAGGCACGTCGGGAACTTGGTGAACACGGCCGGTTCCGGCGGTGGCGGCAGGCGGCTCTCGCCGGCGTGGTCGGCGTAGTTCAACCCGATCGCGAACACCTGCGAGGGACGCGGCACCGGCGCTTTGAGTCGGCTCGGGTCGAAGGGCTCGACCAATGACCGGGCGTGCGCCGCCCGCGAGCGGTCGGCCCAGGCCACGAACTCGTCCCAGCGGGCGAACACGGCCTGCGGATCCGCGGCGAACCGGCCATCGCTGGCCTTCTCCACGTCGATGACGCCGTCGGGGTGCTTGAGCACAAGCCGGCCATCAAGATTTGCGATACGCATGCGGCGCACTTCCTCTTCTGTTCGACACAGTGCCGACGCTCAGCAGGCACACCGGACGGCGAACTCCCGCTCGTTCCCGCCGCCCAGAACCTGCGTGTGGGCCGCCGCATTCGCCAGGACCGAGCCGCGGATCGCGTTGTCCAGGCGGTAAACGTCCGCGACAAGGTCTTCCCAGTCCCGGCTGCCGTCCGCGTCCCACTGGAACGGCAGCCGCTTCAGCTCCCAGTCCGACCCGGCCTGCTCGGCGAACTCCAGCGCGGCCTTGACGATCTCCCGCTGCTGCGTCTTCTCCCGCGGCCGACCAGCCGGACACCCCAGCGGGAAGTCCAGGAACGAGGCACGAGGCGGCTTCAGAAAGGTGGCCTGCTTGTACAAGGTGGTGATGCTGGTGGTCGGGATCCCCCGATTCTCGATCGCCCGGGCCAGGACCCCGAAGGCCACGTGGCACTGCGGACAGAACGGCACCACCAGTACCAAGTCGACCCCCATGGCCTGGAACTCCTCGACGATCCGGGGAGCCACCTCGGTCGCCAACTCGTCGAACTGGCTGATCGAGCCGACCATCGACACCGCGTTCGCCGCGTACCGGCCGATGACGCCGTCCCGCTCCAGATCGAGCATCGTGTCCCTCGGGTAGGCCACGTTGGGGTCGGCGAGCGCGAAGGCACGGATCGGCGTCATGTGCCCGAACAGCACGTCGTCCAGGTCGCGCTCCCTGGGCAGCAGCCGGTAGGAAAGGTCGCTGTGCTGCCGGAGCCGCGGCTGGTCCGGAAAGTAGGCGCCGCAGGACACCAGCAGCCCGACCGTGGCCTCCCGCAGCGGGACCCGCATCGGCGTCAGCGCGGGCGGATCGAAGTCGGGCAGCGGTTCGGGCTCGATGCCCAGCACGTTCCTGAGCAGCATGTCCGGATCGAACACCGGGAAACCGGGATCCGCCGGGGCGGAAGTCGTCTGAATGAGGTCGGTCACGATCATCACCTCAGGAGGAAGCGGCTGAATACGTTCCGGGAGGCAGGAAGTGCCTGGGAAACAGACGCTACGAGCGGCTTCGCGTCGAACCGAGTCACTGACCGAAGGTGGGGGTGACAGTTAGCGAACCGCGGGCTCTGACCGCAGGAACCTCGAAAATGGTGAAAGCGGCCTCCTTGTGGGCGTGTGCTCTTGGTCGAACACACAACATCACCTGGAGACCGCTTCCTCGTCAGGGCAATGAGAAACCTCGACACGAAACGATCATGCCGGGTTGAACGAGAAGCTTAAGTCTGGCGCCACTGCTGGTCATTGTTGCCGTTGCAGTCCCACTGGATCGCGGGCGTGCCTTCGGCGGGGTTGTTGCCATTTATTCCGAGGCACTTCTGGAAGTTGGTGTTGTAGTTTTGGATATGGCCGCCATTCGGAAACGGAACCCATCTCCAATTCTGGTCGGGGCCGTCCCAGCAGTCCCACTGGATTACGGCCGCGCCGTTCGCGGTGCTCTCGTTGAGGACTCCAAGGCACTTGTTGGAGTTCTGGTTGACGAACTCGCAACCACCGCTATTTGGCTGGCAGTACATCTGCCAGGCTTGGTCGGGTTGGCCGTCGCACGGCCACTGGACCGCTTCCGCGCCGTTGGCCTTGCTTTCGTTGAGGATTCCGAGGCACTCGTTCCAGCCGTTCCTGATCTCATACCCGTAAGGGTTACCGCCGAACGCGGCCAGGTGCGGGCTGGGCTTGATCGTCGCGGAGGCCTGGGATGTCGTCATAACCCCAATGCCGAGGGCGAACAGCACGGCCGCGAGGGCGGCCACTAGCGGGTTTGTCTTCTTCAAGGAAAGCCTCTTCATGGTCGTTACGAAGCACCGCCAGGTTTGTTCTCGCGCTTAGCCGGGTCAGGCCGTTGGCCGGCGTCGGTATTGGCGAGCCTAGCCGGGCTCAATGGTGTTCCAGAAAGCCTGCGGCTTTCCGTTGAGCTTGACGAGGAAACCTGCCTGGTGGGTCAACGGTCCGTGCTGAGCGCGGCATTGAGACTGGTGTCGGCGCACTCGTTGCGGTGAAGAGCGAAGTACGGCTGAGTAGTCATGCGACTGCGTTTCTAAGCGAGCGCGAGGACGAGGCCGACGGCGATGAGGAGCGCGGCCGTGACGGCATGAACAGTCAGTGCCTGGCGGAGGGTTCCTCC
Source organism: Catenulispora sp. GAS73 (assembly GCF_041262085.1). Taxonomy (NCBI): domain Bacteria; kingdom Bacillati; phylum Actinomycetota; class Actinomycetes; order Catenulisporales; family Catenulisporaceae; genus Catenulispora; species Catenulispora sp. GAS73. Next base: position 48,732 of record NZ_JBGCCM010000041.1, read on the forward strand.
GTTGGTCCGGACGATGATCGCGTCTCCGATCGGGGTGATCGCCGCGGCGAGCATGGCCCAGCCGAAGACGTGGATGCCGGCAGCCGCGAGGACTACGAGTGGCACCACTCCGGAGGTGATGTCGCGGACGCCCTTAATGCTGGTCAAGGCGCGGAGGCTGTCTTCGGGCACGCCGAAGCCGGCCATGGCGACCTTGGGGGCCAGCAGGAACCGGCCGCCGATGAACGCGATGAGGGTGCAGCCGAGGAGTGCGACGACGAGAGCGGCGACCGTCATGAGGATTCCTTTCAACGTTAGCTAACATCGTTCTCTAACGACGTTAGCACACGTCTGCCCGGCGCGCCTCCCGAGTGGGCCGCCGTTAGCTAACGCCGATATGTAACAGCGCTATGATCATTGCCATGTCCCCCAAGCCCGCACCCGACCTGGAACTGCGACGCGATCAGACCATCCGCATCGCACGAGAGCTCGCCGAATCAGAGGGCTGGGCGGCGGTGACGATGCGCGGGGTGGCCTCTCGGCTCGGCGTCACACAGCCGGTGCTCTACTCGGTCTTCACCGGTCGACAGGCGATCATCGACGCCGTGGCCCTCACCGGATTCGCCGAAATCGCCGAAGCACTTGAAGCGGTAGACGCCGAGCCCATGGCGCGCATGCGCGCCTACCTGGAGTTCGCCGTGGCGCGGCCCTACCTCTACGAAGCCATGTTCTCGATGCCCTCGAACCTGGGGTTCGGCACCGAGAACGCCCCCGAACCGCTTCGGCGTGCCTTCGCGGCGATTCACGAGACCTTCCCGGGCCCCGACCACAGCAGGGCGGAAGTCGCCTGGGCAACTCTGCACGGCCTGGCCACCCTGCAGATGGGCGGGCGCCAGCCGCGATCGCGCGTGCAAAGCCGCCTGGAATACGCCCACCACATACTGACCCAGTGAAACCAGGCGTTTCACCCGGACGCGACGAGCAAACCGGCTACGCCTTACGGTCCGGCCTCGAAGAACCGATCCGCCAGGCCATAGCGTCGCGGCGGAGATCAGAAGGCTGCTAGGGGTTGCCCCTTTTTTCCCGGCTCACACCCCGCCGAAGTACGTCGTAGCCGTGACACCCGGCTTGATCCCCAAATGCTCCAGCTCCTCCCACAGCGGTTCCAGCGCCGCCTCCGGGTCGCGGAAGAAGCGGCTTCCCCGCACCCGCACGAAGCGCCATCCGACCCGCTCCAGGTCCCGCTGCCGTGCGGCGTCGGCCTCCGCGTCCTCCTCGCCGTGGAAGGCGTCGCCGTCGCACTCCACGGCCAGGCGGGCGGCGCCGCCTTCAACCACCAGGTCGATCCGGTAGCGTCCGGCGGGGTACTGCGGACGGACTCGGTAGCCGCGCTGGCGTAGCGCCAGGTACACACGCTGCTCGAAGAGGCTGTCGAAGGGGTCGCGGCGTATGTCCGGCGATACCTCGCCGGTCAGGTAGGCGTCGCGTTCCGACGCCGGCCGGGCCAGGTGTTCCAGGTATGCGCGGCGCAGGTCGGTCGGTCCGAGGTCGCCGGGGTGCACGCTGTGGAACACCTGTACCTGGTCTTGTGCGCGGCTGGCCGCGACGTTCAGGCGCTGCTGGTAGCTCTCGGCTGAGAATCCGCCGATGCGCAGGGTCTCGTCGCTGTCCACGGCGGCTCGGGAGACCACCATGCCGATGAACATGATCTGGCGTTCGTCGCCCTGGAAGTCCTCGGCGTCGCCGACGCGCAGTCCGCGCGCGGCCCGGGCCGGCACGCTCAACCGCTGGGCCAGCAGATCCTCGACCAGTGCGGACTGGCCGCCGCCCAGCAGGGTGATGACGCCCATCGACCGTCCGGCGTAGGCCGGGTCCTCATGGCAGGCGACGACGGCGTCGACCAGCGCCTCGGCCTCGGCGCGGTTCACCCGCCGCACGCCGGTCCCCTCGACCGCACCGTCCGCGACGTAGCGGGTGACCAGCGGCGGGAGCCGGTCGGTGCCGAACTGCCGCAACGGCTGTAGTTCGCCGCCGTAGAACTGCCGGTTGGAGAAGTCGATGATCTCCGGCATGCACCGGAAGTGCTCCTTGAGCATCAGCCGGCCGCGGCCGCCGGCCAGCGCCGACGTCAGGTCGAACAGACTGGTCGTCGGGTTGACGACGCTGGTCAGGCTGCTCGGCAGCGAACTGAGCATCCGTTCCTGGAGCGCGAACACCTGGTCCTGGTCCAGTCCCACGTTCGACGGGCTGACCTGCTTGTCGTCGCCGACCACCACCATCCGCTCGGCGACGTGCGCCAGCAGCACCGCCTCCAGCCCGGACTGGCTGGCCTCGTCCACGATCACCACGTCGAACAGTTCCGGCCGGTCCATCGGCACACTGGCCACCACCTGATGCAGCGGCATGATCCAGGCCGGAACCGCCTCCTGCGCCTCCCGCAGGTTCTCCCGGGCCTGAGTGCGGTAGCGGTACGCGTGCTTGCCGGTACCCTTGCCGATCTTGCGGATGTTCAGCTGGTACGCCTGGAGCGCGCGGCCCTGCTGTGCGGTGATCCGGCGCAGGCAGTGGTCCCAGGCGCGGGCCTCGGCCAGCCGCTTCAGGCTCAGCCGCACCTCGCCGTCGGCCTCGTCCAGCGCGGCGCGCGCCCCGCGTTCGGCTTCCGGGTCGGTGAGCTTGGCCAACCGGGTGTTCCAACGCGCCCAGGCCCAGGCCTTCGGCAGGTCGGCGATGCGGGCGTCCCAGGCCGGGTCGGCGGCGGTCTGCTCCAGGAGGCGGGCCAGGTCTGGGTGCTTCGCGTGCACCGCCGCCCGGGCGCGGGCGAGCGTGTCCCGGGCGTCGACGGCGTCCCGGAGGTCGGCGATATCGGCGTGGGCGCGGCGGTAGCCCTCGGGATCGGCCGCGTTCAGCGCCGAGACGGCGGCGGCCACCGGGTCCGGCACGTGCCGCTGTGCGGCGGACCAGGTGCGCAACACTCCGGCGGTTTCAGCGAGGGCACGCCGGGCGGCCTCGGTGTCCCGGACCCCGGCGTCGGCGGCCAGCACCTCGCGAACCATGTCGGTGCCAGCCCGGTCCAGCCAGTCGAGTCGGGCCAGTTCGGGCGAGCCCGCGACCGCGGCGCCGACCGCGTGGTGCCGTTCAGCCAAGCCGCCGAGCAGGTCCAGCACCGAGAGGTCGTCCTCCAGCCGAGCGACCCGGCTGTCGATCCGGCCCCAGGGCTCGGGGAAACCGGTCCAGCTCTGCTCGGTATCCAGCAGCCGGCGCTCGACCTCAATGCGATACAGCACCCGAAGACAGACCTGCGGGCTGTCCAGCGGGGCGCCGTCGATGCGGACGACCTCATGGAACGCCTCGGTTTCCTTGCCCAGCTTGGTCTTCATGCCGAGTGGGCCCTTGAGCCGCTGCCCGGCCTGCAGGCCGTCGAAGAGGGTCTTCGCCTGGTGCAGCGCGGTCGGCAGGTCGAAACGCTCCAGCCCGGAGATCAGCGCCGGGCCGACGTGCGGCAGGTACTGCTGGATGTCGGTGAGCGCCTGCCGGGTGGCCTCGTGGCGGCGTCGCAGGGCGTGGTCCTGCCCGGCGACCGCCTGGGCCCGCGCCTGCACGACCCACGGCGCGGGGTGGACGGCCAGCCGGTCGCGGACGCCGAGGAAGGCGTCCAGGGCCTTGTCGAGCGCGTCACGGCGCTCGTCGGGGAGCGCGCGGACGGCGGCGACCAGGCTCAAGCCGTGGCGTTCGGCGATTGCCGCCGTGCGCTGGTCCGCTTCCTGGATGCGGGCCACGGACTGGGCGAAGTCAGCAGGAGGCGGGAAGGCGGCGGACGGTGGAAGCTCGACGGAACCGGCGACGGCGGCGAGCGCCGGGGTGTACGCGAGGGCGGCCGCGCGCAGGGTGGCGGCCTCGGCCGGCGTCAGTTCTCTGTCATGGGCGGCGTGCGCCGCGACGGCAGGGGTGTCCGACGCGTGGACGTCCGGCTCCGGGACGGTCCCGATCCAGCTGTGGATCGGCTCCTCACGCTGCAATCGCTCGGCGATCTGGAGCGGTGTGCCCGAGTAGTCGCCGATGTCGGCGGAGTAGACGAACGTGTCCATCTCGCGGATGGTCCGCAGGTCCAGCAGCGCCTCGCCCTGCTGGATCCGGGCCGCGCGCAGCCGATCCGTGAGGCGCTTGATCTCGGCGGCCGAATGGACCGCGTCATAGGCGCCGTGCTGGGCGAGGATGCCCTTGATCGAGTGCTCCAGTTCCTGCTGCCCGAGCGCGCCGTCATCGGTTCGGCTGACGCACAGCGGGCGCAGTTCCTCGGGCAGCTTGTCGCGCAGCACCTGGAGCGCACGGGCGGTGTGGCTGGTGATCAGCACCCGCTTGCCGTGTGCCAGAAGATCGGTGACCAGGTTGGCGATGGTGTGCGTCTTGCCGGTGCCGGGCGGGCCCTGGACCACGACCAGCCGCTCGTCACGGAGCCGGCGGGCGATCGAGGTCTGCTCGGCGTTGGACGGGAGGGCGAAGTAGACGTCGTCCGGCTCGGCAGCGCCCCGGCCGTCGACACCCGCGTGTCCGCTCTCGGTCAGCGGGTCGCCGACCGGTGCCGTGCGGCCGGCGTCGGGGTCGATCAGGAACTCGATCAGGCCGGACGCCGAGCCGGTCTGCGCGATCAGGTCGCCGATCGAGCGCAGCGCCTGCACCACGGCTCGGGCGCCGCGCCGCCGCAGGACCAGCGCCGGGGCGTAACTCACCACAGGGCTGCGGTCGTAGCGGGGCGTGTGACGAGACACAGCGTCCTGATAGCGGGCCTCGGGTCCGGCGGCGTTGGTCCAGGTCTTCAGGGCTTCGTGGAGGGCGGCCAGCCCGGTGCTGCCGGGCGCGGGTTCGGTCTCGGTCGCCGCCTCGTCGCCGGTGATGGTGTCGCTGTCGCTGCCGTCGGCACCACCGACAGCGCCCGAACCGCCCGCGCCTCGGGCCTCAAACCCCTGCGCCTGTTCCAGCAACTCCTCGATGGCCGTGGCGATGGCCGGAGACACCCGATCCCCGACGTCGAGCATGTCCTCTTCGAGGACCAGTTCCGGCGACTCCGGGTCCGGCCGGACGGTGACCGCCCCCGTCCGCTGGTCGTAGGCCACAATCGCGGGAACCGTCACGACGTGCCGCCGCACCGCGTCCCGCCCGGACTGCTGGGTCGCGTAGCCGAACGCCAGGACCAGTTCGAACAACTCGGCGTCCTGCCGGGCCCCGACCGCCATGTAGTAGAGCTCGTTGTAGGCGCGGGCGGCCGGGTCCAGCCGCCGTCGCTCCGCCGCCCACTGGTCCCAGGACTGCGCCCAGGCTTCGTAACGGGCTTCGACGGCTTGTCGCAGTCCGATGCGCTGGGCCTCGTCCATGGCGTCGTCGGGGACGTCGGCAGGCCGCTGGCGCAGCTCCGGGGCCTGCTCGGCGGTGTGGTCGCGGACCGCGACGGCGTCCAGCCACGGCGCGAGCGAAGCCGGGACCGGCGGGGGATCCGGAAGGTCGACCCGGGTCAGGGTGAGCCACGACCCGGGCTCGGCGGCCGGCGCCGAACTGCCGCCGGCGAAGGTGCGCAGCCCCGGGAAGTCGTCGGGCAATTCGTCGAACCACAGGATCCGGCGCGCGGTGTCGAGGGTCCGCATGGGCCTGGTGCGCAGCTCGCTCGACTCGGCGAGGAACGCGAACAGGCGCTGGGCGTGCTCCGCGATCGCGGCGTCTGGGTGTCCGTAGTCCACTGGTCAATTAAGCCAGTCGCGGGCCGCTGATGTCGCCGTCCCTGTCAATCGGAAATCTGGCAGTTCGCAAAGACCGGTCGGCAAACGCAAAAAACGCCCCGGCACGCAGAATGAATCTGCGTGCCGGGGCGGTGATCGGCGAGGTGGATCAGGCGGCGGGATCGTTGGCCGCCGCATTACTCCCGGCATTGCCGGGAGTGGCGCCATCCGAAGCGGCAGCGACAGGAGCCGACTCCGAAACCTTCGCAACTTGCAAATGCCGCGCCACCAAACTCCAAGGCAGCGTCGGCCACTGCAGCCGAGCCGTCGTCCACACGGCGCCGACCGCGGCCGCGATCAGCGCCTTGGTGCTCCAGCCGTGCGTGCCGTCGGCGGCGAGTTCCACCAGGAACGTCGACACCGATCCGCCGAGCAGCCGCTGCGCCTGTGCGGCCAGGTGATAGCGGCGGAAGTCCTTTGTGAGCGCTGATTCCAGCGTTGTCAGGGTCGACATCGTCAGCCCTTCGCCAGGTCGGCGCCGAGGTGCTGGGCGACTGCCTGGGCGATCTGCTGGGCGGTGGAGCCGGCGGTCAGGTGTGGGGCCAGGGCTGTGGCGAGGGCGTTGATGTCGACGGCCGGTGGGGTGCTGACGCGGCCTGCCAGGGCGGTGACGGCGTCGCGGGCCTGTTTGGCGTAGAGGGCGGCGGCTCGGGCGCCGCCGTCGGCCCAGATCAGGGCGGTCTCGTTGTCGAAGTTCTGGTTCGCCGGGAACTGGCCGGCGATCTCCGGCCAGAACTGGCCGATGCTGGAGGGGATGGTGGCCACGGAATTGCCTCCGAAGGGGGGTGGGGACGGTTGGGTCGGCGGCGCGGGGGTCGGCGGCTTCGGTGTCGGGGCGCCGCCGGCGATCTGGGCCGCGCGGGCGATGATCTGCGGGCGCTGGTCGAGGATCGGTTGGCCGGGGCAGTCCAGGTGGCCGCCCCACGCTTGGCCGCCGAGGCCGTGGCCGGTCAGGCCGGGGACGGTGCTGTCCGAGGGCTGGAGCGGGACGCCGTAGGTGGTGTGGATCCAGGCGAACAGCTGCGCCGCGTTCTCCAGTTGCGAGGGTGTCAGGACGTCGCCGGAGTTCCCCTCGTTCTCGACCGAGATCCACTCGGGGTTGCCGTCCACCTCGGCCCAGGCCCGGTCGTCGGTGTCGACCCACTGGTCCAGTGGGCCCGACTTGGGGTTGCCGAAGTGCGCGGACACCTGCGAGCCCGGGTTGTGGAACCAGGCGTCCGTGCCGGCCTCGGTGCCCTGCTGGATGTGCAGCACCAGGCCGCGGTGCGCGGACATGCCGCCCGGCGTCCGGTTCGGGACCGGGCCGCGCCAGGTCGCCTTGGGAAATCGAGCCATGTCAGCCCCCTTCGTCGAAGTGGTTCGCGGTTTTGCCGGCGACCATGACGGCCAGCGCGCCGACCGTCTGGTGGATCGCGGCGAACTCGTGCGTGTGCGCGTCGACCGCCGCGCGGATCTCGCGGACGTCGTCGCGCAGCGACTGCCCGCCGTTGGCTTCGAGCTGTTTGGAACGGGCCTCCACGACATGCATGACGTGCGAGAAACGGCTGGCCCAACGAAAACCGGCGCCGATGGCGGCGCCGGTGATGCACAGCGAGGACGCTGTCGCGGTGATGGCTTCAACGTTCATGGGTGTCCCGTGGGGTCGAAGGTGGTTCGGGTGCTCCCTCCGTCGGCTCCGCGGGGATCACCCCAGCCCGTAGAGCTTGAAGGTGGAGTCGGGCAGGAAGTTGCCCACGTTCATGTAGATCGTGATGGAGCTGATCGCGGCGGGTGTCGTGGTCATGTACCCCCCGCCGTAGGTCTGGAGAACCCCCGCGGTCCCGCCGTCGGTCGCCATCGACGTCCCGGTGTAGACCTTGAGAGTGGTGGGGTCGGCGTACTCGGGGATGTCGATCGTCGAGATGCCGCGGCCCTGCGTCGGCCAGTGGCTGTTCCAGACCGCGGCGCATTGCGCACTCGACACCTGGTTGGTGTTCGCGACGCCGACGGCGGTCCCGCCCTGCGGCAGGTAGTACGTGTTCCAGAGGTACATGTTGTCGGCGGCGCCGTTCCAGCGCATGTACGCGCTGTCCCAACCGACAGCGGTCGTACCGTCCGACTTCGCGCTGATCACGAGCCGCAGATCCCGGTAGACCTGCGGGATCGCGCTGAACGTGATCGACGCCGTCGTGGCGGTGGTCGTCTGGACCGCGATCAGCCCGGGCTGGTGCCGCCAGTTGGTGCCGTTCCAGAGGGCGACGGCGCCGCTGTCCGTCTCGTAGACCAGCTTGCCCGCCGGCGCGTTCGACGGACGCGTGGTCGAGGTGACCGGAGGCAGATTCCCGCCGGTGGTCATCGGGTCGTACACCGGCGTCCAGGCAGCGCCGCTCCACCGCTGGAGTTCGCCGTTCAGATCCGAGTACTGCCCGGCCATCGGCGGCGTCCACGGCGTCGTCCCAGCCGGCACGATCCCGCCGAGCCCCGACGTGTACACCCGCAGGTCCGTGACGGCCGTCGGCCACGCCACTCCCCCGGTGCCGGCGGACGTCTTGGCGGGCACGCTGATCTGAACGAGCCCGATCGCCGCAGGCGGAACCACCGGAGCCACCGGCGTAGCGGCGGCCGTGCCCTTGATCAGCGTCACGACCGCCTGAGTCTGCCCCGAACTGTCGAACTGCTGATCCTGGATCTGCAGAACGATGATGTCGATCCGGTTGTACTGGGGGTCGCCGTCCGGAACGGTCAGCACCACCGGCGCATCGGAGGCGACCTGATACCCGCCCTGCGCCGTCACCCCCTGGACGAACGCGCGCCCCGGCATGATTTGGCACTGCATCGCCGCCACGGACTGCCACCCGAACCCGCCGTCCGGCACGACACCGGAGCGGGAGACGAGCGCACCCGTCGGGACCATCCCGACCGACGTCGCCAGGCGAGTGTCGACGCGGCTCTGACCGGTCGACGCGAGCCACGCACTATGAATAACCACAATCGTCCCCTTACTTTTCGATGAGATATAAGAACCCTGATGAACGGCGCCGCGGCGCTGCCGAGGACCCCGCTCAGCCCAGCGCGACGACGAAGTTGAACGCGATCCACGTGGCGTTCGGCCCGTGGTAGACCACGCTGCCGTCGGTATTCACGTCGACCCGCGACGCCGTGGTGTTGGGCGTGGCCACCGTGATCACCTGCTGAGCCGCGGGACTGGCGCTGGAAGGCAGATGCGCGACCACCGAGCCCTCGGTGAGGCCGGCGCCGGCTGCCGTCACGTCGCCGCGCACGAACACCACCGGACCCTGGATCCGGTACTGCGGCGTGGTGGTCTGGGTCGTGAACCCGGCGGCCAGCGGCACGTTCTGCCAGGGCACCACCGCCGCCGAGGTGGCCGCGGCGGTCGCCGTGCGTTGCAGCTTGCGCTCGATCTGCCTGATCCGGTCGATGATGTCCTCGGGCAGGTTAGGCATCTTGGCCTCCGTCCAGAAACAGGTCGACGGTGTCCGGGCGGCCGCGCTGGGCGGGCAGGACGTGGAAGCCGACGATCCGGTAGGTCTGGTCCAGCGGTGGTTGGAACCAGTGGTCGTCGATGCGCACCCGGACCGCGGCGCCCAGCAGCTGCGGGCCGAACGAGCCGTCGAGCTGGACGGTCAGGGAGGGCACGACGACCGAGGTCCCGGCGGCGGCCAGGTGCGCCTGCGCCAGGTTCTCCAGCGTCGGCCGATCGGTGACGTCGTTGTAGTCCGCGCTGGCGTCGAGCTCCAGGAACCCGGGCACCGTGACGCTGTGCACGCTGGACACCAGCGGCACGTCCTGGCCGGACCCGTCGGTCGCCGGGACCGAGCCGCCGCGGGCCCGGGTCGCGGTGGCGGAGCGGGTGGCGTCGCGCGGGAACGCGTAAGTGAGGATGCTGCCGGGCTTGTCGACGACCAGCGGCGTCGCTCCGGTCGTGATGGTCGGCGAGCCGAGCCTGAGCAGCCGGACGCGGCTGCCGGTGTCCGGGTCGCGGTAGACGCTGACGCAGTACTCGAAGCCGGGGGTCGCGGCGGCGAGCTGGGTGATCGCGTCGTCGACCAGGGTCTCGTCGCCGTCGCGCCAGGACGGGCTGATCGTCGTGCCGGAGGTCTCGGTGCCGAACGAGAGCCCGATGTTCCCGTTGGGCGTCGACTGCACGTACTGCCACAGGTTCCGGACCACCTGGAGCGAGTCGACGGCGGTGTAGGCGAGGGGGTTGGGGTAGGCGCCGGAGGGGCGGATGTAACGGTGGGCGGCGTAGGAGTCGAACGTGGCGGCCTGGATCGCGCAGGTGATGACGCCGCGGTCGTCACACTGGGGCGTCATCGTCCAGAGCAGTCCGCCCCACCACAGGTCGTTGCCGCGCGCGAGGTACACCGCGGTACGGCCCTCGATGAGCCGCGCGGCCCGTGCGCCCAGGTCGGCGTCGGGGATCGGGAGGGTGCCGGACAGGGAGCCGGGTTTGCCGATGTAGTCGTCGAACTCGACGTCGTCGACCGGGAGGACGTCGATGGTCTGGTCGGTGCTGACATCGGCGAAGATCACCCGGTAGGTGGAGTCGTTCATGCGGCCTCCTTCGAGGGTGTCGGTGGCGGCGTCGGGGCGGTGTCGGGGCGCCGGTCGGCTACATGTACGCCGAACGCCACGCGACCTTTGCCGACGCGGGCGGCGCGCCGGCCGACGGCCGGAAGGCGAGGGTGGTGGATCCGGGAGGCAGGACGAAGGCCTCTTCCAGGGTCGCGTTCGGCATCGCGGCGTACCGGCGGTCGGCGGCACCGTTGAGCAGCACCTGGCCGCTGCCGGTGTCGACGGTCAGCACGTCGGTGGCGGCCAGGACCAGGTTGTAGCCGATCATCTGGCCGGTGTCGACGTTCGCCAGCTGCGGATCGGTGCACGGCCCGGTGAAGGTGACGACCGGGTGGGTCGCGGCGTTGCCGGCGTTCGTGACCTGCAGGTTGCCGCTGGACCCGGCCGTGCCCCAGGACAGCGGCCAGGTCAGCGGCCACACGATGCCGGTCTCCGGCTGCGGGACGCTGGTCGCCAGGGTCTGGAGCGTGAGGGTGTAGCGGCGCGGATCGGTCGCGATGAACTGGACGCTCGCCTTGGCCACGCCGTAGAGCGCGAACTGGCGGTCGGTCGGGATCGCCCGCTGGTTGATCCGCACCGCGCTGATCAGCGTCTCACCGTGAAGTTGCACGGTGAGCCACTGCTCGTCCAGGTCGATGCCGGTCGCACCGCGCAGCGCGGTGATCGCGGAGGTGTCGGTGCGGGTCGCCGGCGCGAGCCACACGGTGGCGGTGATGACGCGGGGCTGCGCGTAGCGGGGGCCGGGCCAGGAACCGTGGTCCCCGGAACGCGGGGAGTCGGCGGTGTCGAAGCCCGGGAGGTCCTCCCACCCGGTGATGCCGGTCTCGGCGATGACGTAGGAGGTGCCCGAGCCGAAGACGAGGCCGTTGTAGCCGATCTGCCCGTCAGCGGTCAGCGCGGGCGGATCTGTGAGCATGACGGACATGCGGATCTCCCTGGGATCTGGCAGGAAAGGTCTGTTGGGAAAGGTCTGTCAGGAAACTGAGATGGACCGTGCCCGGCCTCGGAGGGCAGGGAGGCCGGGCACGGCGGCGGGTGCGGGGGCACCCGGACCGGCGCCGCCACGCGCGGAGGCGGGGCGCCGGCGATGAGGGACGGCTCGCGCTGCGTCAGCGCTCACCGTTCGGCGTCGGCGCTCAGCCGCGCGCCTTGGCCAGGAACATCAGCTCCTCGGCGGTACGCCGCGCAGAACCGTTGTTGGCCTCGTAGTAGTTCGTGACGGTGAACCCGCCGCTCGCGGCCCCGGCCGCCCCGAGCGCCGGCCCGCGCGCCCCGGCGAGCATCGCGGACAGCCTCGACAACGGGAGCACCGCTTCGGACTGCCCGCCCTCACCGACCAGCGCCAGCGTGCCGCCCGGACGAGGCAGCACGATGCCGCCGTCGGCCAGGGTCGGGATGTGCGGGATGTTGACGCCGAAGGACTTCCCACCGATGCCCGGGACCCAGGAGGGGATCGAGATGTGCACCGAATCCAACCCATCGATGGCCCGGTTGACCAGGCCGATGATCGCGTTGATCGGGTCCCGGACCGCGGCCAGCACGGCCTGGAACGCCGCCTTGGCGATGTCCGCGAGCCCGCCCCAGACCGAGCTGATGGTGTCGTGGACGTCGTTGACCACGCTGGAGATCATCTTCTTGATGTCGCCCCAGGCCTTCCCCACCTTGCCGGTGAGCAGGTCCATCGTGATCTGGAAGATCCCGGAGATGATGTCCCAGGTGGTCTTGATCTCGCCCTTGACGATGTTCATGGGGATCAGGATCAGGTTCTTGACGATCTCGAACCCGGACTTGACCTCGGTCACGATGTTGCCGATGACCGACTTGAACAGGCCCCAGACATAGGGCCAGACGAGGTCGAACACACCCTTGACGAACTTGGAGACGGTACTGATCGTGTCACCGATGATTTTGAACGCGATCTGGATCGCGGCCTGCACAGCCTTCGAGTTCATGATCATGTCGGTGAACTTCTGAATGAGCGGCGCGAGCAGCGTCAGCAGCAGGCCGAACGCATTGGCCTTCATCGCGCCGTTCAGGCCCTTCATCCCCTCCTCGGACAGCCCGAGGCCGGTCTTGAGCTTGGTGAACAGCCCGCCGCCGGTAGCCGCCGTGTCGGCGGACTTCTTCACCTCGCGCTCGGCGGCGGCCGAGCCGGTGGCGAGGTCTCGGGCCGAACGGGCGGCCTCGGACGTCCTGGTTTGAAAGGTTCCGAGCCTGCCGATGGCGGCATTCAGGCTCGCGACGAGTGTTGCAGCCATTGGTATCTCCCTCAGATGCCGATCGCTTCGGTGAGCAGCTTGATCGACTTCTCCAGACTGTCGATCTGCGCCTGGCTGAATTGGTACTGCGGCCCCTTGACGCGCTTGGGCTCACGACCGGCTTGGATCCTGCGCAGCTCCTTCTCCTCGACCTCAAGCTGCGCCTTGCTCGCGACGGCCCGGTCCTCGATGCTCTTGATCCGGTTCCCGAGCGAGTCGATGTGTCCGGACACGTTCAGGGCACCGAGGGACCCGAAAGTCGCCGCGACGCTTTTGCCGTGGCCGATATCACCAATCCGGTTGTCGATCGCGCCCAGGTGCCCTTCCACGTTCATGGAGCCGAGCGCCCCGAAGGTCTCCGCGACCTTCCTGCCGTGGAGATCACCGATGAGCTTGTCCCTGATGTCGGTGATCATCGGGTCCTCGGACTTGCCCATGACCCGGTCCACGATCTTCGGGAACGGGAAGTCGAAGACCTTCCGCCCGAGGATCGAGATCCCGGTCTCGTCGGCGCGGATGGCCGCGAAGCTCGGCGCGAGGATCTGCGCCGCGCCGGAGCCGATGCCCGCGGCGCCCAGGCCGACCCACTGCGAGGTCAGGCCGACACCTTGGGAGGTGATGCTGTTGGGCTGGTTCGCGAACCACGTCGTGTTCTTGTTGACGGTGTCGCGGGCCTTGATCAGCGAGCTGAGCACGGCGCTGACGTCGCCGGCCCCGCCCGGATCCGCCGACCCCGCCGCCTTGGCGATCGCGTTGATCGCATCGGAATCAGACATCTGAGACTCCTCTCGTTTCGTGCGGTCGAAGATCTGATCCGGGTCTCGGTGCCGTCTCGGTCACCGGTCTCAGCCGAAGAACCGCGCGATCTCCCACGGCGCCGGCAGGTTCACCTCTCCCGAGGGCGGCGGTTCCGCTTCGTCGTCCGGCGAGGACGGCTCCGACTCCGCCCCCGGCCGCGGAATCGGCTCCGGCGCCTCCGGCATCGGGCTGTCCTCGTCGCGGTTCACCGCCGAGAACATCCAGTTGCCGATGGCCAGGTGGTCGACGGCGGCGGCGAGCAAGTACTCTGCGACGCCCCATTCGGCGCCCTCGCCGTGGAGTTCGCGGGCCAGGGCGCTGTCGGTGGGGAGGTGGCGGAGCAGGATGGACAGGCGGCGGGAGGACAGGTCGCCGCGGTGCCAGTCCAGCAGGTCGACGCGGTAGTGCCGGAGCAGGTCGGCTTCTATCGCCTCGGCGTGGTCCTCGACCAGGACGCCGAGGCTCAGCCTTCCCCCAGGGACAGGCCCGTCTGCTCGCCGTAGGCGGTGAGGATCGCGGCGATGTCCTGGACGGTCAGGTCGTGGCGGGCGAAACGCTCGTACTGGACGTCGCCGAGGAGGAGGCGCAGCATCGCGTCGATGTCGTTGTCGTCGGTGGCCGCCATGGCGCGGGCGGTGGCCCGGGGCAGTTCGCGCGGCAGGGTGAAGGTCTCGGTGTCCAGGGTGAAGGCCCAGGTGTGGCCGCCGGCGGCCTCCAGGCGCTGGGCGCGCGCGGCGTTGACGTCGAACGTTGTCATGGATGTCTCCTTCGGAGCTCGGGGATCGGAAGTCGGTGAACATGGGTGCGCCGACCGGACGGCGGCCCGAGCACCCCGAAGGGAACCCGAGCCGCCGATCCGGCCGGCGCGCTCAGCGCTTAGGACAGCGCCGGGTCGTTCATCAGCCAGGTCGCCAGCGGGGTGGCGTCGTTGACCTCCATGGCCTCGAAGGTCACGCCGAGCTTGATCGAGCCGTTGTTGACCAGGGACAGGTCGTCGGTGTCGATGACCGAGCCGCGGTTGACGATGACGCGGTACTTCACCGCGCCGCCGCCGGAGCCCTGGACGGTGTCGGTGAACTCGATGCCGAGCATGCGCTCGTCCAGGTCCGGGGTGACCTGGACGGCGTAGGACCACAGCGGGGCCGGCGGGGTGCCGGTGCCGATGTTGGTCACCGCGTTGGTGGTCGGGTTGCCACCGAAGAAGAACGGCAGGGTGTCGGTGTTGATCTGGATCATCGAGAACTTCAGGGTCAGCTCGCGGGCCGAGAACACGTGGCGCACCGCGGAGGCGGTCTGCCACGAGTCGATCTTGTCGAGCTTGTCCTTCTTGCTGAACTTCACCCCGGTGTTGTCGGTGTAGCCCAGGTCGTGCCAGGCCGCGCCCCACGCGGTGGTGGTGTCCGCCGGCGCGGCGGTGCCCAGCGGGGCGACGAAGACGTGACCGTGGCCGGCCACGCGGATCTGGCTCGGGTTGGTTCCAGGCATGGACCATCTCTCCTTTGACTTCTCTGTTGAGGGGGTTACCTCACCCGGTCGGTACCGGACGGCCCGCCGGTGTCGTGGGCCCGCGCCCGCGCCGGAGGGCGGCGGGGCGCGGGCGGCGCAGGCGTTCGCTCAGGCCATGCGCAGGTTGAGCTGCGTCATCGAGACGTAGCGGTTGGCGCCGTTGTGCAGGTAGTCCGGCAGCCAGCGCGGTCCGTCGCACTCGGTCACCATCACGACGGTCGCGCCGCCGTCGACGAACCCGTCGATCGCCAGCAGCCGCGCCCGGGCGGCCATGGCCACGGTCATCGCGATGAGCTTGGTCGACCCGTAGCACTCCAGCTGGATGATCGGGACGTCCTCATAGGTCGTGTCGATCCAGGCGCCGCCCATCCGCGAGACGAGCACCACCGCCTGGGTGCCGTCGAATCCGGCCGGCGGGATGCGGTCGACGGTGGTCCACGGCGCCGACGCCGTGTTCTTGAGCCAGTCGATGACGACGAGTTCGACGTCGGGCAGGCTGCTCGGAGGTGAGGTGGTCATCCGGATCACTCCTTTCGCTAAAGGTCTTGGGCATAAGGCAGAGGTTTCGGACACAGCGACGGTCAGACGACCGCGCGGCGGAGCAGCGCCAGCCGCTCCATCTCCCCCATCCCGCCCCAGACCCCGTGGGCCTCGGGCAGGGACAGGGCGTGCTCGGCGCACTGGGCACGGACCGGGCAGTCGGCGCAGAAGACCTTCGCCTCGGCCTCCCGGCGGCGGCGCTCGGCGATCCGCTCGCGGCGACCGTCGGTACTCAGGACGTCCGGGCCGAAGAACAGCGTCGGATCAGCCCCCTGACAGGCGGCCCGCTCGATCCAGGGCAGGGTCGAGACCGCCGGCCAGGCCTCTGCGTCGCCACCGGGTTCAGCGGCAACGGATTCGGCGGTTTCAGAAGGTTCGGGCGGTGGCTGGACCGGGACCGCCGCCGGCTCGGGCTTCCGGCGGCGCCGCGCGGCCCGGACTCCGGTCAGCGCCTGCTCCAGAGCGCGCCGGCGCGCCGCCTGAGCTTCGGGTCCGTCATCGATCGGCGGCTGATTTGTGACGTCCACATCGGCAACTTCCATCAGCGCGAGAACGTCATACGAGTCGAGAGCAAGCAGCCACCCCTTCGCGGGAAATCGGGGAATCAGATGACGACCACACAGGGCCGGGCTCCGGACGCGGCGTGCCACGTCGCCGGCGGGGCGTGGGAAGGGAAAAGCCCGGCGACCGCACCTGGGATCAGGTCGACGATCGTCGGGCTTGAGGTTCTCGTTGCTCCGGGGCCCTGCGGCCACACCGAGAACAACTTATCGTCAGGAATGTTGCATCCTCCGACCACGGCGGCGCAAGCGTTTAGTTATCCACAGGGTCTGAGCTGCGATCGACCCGAATCAGGGGACGATGACGGCGGCGCGGCGGCCCGTGGCCGGGTGCGGCCAGGCAACACCTGAACGGTGGCCTTCGAAGCCGGTCGAGGCCTATGCTTCAAATCAATTCGAACTGATGTTTGATTTGGCGGGCCTGAGGGCACGCCAGAGCAGGCGTGGCCATCGCCACGCAGAGTGAATGAGGGCACTGTCAAACTATCGGGAACGCACCCGGCCGGCGGCACCGCGGCGGAGCGCATCCGATGACACCTTCGGTGACACAGGAGATGAGGTACGTGATCGAGGAACGGGGGCGCATCGTGCGGGAAGCCGCACGGGCGGCCGATCGGCTCCAACACGCCCTGGAGACCGGGGCGTCAGGACGCGGATCGGCAGGGGATTCCGAGCGGACCGGCGGCGGACGCAAGGCACCCGTACACGGTTCGGCGCCGCTGGACGTGACGATCCTGGACTGCCTGGTGCAGTCCTACGAGGTGGTGCTCGACGAGATCGACACCATGCGGCAGGCCCTGACCGACCCGGACGCGGCCACGGTGAACGTCCCGGTCCAGACCCTGCAGGCGGGGTTCGCCTTCCTCGCCGAACACCTCGACGAGGTCCCCGAAGACGTCGGCGACACCGTGGCGATGACATGCCGCAGAGAGCACGGCCGCTACGCCCGGACCCTGGCCGGCGCGTACGGCGAACGCTCCCGCCGCTGCCCCACCTGCGACCAGGCGAGTCTGCTCCCGGAGACGGCCATCGCGCCGGACGGCCGGGGACACGTGCTGGTCTGCTCGACCCCGGAATGCGATCCGGCGCCGGGCCGCTGGCGCCGCTTCGACGTCGTCCGGGACTCGGGGATCATTCCCGGAGTCGACAGCGGCGCGCTGGTGAGCCTGAAAGAGCTCGCGGCGATGACGGGCATCCCGTACCGGACGTTGGACAGCGCGGTTCGCAGAGCGAAGATCGCGCCGGTACCGACTCCGCCGTCGACATCGAGTGCAACCCGTTTGTTCCGTCTAGCGGACGTCCAGGCGCTCCCAGCGCTGCGAAGAGTCGCACGCGTCCGGCTCGGGGAGCTCTAGTCCTGCCGGATGACGTCGCCGGCCTGGACTAGCGCGGCGACCGTGGCCACGACCAGGTCGTACGAGTCCTGGTCCACCAGGTCGTTCGCCAGGTAGCCCTTGAACATCCCGGTGAAGGTCACCAGCGCGGCGGTGAACCCGGCGTGCGCGGCGTCGTCGTTCAGATCGGCGCCGTTCCTGGCGCACGACGCCGCCACCGCGTCGGCCATCCGCCGGTCGGCGTCGGCCGCCGTCCCGGCGTCGGCCGGGATGGCGACATCCCGGAATTCCGTTCCCCGAACAACTTCCATGGTGTGAGGCCCCTAGTATCCAGCGTCGTCGACGTGTGATCCTGCTTCGCCCCCCGGCGCAGATCGCGCCCCAACGGCTAGACCTGTCCACCAGGATGCGTCTCGGATCAATCGGCCGCAAGGGGAACCGGGCCTGGAGCCCGCCGTGCCCCCCGCTGGGCCCATCGGTCCGGCGCATCCTACTTCAGGATGCTGCGAAAATTAAGGATTCGCCACGGTTGTGCACCCCGGTGGGCTGGAAAAACGAACGGTCGAACATCTTCCCGTCCCGAGAATCTCGGCGCTAATCTGAGCCGCCCGCTTCAGAGGTTCTTGCGTCGCGGTCCGAAACCGCGGCACGGGGGAGGAAAGATCACTTTGACTCGCGATTCAAGGGCGGCCCGCGCCCTCACCGTGGCCGCCGCGGTCGGCGCCGCCACCGCCTCGGGTGTCTGGGGTCTCGCGGCACCGGCGGCGAACGCCGCGTCCGGAACACCGCACAACGGACAGCTCAACTACAGCCAGGGCCAGGTCTGGTACGCGGTCAACCCGGACGGTTCGGGGCAGCACATCGTCACCCCGTCCGGCACCGGCTTCAACCCGGTCGACCAGATCACCTCGCCGGTGTTCTCGCCCGACGGCACGAAGGCGGTGTTCCAGGACGGGTCCGACCTGTGGATCTCGAACGCCGACGGCACCGGGGCCCGGCTGCTGGACAAGGCGACCGGGCAGCCCGACAACGGCGTCAACCCGGCGGACCTCTACCCGCAGTTCCTGGACGACTCGACGGTCGTGTTCGGGCGGAACAACAACGGCGGCAACTTCCAGATCAAGACCGACGGCACCGGACTCACCGCGTACCAGGCGCCCGGCGGCCTGACCGGCCACCTGGTCTTCGGCCCCGGCGGCCTGGTCGCCGGCATCACGAGCGACGCGGTCACGTTCAACATCGGGGTCTTCGACCCGGCCACGTCCAAGGTCGCGACGATAGCCAACGCCGACTCGATCAGCTTCTCCCCGGACGGCAAGAAGATCGCCTACACGATGTACGGCGGCGGGCACGGCACAGCACAGATCGTCGTCGCGAACATCGACGGCACGTCTCCGAACGCGCTGACGCACGTCGCGGGCGCGACCTTCCAGCCGGTCTGGTCGCCGGACGGCACCGAGATCGCGTTCCAGGAGCAGACCTGGATCACGACCGGCAGCGGCAGCGGCTGGGGGCCCAACAACCTGGACGTGATCGCGGCCACCGGCGGGTCCCCGAATGCCATCATCACCGATGCCACAATCGGCGGGGGATACCTGGCCTGGGACAACGGACCGCTGTACACCGGTCCGTCGAACGCGCCGACCCCCTTCCTCCCGCCGGTGACCAAGCCCACGATCGACCGCCTCGGCGGCACCGACCGCGTCGACACCGCGGTGAAGGTCTCCGGCTACAACACCGCCGACCGCGGCACCCCCTTCTCCGACATGTTCGGCAACAGCGTCGCGAAGTCCGCGGTGATCGCCCGTGACGACCAGTTCGCCGACGCGCTGTCCGGCAACGCCCTGGCCGTGGCGAAGACCGGTCCGCTGCTGCTGACCGACCCGCACAAGCTCTCCCCGGAGGTCGCCAAGGAGCTGACCCGGATCCTGCCGCCCGGCTCCACCATCTACCTGCTCGGCGGCGAGAAGGCGCTGTCCCCGCAGGTGGCGGCGGACGTCACCGCTCTGGGCTTCAAGGTGGACCGGATCGGCGGCACCGACCGCTACGCCACCTCGGTGCGCATCGCGCAGACCATCGGCGGGACCCCCGGCAGCGTGGCCATCGCCACCGGCGACAACTTCCCCGACGCCCTCACCGCCGGCGCCGGCGTCAACGGCAACCACGCCTCCCCGCAGCTGGGCACCGGCGTGGTCCTGCTCACCCACGACGGCGTCATGCCGCCGGAGACCAAGTCCTACCTCGCCGGCATCAACCCCGATGTCAGCAAGGTCTACGCGGTCGGCGGCCAGGGCGTCACCGCGGTGGCCACCGGCGAGCCGAGCTGGCACGGCAAGGTCACCGACCTCGCCGGCCCCGACCGCTACGCCACCGCCGCCGCCGTGGCCGGAAGCGCGATGTTCCAGACCGAGAACGGCGGTCCACTGGTTCCGGGCATCGCCACCGGCCAGAACTGGCCGGACGCGCTGTCCGGCGGTGCCCTGACCGGTCGTTGGAACTCGCCGCTGCTGCTGGCCAGCGGCGCGACGCTGCCGGCGGCCGAGCTGTCCTGGCTCAAGCAGCACGCTCCGCTGACCCACATGGGCCCGAGCGCGCTGATGGGTGCGCTGCCGGTGTTCGGCGGCCCGGCCGCCGTGCCGGACAGCGTGATCAAGCAGGTCGGCACCGCGCTCTACGGCGCGGGCAAGTACGACGTCTTCGTCAACCGGCACCTGGCGACGATCGCGGGACCGTTCTAGTCGGCGCTGATCGGTCTAGATCGGCGCCCACTGAGGCTGCGGGCGTCCAGCAGGGTCCTGATTCTTCGGCCCCTCCTGGACGCCTTCGCCGTTCCCCGGCCCCGCTCAGGCCGAGCCCTCCAGCGCGATGAGCAGGGAGCGCAGGTCCTCGTTGGCACACCCGCGGCGTCCAGCAGCGCCGCACTCGTGTGAATCAGGACGCAGAGAACACCGCATCGACCCAGTAGTTGTTCCCGTTCCCTCCGGCGCCGGGGAACGTGGTCGAGCTCCCGTAGCCGTAGGTCCCGTCGCCTTGGCTGCTGGTGCTCGCCGGCGCGGTCAGCGGATAGGCCTGGTGCGGGTAGGAGAAGTAGCCGGCCGTGTAGGAGTACTTCCCGACCGGTGCGTGGTACGAGGCGACATACGTGGTCCCGGCGGTGACGGTCACCGGCGTCCCGAACGTCATGGTCTGCCAGCCGGTCGCGGTCTCGTTGCTAAAGGTGCCGGTCGCCAGAGCGGTGCCGGTGTTGCTCCAGAGAGTCCCCGTGTGAGTTCCGGTGTTCGTCGAACCCTTATAGAAGCGGATGCCCGTGACGGTCCCGTTGACTGCCGGGACGAAGCGGACGCCGAGCTCGACAGAGTTGGGGTCGGTGGAGTCCGTCACCGCCGGGGTCGCGCTGGACGAGAACAGCGAACAAGGACACGTATACGGCGGCGGAGTGGTGCCGACGGTGAAGTTCCAGGTGCTCGGTCCGGTCATCGCGTTGCCCCAGGCATCCGCGGCCTGGATCGAGGCGGTGTAGGTCGTGCCGGGCAGAAGTTGGGTGCCCGGAGTGAACGTCACGGTGCCGGAGTCCGCGCTGTACCCGAGGGTGCCGGGGACCTGCGTTCCGGCGGCGTCGGCCAGGCTGAACTGCACGCTGCCGCGGTCCACCGGCGCGGAGAAGGTCGCGCTGACCGTGCTCGTGCCGGGCACGTGGGTGGCGTTGTCGGCGGGGGTGTTGGCGGTGACCGTCGGCCCGGCGGTCGGTACGCCGCCGTCGTCGAAGACCACGTCGACCCAGTAGTTGGCGGCGTTGTAGCTGGAGTTCGGGAACGCCGTGGCGCCGGCGTCGCTGTAGACCCCATTGCCACCCGCAGAAGCGTCGGATGGCGCGGTGATCGGCGCTGTGCCGGCGGGGCCGTTCAGGAAGTAGCCGACGCTGTACGCGTAGTGCCCCTTCGGCGCGTAGTAGGACGCGATATAGGTGGCGCCGGCCTGCACAGGCGCCGGCGTGGAGAACATCAGCGTCTGCCAGCCGGAAGCGGTCTCGCCGGTGAACGTGCCGGTCGCCAGGAGCGTCCCGTCGGACGTCCACAGCGATCCCGTGTGCGTACCGGTGTTGGCGCTCGACTTGTAGAAGCGGACCCCCTGGATCCAGCCCGCCGCCGACGGCACCACCTTGACGCCGAGCACGACCGGGAAGTACGTGCCGGAATCAGGGTCGTCCGGCGTGGCGGCCGCCGGGAAGACGGAGCAGGCACACTGGGCCTCACTCTGCGCCCGCGCGGTTCCGCCCGCCATGATCTGGCCGCCCACCGCGGCCGCGACGGCCAGCAGGAGGGCGACGAAGCCCGCTCGGATGCGCGCACCCCGGCGCGATGTGGACGCGATCATTCCAGAACCCCCTCGATACGGGAACAACCCGCTCGGACCAGCGGGCACCGGCACCGACCCGGATATCCGAGCACAGTAGGCGAGACTCGGCGGCTAAGTAAGTATTCTGATATTGCGGGGTTCGTGCCAGTACGGCCGGGTGCCCCGCCAGGACAGCGATCACGAGCGGTGAAGGAGAGACACCGATGGCCCCGACCGAACCGACCACGGAGCTCCACCAAGGGTTCAGCGAGCCCGACGCCACTCCCCCGCCATGGACCGAGGTCTCGGAACTGCTGACGGACAGCGAGATGTTCTGGCTGGCGACGGTGCGCAAGGACGGACGGCCGCACGTGACGCCGCTGCCCGCCGTCTGGCTCGACGGGACGCTCCACTTCTGCACCGGCGCCCACGAGCAGAAGACCAGGAACCTGGAATCGAACCCGCACTGCGTCCTCACCGCGGGCCCCAACCAGTTCCGCACCGGCCTCGACGCGGTCGTCGAGGGGAACGCCGTCCGCGTCACCGACGCGCAGCGGCTGCCCCGGCTGGCCGCGCTGTGGAAGTCCAAGCTCGACTGGGACTACGACGTCACCGACGACGGGTTCCGCGACGAGTTCGGCAGGCCCGTCCTCGTCTTCGGCGTGAGCCCGGCGAAGGTCCTCGCGTTCAGCAAGAGCCCTTACAGCCAGACCCGGTACCGCTTCACGGCCTAGCGGTCGGTGTCGCGGAGATGCCAGGCCGGGTCGTGGGCACGCCCGAGGGCGAGGTGCTCGGCGGCATGAGGGCCGACGGCGCCTCAGTGGTGGGGGCGGTGTTGCCGGGCGGATTGCGAACGGGAGGCGACGGTTCGGAGGACCTGGTGGGGGGTGTGCTGGCGCTGGCCAAGGGGCCGGTCGAGGTGGCTGTCGTGCTTGGCGGTGTCGTAGGAGGCTGCGACGAGTGCGGCGCCGTGCCGGTCGTATTGCCGGTCGTGCGGCCGGTGGTCGCATCGCTCGTCGCGCCGGTGGTCGCATACGCCGGCGGAGCGAGCGGGGTCGCCGGTCCGGGCCCGGCGGCGCTGCCGGACGGCCACAGGGCGATGGTGATCGCGGTGGCCGTCATCGCCGCGCCCGCGCCGGCGGTGGCGACGGCGCGCACCAGGCGGCGGCGGGCGGCGCGGCGGCGGACCTGCTGGAACGTGCCGGGCGGCGGGGCGAGCACCGAGACGCCGGGGCGGAGCAGCACGGTCAGTTCGTCGTCGCCGGAGCCGTGGTCGCCGAAGTCGTCGAGGCCGTTGTCGTCGTCGTCCGCGGGCTCAATGAGTGTGATCAAGATGTCCTCCGAGTCCGGCGCGCAGGAGTTCCCGTGCCGCGTGTAGATCGGATTTGACCGTGCCTTCTTTTCGCCTGGTCAGCCGGGCGATCTCGCGGACCGGGAGGTCGGCGTAGTAGTACAGCAGAACCGGGGTGCGCAGCCGCTCGGGGAGCGACCGGACCAGCATCCGCACCGGAACGGAGGCGTCGGCGCCGTCCCGGTTCAGGGCCAGCGCCGCCTCGGTCGTCGCCTCGCGCAGCGCCCGGCGTTCGCGGTCCAGCTTGCGCCAGTGGTCGCGGACCAGGTTCGCGGCCGTGACGTACAAGAACCCGCGCGGCTCCCGCACCGCTGTCCAGTGTCCCCACAGGCGTGTGAACGCCTCGGAGGCGATCTCGTGGGCGGTGCCGTCGTCGTCGACGAGACGACGGCACCAGCCGGCGAGGCCGGGATAGAGATCGGTGAACAAGTCGGACGCCGCCCGACTCTTCTCTCCGGAATCCTTGAACCGGCTCAACTCTCTCCAGGTGCTCGGTACGTGACGGGGCCCGTCGGCCCTATCCCGTGGTGGTGCCGGTCAGGGACGCGAAGACCAGCACGTTGTCGAGGTAGCCGTCGCTGGTGCGCGGGCCCCCGCACGTGATCAGACGCAGTTCCGGGCGGTTGACGTTCCCGTAGACCTGCTGGGTCGGGAACTGGTCCTTGGCGACCGTCCGGACGGAGTTCACGGTGAAGTCCGCCGAGACCCCGTCCTGCAGCCGGACCACCACGCGGGATCCGGCGCGCAGCCGGTCCAGATGCAGGAAGACGCCGTCGCCGTACTGGCCGACCGTCACGTGACCGAGGAGCACCGACGGCCCGGTCTGCCCGGGAGTGGGCGACCCGTCGTACCAACCGGCGGGGCTCTTCGCCTCGATCGGGGGAACCTGCACCGTGCCGTCGGCGGCGAGGCCGAGCGACATCACCGGAGTGTCGACGCCGATCTCGGGGATCTGCAGCCGTACCGGAACGGAGCGCGCGATGGCACCGGCCGCCGACGAGCCCGACAAACCACCCGCAGGGCTGCCTGGGGAGCTGCCTGCGGAGCCGTCAGCCGAACCGCCTCCGGTGGAGGCGGACACCACGCCCGGGTTCGTCCCAGTCCCGCCGGCAGACCTCCCAGTCCCACCGGCGGGGGTTCCCGAAGCCGCGGCGCAGCCGGAAGCCAGCATCAAGGCGGCCAGCAGAGCGGGCCACCCGCGCGTCCAGACCGGCGGCCGCAAGATCAGCCCCGGCCCTTGAGCCTGCGGCGGGCCACCACGGTGCCCGTGCCGCCGAGCAGCACGGCCAAGGAGCCGCCGATCGCCGCCTCCGCACCGTGGCCGTTCGACGACGCCGTCGGCACGCCGGTGTTCGGCGCGCCCGAGGGAACGGCGCGGATCTGGCCGCCCTGCGGGGAAGTCGTCGACGGCGCCGCGCTCGGCTCGGCGGACCGGTCCGTGGTGGGCGGGTAGGAAGGCACGGCGGTGGGCGCGGCAGCACGAGTGCTGGGCGCGGTCGTGGGCGGCGTGGAGGCCGAAGCGGACGGCTGGCCGGAGCCGCCGTCGGCGAACGCCGACTCTGCTCCGGCTCCGGCGAGCACCGTGGCGAAGGCCAGGACGGTGAACAAACTCCGTGTACGCATGAGGGTCTCTCTCTTCGATCGATCCATGGTGGATCCGTCAGTGCGGAACCACGCGAAGAGACGACCGGGGCATGGGGCCGGTTGTAAAGCGTTGGCAAAGAAACCTTAGCGCCTGGCAGGAGCCATGATTTTTGGCGCGAGCCGCGGCTGACAGCCTCAGGATTCGACGAATTCGACAGATTCTTTGGCTTTCACGGCTTTCGCCGTATCCGCGACCTTCGCGGGCTTTTCGGACGACAGGCTAGCGCCCGAGGTTGATGCCCCCGGCGACGTCGTCGGCCTGAACCACGTTCCCGCGCGCCGACCCGCTGAACGTCTTGGTGTTCGTGATGGTGACCGACGCGGCACGCGGCGCGTCGAGGAGCATCGGCAGGCCGCCCACGGCCTCGGCGAGCTCGGGACGCGCGGCGATCTGCCCGGCGAGGTAGCCGGCCCAGAACAGCCGCATCCGATCGGCACGCTCGGGTTCCGGCCCGTCCCCGGCGACGGCGAGCGCCTGCTGCCTAGCCAGATCAAGCTCGGTACCGGCAGCTTCGAGTGCTGCGACACTCGGGCCCGACGGGCCGTCTTCAGCCCGATGCCGCGCCCAGAGCCGGGACAACGCGGTGCGAACCTGGCTCCAGGAGTCGGAGACGATCGCAGTGACCAGAGACTGCGCGCCGGGCATGACCACATTCGTCAGATCCACGCTTCGATGGTACGCAGCCGGAGTATTCGGACTCCAGGCTGAGGCCACGGGATTATGCCTACGCGCAATCCGGCACCTGAACCCCGCGCGCGAAACTGATGTAGTGGTCTGCGACCCACCACAGCCGGTCCACGTAGTAGATCTGGAACCAGCCGGTCGAGTTCACGTGCCCGGTGTCCAGGCGCTCGTGCGTCATCCGGCCGTGGTCGGTGTGGCAGACAACCTCGACCAGGTCGCCGTCGTGGCGTGGGCCCGTGGATCCGTTGAGGGAGAACGGTGTCGGGAACACCAGGACGCCGATCGAGCCGCCGTGGCCGTTGTTCGCATCCTGATTCCAGGTGCGCACGATCTTGCCCGAGACCGTCTTGGGCGGTGCGGAGGTCACCAATACGGCGGTCTCCGGGTGGCTGATCGGGGCCGCCGCCTTGGACTGTGACTGCGGCTGTGGCTGCGACTGCGAATGAGTGCCGCCGATGAAGGCGAACGCGCCAACCGCCAGAACCACAACAGCGGCGCCCGCGATCGACGCCGGCAGCGGCAGCGACCGCCGCCGCTTCACCGGCACGGGTACCGGCAAAGGCATCGCCACAGGCACCACAGCCTGCGACGCGAGACTCGTTTCCGCCCTCGGTGCCAGCTCCATGACCGACGCCAGCACCGCGGTCCCCGCCGAAGCCGGCTGTCGAACCGCCGGCAAAGCGGCGGCCGCGGCCGACTCTCCCCGAGCCCTCGCCTGCCATTCCTCTTGCGCGGCCTGCCATCGCGCCTGGAACGGAGCGGGATCGACGTCCAGCGCGCACAGCAGACCCTCGTAGTACGACCAAGCCGGCAGGCTCTGGTCCTTCGCCGCCGGATCGGGCGTCAGGATGCGGGACAGCGTCGCCTTCGCCAAAGTCCCGCGGCCGGCGCGGATATTGCGGCTGTCCAGGAGTGTGAACGACGGCGAACCGGCACCCTGGTGCACGGCTCGGATCTCCAAAGTGAACGCCCGCGTCAAGGGCGGCACGGCCTCATCGAGGTCCTTCAAAGCGCGCGCGGCCATGTCACCCGTCCCGTATCAACAGTGCGCGTCAGCTAGAAATCGCCATTGCGCTCCGGAGGAGGAGCGTCCCCGCAGCGATGGCGCAGTCACTCTACGGCCCCGTTCGCTTGCGCAGCGCCATAACGGCTGAACTGTTTACAAACTCTTTGGACGGCTGAGGGTCCCCGGTGCCGCAGTCGCACCGGGGACCCCCGAGACCAGCTATAACTCACCGACAGCTGAGTACTTGCCTACCAGTCCCGGGCCGGAGCCGCGACGGTCGGCACGTGGCCGCGGTAGAACCCGGAGCCCCAGCCGTAGTGCGAGGCGGCCCACGGCGAGCTCCAGATCGCCTTCTCAGTCACCGCCGGCGAAGCGGACGCCCGCAGGTCGGCGGTGATGTGGCCGTAGTCGGCCGGGCCGCCGTTCAGGTTCGCGGCGACGAAGTGCGCGGCCACGACCAGGTTCGGGTAGGCGCCCAGGCCCGCGCCGCCGCCGGAGCCCAGGCCGTTGTTCAGCGGGTTGTTCCGGTCGAACCAGTTCGAGGGCGGCTCCTCGCTGGCCATCCACTGCACCATCGTGGTGATGTTGTTCGAGCTCTGCGCCCAGCCGCCGTCGGACAGGACCAGGCGGGCGAAGTCGTAGTTGGTCGAGCGGCCGTGGGTCGGCGGGGGCGGGGTGCCGCCGCCTTCCAGCGACGCCTTGGTCGCCGGCCCGACTATGCCGTCCACCGACAGGCCGTGGCCGGACTGGTAGTTCTTGACCGCGGCCAGGGTGGCCGGGCCGAAGTCGCCGTCCACGCCGATGTGCGCGCCGTTCTTGTTCAGCAACTGCTGAAGCTCGGTGACGCAACCGCTGATCTGGCCGTAGGAGATGTCGGCCGGGCAGGCCGAGGACGTGAGGTTGATCGGAGCCGGCACGGAAGCGGCGATCGCTGTGCCGGCGGTGACGGCGACGCCGGCGATCGCTGCGACGGTCGCGGCGACGGCGAGTCTGAGGCGGGACTTGCGGCTGCCCAGGTTCATGGCAGGACCTTTCGTTGCGGAGAAGTGCAGGGAAAAGTGCATGGCTGTGGCGCTGGAACTGGTGCGGGGATTGGTTCAGAGCGGATCGGAGCGGATCACCGGATCAGTACCGGTAGTAGCCGATGAGACGGCCGCCGGCCGAGATCGAGTCGGTCTCGATGTAGGTACCGGTGTCCAGGGCGTCGATCATCTTGCCGCCGCCGATGTAGATGCCGACGTGCTCGGGGCTGCCCGCGTCGGAGCCGAAGAAGGCGAGGTCGCCGGGGGCCGGAGTGGAGACCCGGTGTGTCCGGGCGATCTGCCCCGAGGTGCCGTCCGGGCCGAAGACGTCGCGGCCGTAGGCGAGGTCGTAGACCCAGCGCACGAAACCGGAGCAGTCCACCGAGATCTGGCCGTTGTGGCCGAGGGTGTGGTTGGCGGTCGCGGTCCAGCAGGCGGGGTCCCCGCCGGCGGCGGCGCAGTCCGCCGGGCTCGGGCCCGGGTTGGAGGTGTGCCCGCCGTCCCAGCCGTACGGCACCCGGCCGCCGCCCCAGCCCCGCTCGGCCTTGCCGGCTTCGATGGCCCGGGCGTAGTCGACGACCTTCGCCTGGCCGCCGCCGGTGGGCGGCGGGGGCGGGGTGCTGCCGCCGTCGAGCGAGGCCTTGGTGGCGGGCCCGACGATGCCGTCGACCGACAGCCCGTGGCTGGACTGGTAGCTCTTGACGGCCGCCAGCGTCGCGGGACCGAAGTCGCCGTCGACGCCGATGTGCGCGCCGTTCTTGTTCAGCAACTGCTGAAGCTCGGTGACACAGCCGCTGATCTGGCCGTAGGAGATGTCGGCCGGGCAGGCCGAGGACGTGAGCTTGATCGGAGCCGGCACAGACGCGGCGTTCGCGGTCCCGGCGGCGAGGGCGACCCCCGCGATCGCCACGGCCGACACGGCGGCGACTTGGACGCGGGTTATTCGGCGACGCAGATTCACAGAAGTACCCTTCGTGGGCTGACGGACGATCCGGTGACAAAGAATCGCCGTCGGCCGGATCCCGGCACAACGCTCTGGCCCGTTCGCCCCGCGACTCGGAACGTTTCATTGTTCCGACCTGGCCGAACGCGGCCGCGACGAGGCCGGCGCGACGCCGGAGGAATTGCCGTCGCCCCCTCGTCCCGCATCCCGATAAGGTTGCCGCCCGACAGAGGGCTGACAAACAACAGGAGGGGAACTCGCTTGGCGATCACCAGCTGGGTCAGGGCCGCGCAGGTCGGCCTGGTCATCGGCGTCATGGTTCTGGTCGCCGGGATCTGGCTCATCGATGAAGGGCCACCGCGACGCGGCCGTCCCCCCGGTGATGGTCATCATCGGTGTCGCGCTGGCCGGGACGGCGGCCGCCCTCTGGCGGCGCAAGCGCGAGCGGCCCTTCGAGTTCCAGTTCGCGCCGTTCCACATCACCGAGGACCTCGACAAGAAGTGACGAGGGACCGCCGGCGACCCGGCAGCCCCTCGTGGTATCAGTCGCCGATCGCGATCAGCCCTGGTAGGGCGCAATCATCTTGGAGAACTCGTACGGCGTCTGCGTGATGTCAGTGCACTTCGACAGCGACCCGGTGCAGGCGTTGCCGTCCCGCGTCACGTCCCAGAACGCCAGCTCGCCGAGGTGCTGCTGCTGCGCGAACGTGAGCAGCTGCTGCATGTCGCTCTGGTAGAACACCTCCGAGGAGTTGTCGTTCTGCCCGATCATCGGCGTCACCCCGATCATGTTCCACACCTGCGCCGAGGTGAGGGACGGGTACAGCGGCGTCAGCTGGCCGTACAGCGACTGCGCCGTTTCGATGGCGTACTTGCCCATCTGGCCGCTGGGGTTGGGCGCCTCGACGTCGCCGAAGTCCATGGCCATACCGTTCACCGTGCTGATCTTGGCGCCGTACTTGACCGCCGACCGCACGACGTAGAGCCCGTCGGAGGTGAGGCCGGAGGGCAGGATCGGCAGCGTCAGCGTGACGGTCAGCGTCTTGCCGGCCGCCGCGGCGCTCTGCTGGAGAGCGGCGATCGCCTGGGAACGACGGTCGATCGAGGCGGGGTCGGCGACCGCGGAGCCCTCGATGTCGAAGTCGATCTGGGTGAGGTTGTAGGCGGTGATCGCCGACTGGTAGGCGGCGGTCAGGGACGGCACGTCGGTGCACGACTGCGCCAGCTCGGTGCCCGCCTCGCCGCCGAACGACGGCTTCACGTCGCCGCCGATCGCCCGCAGGCTCGCGATGTCCGACTGCTCGAAGCCGGCGGACATGGCGTAGGCGTTGAACCAGCTGGGAGTGCAGGCGGCGGTGCCGTTGACGATGAAGCCGAGGGAGAACTGGCGCAGCCCTGTGGTCTCGGCGATCTGCGTGAGGTTCGGCGTCGGCCAGGCGCCGATGTCGACGAACGGCGCGGCGACGCCGGGCAGGTGCCCGCCGCCGGTGCTCGCCAGCGTCGTCGCGCTCACCGCGCCGCTGGCCCCCGACAGGTTCCCGGCCTCGTCGTACGCGCGGACGGTGAACGAGTACGACGTCGAGGGCGACAGCCCGGTGACGGTCGCCGCGGTACCCGGAGAGGTGGCGACGATCTTCGAGCCCGAATACACGTCGTACCCGGCGACCGAGACGTTGTCGGTGGACCCGTTCCAGGACAGGGACGCCGCGGTCGAGGTGGTGCTCAGCACCGTCAGTCCGGACGGCGCTGTCGGAGGCTTGACGTCCGCGCTGCCGTCACAGGGGTCTGAGTTGAGCAGACAGGCCGACGGATCCGCGTAGGTGCCGGAGTTGCTGGCGTCGAAACCGATGGTGATCGAGGCCCCGGCCGCGATCGTGGTGTCGTAGGACTGCCCGACGACAGTGTGCGTGGTGCCGCTCACGGTGTCGGTGCCGCCCCAGATGCTGGTGATCTTCTCGGTGGCCGGCAGGCTGAACTGGAGCGACCAGGTGTTCAGCGGGACGGCCATCGGGTTCGTGATCACGTACTGCGCCTGGAAGCCGCTGCCCCAGTCGGAGGTCTTGGAGTAGACCGCGGTGGGAAGAGGGGTCGCGGCGGCCGGCGCGGCCAAGGCGGCCGAGGCGATTGGCGGAGACAGGGTGAGACCACCCACGAGCAGGGCGCCGGTGGCCGCGCCGATCAGGCTTCTCCGTATGGCTTTCAGCATGGTCCGTCGTCCGTCCAGACGTTCTGGGAGTTGGCGCCGGGCACGTCGCCCTGGGTCCACCACTTCGCGGTCCAGGTGTGGCCGCCGTAGCTGACGGTCGCGCCGCCGGTGTAGGCCGTGGCGGAGTTCCACGGCGCCGTGGTGCACGCGCCGGCGGAGCTGCTGGGTGCGGAGGTCGGCGGCGAGCTGGAAGGGCTCGACGGCGGCGGGGTAGGTCCGCTGAACGGGTTCGCGATGATGGTGACCGTGCGGTGCTGCACGCCCCAGCCGTTCGCCTGCGATCCGGGCAGCCAGACGTCGACGGTGTCGTTCTGGATCCAGGTGCCGATGTCGGCGGCGTAGCAGGTGCCGTAGCCGGGCACGGTGAAGTACGTGCCCCACGGGATCACCCGCGGGTCGACCGCACAAACGCCGAGCCCGGCTTGGTAACCCGAGGCCGTGTTCCCGCCATCGTTGTAGGACGTCACCATCATCGTCACGGTGCTGCCGACCGGCGTCTGCCACGGCACCACCGCGCCGTCGGAGTCCAGCTGGTAGGGCGCCGACATCTGGCCCAGCGAGGAGTCGGACCCGCTCTGGTCGCTCATAGCCTCGAAGGAGTAGTAGGCGTTCTGGCACGGCGCGGTGTCGACCGCGGTGAGGGCGGGCTGGCCCCAGTCGGTGACCCACGCGACGGCCTGGCCGTTGCGCCACACCCGGTAGGCCTGCGCGCCGGCCACGCGGTTGAAGGTGATGTTGACCTGGCCACCGGTGAGCGTGCCGGTGACACCGCCGGGGGCGGCGAGCCGAGCGGAGAAGTTCACCGGCTGCGCGGTCTGCAACGGCGGCACCCACGGGGTGTCCGTCCGCGGCGGCGGGGTGACGTTGGTCCAGAACGGACAGGTGGGCAGCGAGGACGTGCCGTCGGCGCGCGCCTGCTGCGCGGCCGCGGCCGAGACGGCGCCGAGGGCCGCGACCGTCAAGGCCACCGCGCCCAGCAACGCGCGCATGCGGGGGCCGGGCCGGCGGCTCGGGGCGTGGCGGGGTATTCGTCGCCTGATGGGGAACAGGCTCATGGTGTGCTCCCAAGGACGTCGGACGGGGGATGGCTCCGGAGCCGCAGGGCACATAATTGGACTAGACCACAGGGCTGTCAAGGGAATCAGGACCCTTGCGCCGCCACAAGGGTCGGGCAAGGGAGTCTGCGGGTTTTCGCACCGGTTCGCACCGGGGTTGCCGGGTGGCGACGGCGGGGCGGCGGCGGCGCGACCGGGGTGTCGGCGGCACCGACGGCGGCGCGGCCGACGGCCGTCGAGGCCGCGTGTAGTCCTGCGGAGGCTACCGAGCGCTGCGGAACGCTCACAGCGGCGGCATGAAAGGTAACCCGCAATCACCGCGTCCAGCCTGGTCACCGGCCTCGCGGACCGCTACGATCCGGCCGACGTATCGATCCGGATTCGGGCGGCGAGATCGTCGCCAGCACGTTCTATTCCGCTGATACGCTGCGCTCGAAAATCAGCGGCCATGAGGCAACAACCAGGGGGATTCACGTTGTCTGGCTGGACCGTTCCCGGCTACACGGAAACCGGGATACTAGGCGCCGGTGCGACCGGCAGAGTGGTGTCGGCCGTCCAGGACGCGACCGGCACCGAAGTGGCGATCAAGTATCTGGCTGCGCGGTACGTCGAGGACCCCGAGTTCGTCGAGCGCTTCCGCGCCGAGGCCGCGCTCCTGGCCGAGATGCGGCACCCGAACGTCGTCCAGCTCTTCGAGTACGTCGAGTCCGAATTCGGCTCGGCGATGGTGATGGAGATGGTCGCCGGGCCGACGCTGTACCGGGTGCTGCACGAGACCGGCCCGATGATGCCGGAGGCGGCGCTGTCCGTGATGCGCGGCTCGCTGCTGGGCCTGGGCGCCGCGCACGAGATGGGCATCGTCCACCGCGACTACAAGCCGTCGAACGTCCTGCTCAACGCCTACGGCCTCAGCAAGCTGGCGGACTTCGGCGTCGCCGAGCGCGCCGAGCCGAGCCCGGTCACCGAGCCGGACCCGGACGCCACGACCCCGGCCGGCGTCGGCACCCCCGCGTACATGGCGCCGGAGCAGTGGGACGGAGCGCCGGCCCAGCCGGTGACGGACATCTACGCGGTCACCGCCTCGTTCTTCGAGTGCCTGACCGGACGGGTCCCCTACTCCGCCGACACGGTCTACGAACTGCAGGAGAAGCACCGCACCGCGCCGATCCCGTTGGCCGAGGTCCCCGCCGAGGTACAGCAGCTGATCGCGCACGGCCTGGCGAAGGACCCCTCCGAGCGGCCGCAGGACGTGTGGTCGTTCGTCGCGGAGATCGAGCGCGCGGCGACCGACGTCTACGGCGTGGAGTGGGAGGAGCGCGGACGGCAGGAGATCGTCCTCGTGCTCTGGCCGCTGCTGGGGCTGCTCGCCCCGGCCGCCGGCGGAGGCGGCGGTGGCGCGGGCGGGCTGAACTCGCTGGGCCTGAACCCGGCCCCCGAGAGCCAGGACCCGCCGCACGAAGGCGGCCCCGGCGGCTCCGACCCCGACGGCTACTGGACCGAGGACGACTGGCACGCACCCCGCCGCCGCCTGCCGGACAAGGTCAAGATGAGCGCCTTCGCCGCCGGCGCGCTGGCGCTCATCCTGCTCATCGCGGCGGTAGCTGTCGCCGGCGGCAACAAGACCAAGCACCGGTCCGACCCGCCGACCGGGACGTCGGTGGTGTTCACGCCGACCGCGACCCCGCCGACCGGCACGCCGACCAGCAACGACTCGGGCGCCGCCCCGACGCTCAGCAGCTCCAGTTCGTCGAGCTCATCGAGTTCATCAAGCTCGTCGAGTTCCAGTTCCAGTTCCAGCTCGTCGTCCAGCCCGGGTTTCAGCTCCCTGCCGAGTTCGAGCTCCAGCTCGCCCTCGTCGGCGGCGAGCCTGCCGTCGCACAGTTCCCCGACGTCGCCGAGCTCGGCCTCGAAGAGCAGTCCGTCGACGAGCTCCAGTAGTTCGACGCCGACCACGCCTTCGACGAGTTCTTCATCGCCGCCGCCGCCCAAAATCACCGTCCAGGTCACCGTGGCCAGCGACCCGCCGGGACAGTGCACTGCCACCTATGTGGTTGTGTTCTCGGTCGGGGATGTGCCGAGCGGCTTCGTGGTCATCAACTACACCTGGCATCTCGCGGACGGCGGCACCGTCGTCGCAAGGCCGATAACGCTGAAGAGCAACTCATCGCAGCGTGCCACGACGACCGAGAACCCGGGCAGGTCCGAAGAAGGCAGCGTCTCCGTGTCATGGTCTGCCGATGGGATCGGCGGCAACGCATCGGCGCCTGTAAGCATCACCTGCCTCACATAGCGAGGGGATCAGCCGGCCCGAACCAGCGCCCCAGCGCCGCGTCCGGTGAGTCTGGCGCGTCCAGAACCAGCAGCTGCCCGCGTCCGGAACGCTGCCGCTCGGCCAGCCGTACCTCGCCGGTCGTGCCGTCGGCGCCGTCATGTCACTGAGCCAGCGGTTGGCGTCGTGGTGCTCGGCGAGCTTTGGCGACCGCGGCGTCCCGCGATACTACCGAACGGTAGGCATGACCAGCGGGAAAGCGAACCTCAACGCTGCCGGACGGCGTCGTCGCAGACAGCACGAAAATGGGGTTCTCCCGGTAGTGGACAGAGGTTGTCGGCCTTCAATCAATGCTCTTACGATCCCGCATCGCAACCCTGATTCCGGGCATGGAGGGGAACAATGGGGAATGACGTGGTGCTGGCCGCCGACTATTCAACCGGCGTCCTGAGCAAGGACACCCCCACCGAGTACGAACGGATCCACCTGCTCCAAGACTGGATAGACCCTGAGACCCGTGAAGTGATCTCGAAGATCGGCGTCCAGCCGGGCTGGCGCTGCCTGGAGATCGGGGCCGGGGCGGGGTCGGTCGCGAACTGGCTCGCCGACGAGTGCGCTCAGGGTTCTGTCACCGCCGTAGACATCGACGCGCGCTACCTGAACGACCTGAACCGTCCCAACCTGCGCGTGCTGGAGGGCGATATCGGTGCGATGAGCTTCGAGCCGGGCTCGTTCGACCTCATCCACGCGCGCCTGACGTTCTGCCACCTCCCGAACCGCAACGAAGTCCTGGCCGACGCGGTGCGCTGGCTGGCGCCGGGCGGGTGGCTGGTCATCGGCGACCTGTTCAGCTTTCCCGAGGAGTTCTCCACCTATGAGCTCAGGCGACGGTTCCTCAGCGGCATGGCGAAGCTGTACCAGGCTCAGGGGTCGGACATGGCGTGGGCGCCGACGATGCCGTCGCGGATGGGACAGGAGGGGCTGCGGACGATCGGCACGCGGATGATGGCGAACAACGTCGGCGACGGCAGCGCCTACGACCGCTTCTCGCTGGTGAACACCCGGCAGCACTGCGTGTATCTCGTGGAGCGC
This sequence comes from Catenulispora sp. GAS73, assembly GCF_041262085.1. NCBI lineage: Bacteria > Bacillati > Actinomycetota > Actinomycetes > Catenulisporales > Catenulisporaceae > Catenulispora > Catenulispora sp. GAS73. The sequence continues at coordinate 83,658 of NZ_JBGCCM010000041.1, forward strand.
GGGCTGCTCACCATGGAGGAGATGGACCGCCTGGTGGCACAGTTGGACGACCCGACGTTCCTGGAACTCCGGACGATCACCATCTACGCCTGGGGGCAGCGTCCCTGAGCCGATCGGACCGCGCGGCGGCCGGCGGTCCGGGGATCCCTTGAACCGAACGGTACTCGCCGAACGTGTCGGTACAGAACTTGCCAACGCAGACGCCACAGACACAGGAGACGATCCCGACGATGACAACCGTTGATCTCGCCACCGCTCAGACTGAACCCGTCACGCCCCAGCCCCCATCGCCGGACGAGCCCGCGTGCCTCTCGCACCCCGACGGCACCCGCCGCCGGGCCCTGCTCGGCGGCATCGTGGTGGCCGCCGGCGCGTTGTGCGCGGCCTGCTCGTCCTCGAAAAGCAGCCCCGCCGCCTCCGGCACCGGCACCGGCAGCACGTCGTCCGCCGCCGGCAGCAGCACGTCGTCGGCCGGATCCGCGAGCTCTAGCAGCGGATCCGCCGCGTCGTCCACTACCTCCGGCGCGTCCACGTCCACCGGCGCGGCCGCAGCCCTCGCGCCCACCTCGGCCGTCCCGGTCGGCGGCGGCACCATCCTGACGGACCAGAAGATCGTCCTGACCCAGCCCACCGCGGGGACCTACAAGGCCTTCACCGCGGTCTGCACGCACATGGGCTGCACCGTCTCCGCCGTCGAGAACGGCCTGATCGCCTGCCCCTGCCACGGCAGCCGCTACCACATCGCCGACGGCTCAGTGGCGAACGGCCCCGCGACCCAGGCCCTGGCCCCGATCAACATCACCGTCGCGAACGGGCAGATCACACAGGCCTGAGGATACGACACCTCGCCCCAGGTCTGTGCGGTGACCTGGGGCTTTCTGGTGCGGTGACGGGGTGGGGCAGCGGGTGAGGACCGGACTCGGACCGACGCGCGGTCATGTTCGGCCCACCTCCTACCGATCGCGCGCCACGCGATCCAGCTCGTCGGCCCAACGGTCGGCCCACCCCACCAGGCCCCGCAACTCGTCGAAGACCTCTCGACCGAGCGCGGTCAGCTGGTAGGCGCCGGCTGCGTCGCGATCGACGAGCAGCGCCTCCTGGAGCTCGGTGAGCCGCTGCTGGAGGACGCTGGAGGACATGGCGTCGCAGCGGTGCTGGAGCGGGCGGAAGCCGAGCGGACCGTCGCGCAGCTCCCAGAGGACGCGCAGGATCCAGCGGCGGCCGAAGAGGTCGAGGGCTGCCATGAGGGGGCGGCCGGTGGTCGAGCCTCGGACGGGATGGTGGGGGCGGGGGCTCGGCGGCTCCTGGTCTGGCTTCGGCTCCTGGTCTGGTGCCGGCTCCTGGTCTGGTGCCGGTTCCTGGTCTGGTGCCGGTTCCTGGTCTGGTGCCGGTTCCCGGTCTGGCTTCGTCGGCATCCGCGGTCCCGATCTCTGGTGTGGTGCTTCGGAAACAGAAACGCTACTCTGCCCACAGCGCTTCGATAATCAAAGCACTCGCGAGGGAGGAGCCCACCGCCATGGCCACCCGGATCCCACCCCTGACAGCGCCCTACCCCGACCCGGCGGCCGCGATCCTGCGGCGCATGATGCCCGGCGACGAGGAACCCATCGCCCTGTTCCGCACCTTCGCCCACCACCTCCCGCTCTCGGAGGCGCTGAACGGCTGGGGCGCCTACCAACTCAGCCGGAAACTCAGCCTGAGCCTGCGTGATCGGGAGATCGTCATCGACCGGACGTGCGCGCGGTGCGGCTGCGAGTACGAATGGGGCGTGCACGTTGCGCGGTTCGCGGTGCGCGCCGACCTGACAGACGCGCAGATCAGCTCCCTGACGCACGGCTCCAGCACCGACGCGTGCTGGACCGACGAGCGCGACCGCCTCCTCATCGACACCGCCGACGCCCTGCACGACGCCAACGACATCGACGACGCGCTGTGGACCCGCCTCGACGCCGAGTTCAGCCACGAACAGCTCCTCGACCTGCTGATGCTCTGCGGCTGGTACCACGCCATCAGCTTCACCGCCCGGGCGACCAGACTCGCACCGGAGCCGGGAGCGCCGCGCTTCGCCGGGTTCTAGACCGCGACGACGCGCCCGAAGCGTACACACGCCTTCACCACGTCGGCCGCGCGCTCACCCCGCCGTCGACGACGAGGTCCTGCCCGGTGATCCAGGACGCCATCGGCGAGGCCAGGAAGACGCAGGCGTCGCCGACGTCCTCGGGGCGGCCGAGGCGGTGCAGTGGCGCGGCGGCGTGCCAGCGGGACACGCCGGAGGGCCAGGCCTGCTCGATGCCGGCGTTGTGGATCAGGCCCGGGGAGACGGTGTTGACACGGATCCCGCGCGGTCCGTATTCGAGGGCTGCGGAGCGCGCGAACATGATCAGCGCCGCTTTGGAGGCGCTGTAGTGAGCATGGCCGGCGGCGGGCTGGCTGCCCTCGATCGAGGCGATGTGGGTGATCGAGGCGCCGGCCGCCATGACGCGCGCGGCGGCCTGCGTGCAGCTCAGGGCACTGATGACGTTGGCGTCCATCACCTTGCGCCAGTGGTCGGCCGTCATCTGCTCCAGCGGCAGGACCGGTTGGACGCCGGCGTTGTTCACCAGGATGTCGAGCCGTCCGTGCCAGGCGGCGGCCCGCTCGACGAGGTCGTGGCACGCGGTCTCGACGGTGAGGTCGGCGCCCAGGACCAGCGCCTCGGCGCCCTGAGCGCGTAGGCCGTCGACCAGGACTTCGGCGGCGTCGCGGTTGCGGCCGTGGTGCAGCACGACGGCGGCCCCGGCGGCGGCGAACCGGCTCGCGATACCGGCGCCGATACCGCCGCTGGCGCCGGTGACGAGCGCGGTGGTGCCGGTCAGGTCTGGCAGACCGGGGTCGATTCGGGTCATCGGGTGGCCGCCGCGCTCTCGCCGGGCGACTCGCGCTCGTCGAGCGAATCCGGCACCGAATCAGGCATCGAATCAGGCATGCGACTCGGAGCATCGGCCCGACACAGAGCCCTGATCATGCCCTCACGCTCGGGATAGCGCCGACACAACTCCTCGACATCGCCGCCCTCATAGTCGGCCGGGATGAAGCCGGGCGCCATCGTCGTCCCGATCAGCGACCACGCCCCGTCCCCCGCGACGCGAGCGCCCATCCAGCATCCGGCCGGCACGACCGTCTGCACCAGCTCACCGCCACCGAGCAGCCGCACCTCAGCCTGGCCGTCGGGGTGCAGCAGCAACAGCTCCATCGTGTCGCCACGGTAGAAGTGCCAGACCTCGTCGATGGGCAGCCGGTGCATCGCCGAGAACCCATCGGGGTCGTTGGACAGCAGCATCAGAATCGCCGTACCGGCCGGACGTCCGCTCGCGTCCACCGGACCCGACCACGTACTCCGGAACCGGCCGCCCTCGGCCGGCAACGGCACCAGGCCGAGCCGAGCAGCGATGTCGTCGGCCCGCTCTTCGGTCTGATCGCCGGCCTCATCCAGAATCTCGATGTACCCGTCCGTTCCATTCACACGGATCCGCTGTCCGTCCCTGATCAGCCGAGTGGCGTTCTCTACCCCGACGACCGCTGGCAGGCCGTACTCTCGCGCGACCACAGCGCCGTGTGTCATCAGGCCCCCGACCTCCGTCACCAGGCCCTTGATCGTCACGAAAAGAGGCGTCCAACTGGGATCTGTGTACGCGGTGACGAGAATGTCGTCGGCTTCCAGATCGGCCCGCGCCATATCGACGACGACCCGCGCTCGTCCCTCGACAGTGCCACTGGAAACAGGCAATCCCACCAGCGCGCCATCCGGAAGCCCGGTACGACGGTAGGACCCGGAGACCGCTTCACCATCCGACGTGAGCACCCGCGGCGGCGTCAGCGACTGGTACGACCTGAACGCCTCCCTACGCCGACGAATCAACTGGGCATCGGCCCGCTGCGTGCGCACGACCGCCCCGAGCTCCTGGAACGTGAGATAGAAAATGTCTTCCTTCTCACCGATCACCCCAGCGGCAACAAGGCGTTCGGCTTCCTCCAGCAGCGCTGGTTTGTAGACGAAATAGCGGCTGACCATCCCGTACTTCGGATACTCGCGGTACCCGATGAACGTTCGGACCCGATCGATCTTCTGCTTGGTCTCGTCAGCCTTCTGTTCACCGTCGGGCAGCAGACGCAATCGCTCAAGCAGTTCCCGCTCTTTCGCGACAGCCTCCAGCCGCCCTTGCTCGAACCGCTGCTCTCCGGCGCCGGGCTCGAAGTTCCTGACGTTGCTGAGGATGGTCGGCAGGAGCATCGTCGGCTGCTCGCTCCATCGCGGTCGGGTGATGTCGATCTCGCCGGCGCAGCGCATTCCGTACTTGTCGAGGAAGGCGCGGATGGCCTCTTGCGCTTCGCGTCCGCCGACGACCGCCGGCAGCTCGTCCAAGAAGCCGTCGTCCTCAACCTTCGCCAGGAACGGCACGACGTCCGGATACGGACGGATCACATCCGCGACGTCCAGCAGCGCCAGGCCCATCTCCGACGTGACGTTGTCGGACACGGACTGCGCGAGTGTGTCGGCCACATTCGTCTCGCCGAGCCAGGTCTGCATGTGCTCGTTGAGCCACGCGGTGGCGTCCATCGCCGTCATGAAGACCTGAGTACTGCGCGGATCGAACAGGATGCGCTGCAACTCACCGATGTCGGTCTGGATGAAGTCGAGCAGTTCCGGTCCGGTCTTCGTGGCGATGTCCTGCTTCAGCGTCGCGATCGAGGCCTCGCTGCGTTCGATCAGCTCGGCGACGGTGGCCGGATCGGTCTCGATCGGCGCGCGCGGGGCCGGCGCGCTGCTGCTCGACGTCTCGGCGGGTGCCGGATCAGGAACCGTCGGGATGAAGTCGCCGCGATCGATGACGCTCTGCAACGCGTCCCCGGTCAGCGGATCACCCTGCCCCATGACCTTCACCAGCGCCGCACGCCGCGTCGGCGACGACAGCTCCCGCGTGACATCGACAAACAACCTGCCTGCGGCTTCGAGCATGGGCCGGCGCGTCGTCAGCCGCCACATCGAGAGCCCGAGCGGCTTCATCGGGTCGGTCATCATCTGCGGGTGGCCGACGGACACGTAGACGTGGTTCTCGTGGTCGCCGACGTCGGGGACGGGGAACAGCGTCGTGATCGGCCGGCTCTGGACGATCTGGAACCCGCCCTCGGACCAGCACCACTCGATGTCCTGGGGACGGCCGAAGTGGGCTTCGATCCGTCGTCCCAGCTCGACCAGATGCACCACCTGCGCGTCGGGTAGCGCCGGCTTCGCCACAATGGTCTTCTCCACGATCGCGCCATCGCGCACCTTGTAGATGTCAGCGTTGACCAGCCCGGAGACAAGCGCTTCGCCAAGGCCGAACACGGCCTCCACGGAAGCGACCTTCCGGTTCCCGGTGACGGGGTCGGCCGTGAACAGAATCCCAGCCGCCTGCGGGAAGACCATGCGCTGCACGACCACAGCCATGTGGACCTTCTGGTGGTCGAAGCCGTTCTGCAGCCGGTAGGTCACGGCCCGCTCGGTGAACAGCGACGCCCAGCACCGGCTGACGTGTCGCAGCACGGCCGTCACTCCCACGACATTGAGATACGAGTCCTGCTGACCGGCGAAGGACGCCGTCGGCAGGTCCTCCGCCGTCGCACTCGACCGGACTGCATAGGCGGCGCCCTCCCCGTGGGTGGCGAGCGCCGCGGCGATCGACGCCACCAGATCGTCGGGCAGCGCGATGCCCTCGATGATCTGGCGGACTTCCGCGCTCAGGGCGCCGATCGCCTCGCGGTCGTCGGGTTTCAGGCGGGAGAGCCGGTCGAGGCGGCCGTCGAGGCTGTTGAGGCCGTCGAGCGACGGCGCCGAGGCCAGGACCCGCCGGTAGGCGTCCGTGGTGACGCAGAAGCCGCCCGGGACGGGGACGCCGTCGACGCGCGACAGCTCCCCCAAGGCGGCGCCTTTGCCGCCGACGGCTGCGACCTGCGTGCGGTCGATCTGCTGGAAGTCCACCACGTCGCCGTTCATCTAACTCACTTTACGGACGCCGGCCAGCGGGATGTCGCAGGACTCGGAGTAGCCCTGCGAGGTGATGCCGTGCGCGGTGTTCACCCGGCCGGCCATGTTGGCGAAGCCGATGTAGGCGGTCAGCTCGACCAGGCCGGCGGCACCGAGCTGGTCCAGCAGGCGCGCCGCCAACTCGTCGGTGACGGTGGTCGGCGTAGCGGTCATGGCCTCGGCGTACTCCAGGACGTCGCACTCCAGCGGGGAGAAGACATCCGACTCCCGCCAGCGCGGCACCTGACTCGCCTTGGTGGCGTCCAGGTCCCGGCTGACGGCCAGGAAGTAGTTGATGTCCAGGCACCAGCTACAACCGACCTGCGCCGCGACCGCCATGTGGGCAAAGGTCTTCAGGCCGCCGTCAACGGCGTCCCAGGTCCCGAGCTTCGCGGTGAAGTCCTGATTGGCCGCCGCCACGGCGGGATTGTTGTGGATCGCCGCCAGCGGCTCGGGCACCGAGCCGAGCTGCGCGATGAGGGCTTCCTGGAGCTCGGCCGGCAGGTCGGCTCGGGGAACGCGGATGGTCATGGGGTCCTCCAGTGGGTCGTTGACGCCATGAGACGCCGGCCGGAGGTGATCTGTGACAGACGGAGGCGGCTAAAAAGCGGAGCTTCTGCTCGATGCGTCGGACAGGCGCGATTCCGGCGAGAAAAGATGCTTTGCCAACTGCGAGTGGCGACGGACCAGCGCGACTCGCGGCGCGGTGAGGAGGTCCGAAGGACCATGTGGGGTTTGGTTCTGGGTCCCTCGCCGCGTCGGCAGGCGAAGCCAGCCGGCCTGCCCTGAAGTCGGCTAGGAAGTCAGCAGAGAAGTCGGCTACTTAGCCTCCGTCAGCCCGAGCCGCTTCTGCTCGGCGTCGATGAGGCGTCCCCGGGTCGTGGCGTCCGACAGGTCCTTGGCCTCCGGCATCGTCTCGGCCGTCTCGCTGCGCCGCGCGTAGGCGTCGAAGAGCCCTGACTTGGCGTCCAGGATCTCCAGCATCCGCTGGTCGACGCTGTCGGCGACCAGCAGTCGGTGCACCTGGACCCGGCGGATCTGGCCCATGCGGTGAGCCCGCGCGATCGCCTGGGTCTCCAGGGTGGGCTTCACTTGCGGCTCGCACAGGATGACCACGGACGCGGCCTGCATGTTGAGCCCGACGCCGCCGGCCTGGATCTGGCTGACCAGCACGGCGTGCCGTTTGGCAGCGCTGAATTCGTCGACCAACTCCTGCCGTTGTTGCGGCTGCATGGAGCCGGTGAGCGGCCCGATTGCGCGGTCGCCGAGGGCGCGGCACACGGTGTCCAGGACATCGCGGAAGTACGAGAAGACGACCACTTTCCGGCCGTTCGCCTCGGCTTCGTCAACGATCTCCACCAGGCGCCGCAGCTTCGCCGACGTGCCCGCGTCGCCCGAGGCATAAGCGGCCCGGCGCATCGCCATGAAGTTCCGCGCGGCGACGGCGTCCCGGTAGATCGCCTCCTCTTCGGCGCCGAACTCCTCCCACTCCTCGATCTGCACCATCTCGGGCAGTTCGGAGAGCACGTCCTCCTGGTTCCGGCGCAGGTAGGCCGGGGCGACGGCCTTGCGGAACGCCTCCGATCCGGCGACCGCGTCGATCTCGCCGACCGATCCGACCAGCTCAGGCTGGAGGTAGCCGACCAGGTTGCGGAACTCCTCGACGCGGTTCTCCATCGGCGTGCCGGTCAGGAACAGGACGCGGTCCACGCGATCCGTCCAGGCCCGCACGGCCTGCGAACGCAGCGTGTTGGGGTTCTTCACGTAGTGCGCCTCGTCGACGACGAGCATCGAGATCTTCGTCCGGGGCGGCAGATCCAGATTGGGAAGGGCTTCGAACGTGGTGACGCCGACGCCGCCGCCGGACAGCCAGGCGCGTTTCGCAGCTTCCTGATCCGGTCCGTGCAGCCGGAAGGGACGCAGCGCGCTGTGCGAACGCACCTCCCGCAGCCAGTTGATCAGCACGCTGGCGGGCACGACCACCAGGAAGTGCTTGGCCCCCTCGGCCCGCAGATGCGCCAGCGCGGCTATCGCCTCGACGGTCTTGCCGCAGCCCATCTCGTCGCCGATCACGACGCGCTCCTGGGCCAGCACGAACCGGGCCCCGAACGCCTGGTAGGCCCGCAGCGAGACGCGCAGATGCGTCTCGTCCAGCTTCTGCACGGCGATCCGGTCGGCCAGGCTGGTCGGCAGGAACCCGCGCGCCGCCTCACCGTTCACCCGGGCGCCGGCGATGCGGCTCAGGGTGCTGAAGTAGTCGGCGGAGCGCTTCTCGAAGTCGGTGCGGACGGTACTGCGCCGCGGCGGCTTCACCCCGCGCAGCTTCTCGTTCGCCGCCCGGATCCGGTCCAGGTCCTGGTTCGTCTGCGGGTCGGCGAGCAGCCCGGCCAGCCGATCGACGGCGTCCTGCGCCTGCTCCCGGCGCGTGCGGCCGGTCAGGGCGCGGCGCATCCGGCTGCTCAGCGGCTTGGCGGCGGTCGCCAGCGTCGACAGCGCCCCGCCGATGCGCTTGGCCGGCTCGCGGACCTTGACCAGCACCCGGTCGGCGGTCTGGACCCGGTAGAGCGCGGCCAGCAGCGCGGCGGCGTCGTTGACCCGCAGGTCCATGTCGGCGGTGACGTGGGTGTTGGACATCGCGGCGTCGGAGATCCGGCGGGCGGCGTCCACGGTGCGCTCGGCGCCCTTGGCTCCGATCCCCGGCACGTGTTGCAGCTGCTCCGGCGTCGCTTCCAGCAGGTCCGCGATTGACTTGTAGCCTGCCTCCTCCAGCTTCGTGACCGGCAGGCGGGCGCCGGTGACGTCTCTGAGGCGCTCGATCGGTATGGCGCGGAGGCGACCGAGGACGGCGACCGCGTGCGAGGCCTGATAGGCCTCGCGCACGTCTTGGTGGCGGCGTTCTTCGCCCGCGTGCATCTCGTCGATGACGGCTTCGGCGTCCGCGGCCGCGCCGAGGACGGCTTTGACACCGGATGAGTTGGTGAACGCTTGTCGTCTGGGCGTGGGGACCTCCCCCTCTCGGCGGTCGCGGCAGCGGCGCCAGGCTATCGGGCCGGTCTGTCAGAACGTTCACCGAGTTCACCGGCGTTCACCGGCGTTCACCGGCGTTCATCGGCAGGACGTTGACGCGCGGCTAAGTGGAAGATATCGTCCGTTTAATATGACCCAGCAACAGCGCCAAGCCCTCGACGAACTCCTGCGGCACGGCCCCCTCGACCTCGGCGGCGACGTCGCCGAACAGCGCGCGATCTTCCACGAGATGATGACGTCCGTCCCCCTGCCCGAGGACGTCTCAACCAGGCAGGACGAGCTCGGCGGCGTGCCGGTGGTGATCGTCGAGACGCCGGACCTCGATCCGAGCGCTGTGATCCTCTACCTGCACGGCGGCGCGTACGCGGTGGGAACCGCGGGCGAGTTGGTCGGCCTGGCGGCGGACGTCGCGCGCCGCGCCGGGGCGCGGGCCGTGTCCGTCGACTACCGGCTCGCTCCAGAGCATCAGTTCCCGGCAGCCCTCGATGACGCCCTGGCCGCCTACCGCGGTCTGCTCGACTCCGGCGTCCCGGCCGAGCGCATCGCGTTCGTCGGCGAGTCGGCGGGCGGCGGGCTGGTCGCGGCCACGCTGGTGGCGGCCAGGGACGCCGGCCTGCCGCTGCCCGCCTCGGCGGCGGTGTTCTCTCCGTGGGCCGACCTGTCGGCGTCGGGCGCGAGCGTGACCAGCAAGGCTGCGCTCGACCCGGCCCTCACGCCTCGGGCGCTGCATGTCCGGGCCCAGGACTACCTCGGCGACCGCGACCGCGCCACGCCGCTGGCCAGCCCGATCTTCGCCGACCTCAGCGGTCTGCCGCCGCTGCTCATTCAGGTCGGCTCGCACGAGATCCTGCTCGACGACGCGGTCCGGCTGGCCGCGCGCGCCGCCGAGCACGACGTGCGGGTCGAGCTGCAGGTCTGGCCAGAGGTCCCGCACGTCTTCCAGAGCTTCGCCGTGATGCTCGACGAGGCGAACGAGGCCCTGGACGCCACTGGCGCCTTCCTCAAGCGGAACTGGGCCGAAAAGATCTAGAAAACTTCTCCCCGCCTGTTGTCGTTTGTTGTCGAGACCGGCCTGTCGGCTCCGTCCCCGGGATGCGAGCAGCCGACCGGCCGGCTCGACGACAGCGGAACATCGGCACAGAGGAGTGCAAGACCATGGAGCAGCACGAGATCACCGAGATCCTGAGCCGTCCGCTCAGCCAGGAGCTGCTGGCCCGCGACCTGACCCGCCTGGCCTACGTCGCCAAGGACGGCACGCCGCGCAACGTGCCGATCGCGTTCACCTGGAACGGGTCGCAGATCGTGATGTGCACGACGAAGAACGCCCCGAAGCTGCCCTCGCTGCGCCGGAATCCGCAGGTGGCGCTGACCATCGACACCGAGTCGCACCCGCCGAAGATCCTGCTGATCCGCGGGAGCGTCGAGCTGGACGTCGTTGACGGCATCCCCGAGGAGTACCTGCAGATGAACGGCAGCTACGAGATGACGCCCGAGCAGCGCGTCGAGTGGGAGGCCGAGGTGCGCTCGCTCTACGACGGGATGGTGCGGATCGTGGTGACCCCCACGTGGGTGAAGCTGATCGACTTCGAGACCACGCTGCCGAGCGCCGTTGAGGAGCTGGTGCGGGAGCGCGCTGCGCGGCAGGCGTCGTGACGGCGGGACCCGTTTTCAATCTCAATTCAAGGAATTGAAACCGCCCGCCAGAGGCACTGTGAACCGGTCTATCAGCCGTCCCCACCCTTCTCCACACTCCCTCTCAACCCCCGGAATCAGGCTGCGAACAACGCGGCCGGCGGGGTGCGAGAGGAGAACACATGAGGCGGATACTCGTGGCCGGCGCCTTGCTGTCGGCCGTATCCACCGCCGTGGCCATGGCTTATGTGGCGCCGGCCGAAGCGGCTTCGGCCCCGCGGATCGTTCCCGCCGCCTGTACCAGCGCGCCTGCCGGGCATGCGCATTGCAATGCGCTTCAGCTGGTACGCGGTGGGGCGCGGCCCGGGGCGCGGCCGGCGGCTCCGACCGGCTTCGGGCCCGGTGACATCCAGTCCGCGTACAACCTGGGGAACAACCCGGGCAGTGGGCAGACGGTCGCCATCGTCGACGCCTACGACGACCCCAACGCCGAGAGCGACCTGGGGACGTACCGCGCGCAGTGGGGCCTGCCGGCGTGCACCACGGCGAACGGGTGCTTCACGAAGGTGGACCAGAGCGGCGGCGGCAACTACCCCACCGGGGACTCCGGGTGGAGTGTGGAGATCACGCTGGACCTGGACGCCGTCAGCGCCGCGTGCCCCGGGTGCCATGTGCTGCTGGTGGAGGCGAACTCCAACAACGACACCGATCTGGGGGCCGCCGTCGACGAGGCGGTGAAGCTCGGGGCGAAGTTCGTGTCGAACAGCTACTCCGACGCCGAGAGCAACTTCAGCACCGGTCTGGACTCGCACTACAACCACCCCGGCGTGATGATCGCGGCGGCGACCGGTGACAACGGGACCCAGTCCGGGTCCAACGCCCAGTTCCCGGCGACCTTCCCGAGCGTGGTGGCCGTCGGCGGGACCTCGCTGAGCAAGGCTTCGAGTTCGCGCGGTTGGTCGGAGTCGGTGTGGAGCAGCGGCGGCTCGGGCTGCTCGTCGCTGTTCGCCAAGCCGGCGTACCAGCAGAACGTCACGACCGACTGCGACAACCGCGCCAGCGCCGACGTCTCGGCCGACGCGGACCCGAACACCGGCCTGGCGGTCTATGACACGTACGGCCAGTCCGGCTGGCTGGAGTACGGTGGCACGTCGCTGGCCACGCCGCTGATCTCGGCGATGTGGGCGCAGGCCGGGGCTCCGGCCTCCGGCGACAACGGCGTGTCGTACGTGTACGCCAACGAGGCGAAGTTCAACGACGTCACCTCCGGCAGCAACGGTTCGTGCGGCACGGTGATCTGCAACGCGGGCACCGGCTGGGACGGTCCGACCGGTGTCGGGACGCCGAACGGCGTCGCCGGCTTCGCCTCGGGCAGCACTCCGCCGCCGCCGAGCAACGACTTCTCGGTGTCGCTGAGCCCGACGTCGGGGTCGGTGAACGCGGGCTCGTCGGCCACGGCCACGGTCGGGACGAAGGTCACAGCCGGTTCGGCGGTGACGGTGCAGCTGTCCGCGTCGGGCCTGCCGTCGGGCGCCTCGGCGAGCTTCAGCCCGGCGTCGGTCAGCGCCGGCAGCAACTCGACGCTGACGATCAGCACCTCGGCCTCCACGCCGAGCGGGACGTACTCGGTGACCGTGACCGGAACCGCGGGGAGCACGACGCATTCGGCGACGTACTCGCTGACCGTCAAGGGCTCCGGGGGCGGCGGGACCGTCACGGTGTCCAATCCGGGCGACCAGTTCGGGTTCGTCGGATTCCAGTCCCCGGACCTGCAGATCCGGGCCTCGGACAGCAAGAACCTGCCGCTGACCTTCAGCGCCAAGGGCCTGCCGCCGGGGCTGAGCATCAGCTCGTCCGGCGACATCTCCGGCACCCCCACGACGGCGGGCACCTACCAGGTGACCGTCACCGCCACCGATTCCGGCGGCGGTTCGGGCACGACGACGTTTGGAGACACCGTGTATGGATTCTGATTCGCCCTGACGGCTCCTGTCTCAGGGCACTGCGGAGCCGCCCTGCTGCGGGACAGGACCGGAGGTCACTGACCGGACGGGTCTGCACGACGTATCGACGGTGCGTCGTTCAGGCCCGCTCCCCAGTCCCAGCGCAGGCCGACGACGCCCGGCGGGACGTCGGTCGCCATGACGTGGGCCTGGCCGGTCGCGCCGACCCAGACTTCGCGGACGCCCTGGTCGGGCGCGGCTTCCGTGCGCCGCTCGTACCGCACGCAGCGCGCCGGGACCCTCGCGGGGTCGAACTGGACGCGCAGGACGTACATCGCGGTGGCGTAAGGGAAGAAGCGCTGGTAGAAGTCGGTCTCGGTGGGCGGCGTCGGGGACAGGCCGGTGAGCTCGTAGTCCACGACGGCGGTGTCGCCCCGGCGCAGCACCCGGTCGAAGAGCAGCTCGGCGGCGACGAAGCCGCTGTCGGCGGCGATGCGCACGCGCCCGACGCGGCAGCCGTGCAGCGCGGTCAGGACCGGCGACGGCGAGGGCGGGTCGTAGGTGCGGTAGAGCACTGTCATACGGCTCAGGTCGTCGGCCTCGGCGCGCACGACCTGGCACGTCGACAGCGACTGCTCCCGCCGATCCGCCCCGAGGCTGTAGCGGTCGAGCGTGGACAGGCGCGTGAGCTCCAGGCGCCCGGCGGGATCCAGGCCACGCAGCAGGTCGTCGTACTCGCGGTGCGCGCCCCACGCGTCGACGACGTCGAGCCCTGACTCCCGCCGCACCGCCGCCCGCCCCCGCGGCCGCCGTGGCCCCAGCTGCCCGCTCAGCGCACCGGCCGAGAGCCCCAGAACCTCCTCCAGCAACCGCACGGCGTTCAACGACTCCGGCCGCTCCGGCCGACTCAGCCCCCGCCGCCAGTAACTCAACGTCGCCATCGACACGAACGCCCCACGGGAGGCGAGCTCCGCGCGCACCTGATCGAGCGTCAGCCCGCTGGCCTCGATGGCCAGATGCAGCGTCGCGGAGAAGGGCCCCATGCGCACCGCATGGGCCAGGTCGCGGTGTAGCGGTCCCAAGCGAGCGGGCTCCATGGATAGCAGTATCGCGCCGAGGTCAAGCGTGGTGGAGAGGCAGCATGTTGACGCCCGGCTGTCGCGGTGGGAACCGCTTGTCCCCGCTCAGCGAAACCGTCCGGCCGTCACAGGCTCCGGCCGTGCTCGACGTCAGCGTCCTGCTCGGCGTCGGCGTTCAGACCCCTCGCGCCGCCGGTGCCCTCAAGCAGGCCGGCGCCCTCCATGTCCAGCAGCACCATCGCGTCGTAGTCGGCGGTACCCGGTTCGGCGCTGTAGACCACGATGCGGCCGCCTTCCATGCGGTTGATCTCCATCACCTCGTGGCTCAGCGTCATCGTGCCGACCGTGGGGTGCAGGAAGGTCTTCTGGCCGTTGCCGACGCGGCGGACGTCGTAGCGCTCCCACATGCGGCTGAACTCCGGGCTCTTGACCGCGAGTTCGCCGACGATGGCGGCCAGTTCGGGGTCGTCGGGGTCGCTGCCGGCGACGGCGCGCAGGTGCGCGACGCAGCTTCGGGCCTTGACCTCCCAGTCCGGCCAGAGGGAGCGGGCCTGGGGGTGCAGGAAGGTGTAGCGGATGGTGTTGCGCTGCTTCTCGGGGTAGTCGATCATGCCGGGGGTCAGGGCCAGGCCGCTCGGATTCGCCGCCAGCATGTCGTTCGTGCGGCTCAGGACGTAGGCCGGGCAGGGGCGCACGGTTTCGAGCAGGCGCCGCAGGGTCGGGCGGACCGTGCGCGAGGTCGACGCCGCCGGACGGGAGCGGGCGCCACCGCGTGCGGCTTGGGCCGCCAGCTCGCGCAGGAACGCGAGTTCCTCGGCGTCCAGGCGCAAGGCCCGGCCCAGCGCGTCGACGACGGCCGGGCTCGGCCGGGTCTCCTTGCCGCGCTCCAGGCGGATGTAGTAGTCGATGCTGACGCCTGCCAGCGCCGCCAACTCCTCGCGGCGCAGGCCCGGGGTGCGGCGGGTGCCCGCGCCGAGCGGCAGGCCGAGGTCGGACGGGGCGACGCCGGCCCTTCGGGCGCGCAGGAATCTGCCGAGTTCGGGAGGCTGCTCGGTCATGATCCCGAGTGTGCCGAACGCCGCCGCACGAATGGAAGGCGCGAGAGGGGCCCTGTCGCACCCCCCGCTGTCACAGCCTGGAACAGCGCGGTCTGCCTGCCTCGCACCGGTCCTGCGACGGTGGGTCCGCGGCGGTCAGACCGGCCGGCCGCGAGGGAGGGGCCACCAATGCCTACCGTCGGCAACACGCAGGACGTGCAGCGTGCGCAGCGCGCGCAGGACACAGACCGAACGCACGATCGGAGCCACACGAACAACGCCACACCCCGCACCACCTCACCGAATCTCACCCTCTTCGCCGCGCTCCTCGGCTTCGTCATGATCGCCGTCGACACCTCCGCCGTGAACGTCGGCCTGCCGGCCGTCGGCCGCGGCCTCGGCGGCTCCACGGCCGGACTCCAGTGGATCGTCGACGCCTACACGCTGATGTTCGCCGCGCTCCTGCTGTCCGCCGGCGCCTTCTCCGACCGGCTCGGCGCCAGCCGCCTGTACGCGGGCGGCGCCGCGGCCTTCACCCTGGCCTCCGTGGCCTGCGGTCTGGCCCCGAACCTCGGCTTCCTGATCGTCGCCCGCCTCGTGCAGGGCAGCGCCGCGGCGCTGATGCTGCCGTCCTCGCTGGCGCTGGTGCGCCAGGCGTTCCCGGACGCGAGGGCCCGCGCCGCCGCCATCGCGCGGTGGACGATGGCCGGCGCCGCCGCCACCGCGGTCGGCCCGATCCTCGGCGGGGCTCTCACCAGCTCGGTGAGCTGGCGCTCGATCTTCTTCCTGAACCTGCCGGTGGGTCTGGTGATCCTGGCCGCGATGCGCCGCACCGAGCGCTCCGTGCGGCGTCCGGCCCCGCTCGACCTGCCGGGCCAGATCACCGCGATCCTGGGCCTGGCCGCGCTGACCTACGGCGTCATTTCCGGCGGCGCCTCCGGGTTCGGCCGGCCGCAGTCCTGGGGGAGTCTGCTGGTGGCGCTGGTGTCCATGAGCGCGTTCGTGGCGGTCGAGCGCCGGACGAGGGAGCCGATGCTGCCGCTGGGGCTGCTGCGCGACCGGGTCGTCGCGGTCTGCCTGGCGGTCGGCTTCGTCATCAACGCCGCGTACCAAGGCCTGATCTTCGTCTTCGGCCTGTTCGCGCAGGACATCCTGGGACGCTCCGCGGTCGGCGCCGGGCTGGTCTTCGTGCCTACCGCCGTCCTGTGCACGGTCACCAACCTGCTCTCCGCCAGGGCCGCCGGCCGCTGGGGCGCGCGCATGCCGGTCCTCGTCGGGCAGCTCGCCTGCGCGGTCGGACTGCTGATGCTGCTGGTGGTGAACGTCCACACGAGCGCCACCGCCCTGGCGCTGTTGCTGCTGCCGCTGGCCGGCGGCCTCGGTTTCGCGGTGCCCTCGCTGACCGCGATGATGCTCGGCGGGATCGCGCCGGAGCGGGCCGGCCTGGCCGGCGGCGTGCTCAACTCGTTCCGGCAGACCGGCGGGGCGCTCGCGGTGGCCGGGTTCGGCGCGCTGGTCGCGCAGCACGGCGGTTTCGTGACCGGGATGCACCTCAGCCTGCTGATCGCGGTGGCGCTGCTGGCGGCCACGACGCTGGCCACGCTGGCGCTGCCGAAGGCGAACCGGTGACGCCGGCGATCGCGGTGCCGGTGCCGGTGCCGGCACCGCGTTAGGCGCCTCACTGCCGCGTGAAGTAGTCCAACGTCGTGTCGGCCTTGGTCGGACACGGGCCCGACTGCGTGATCCGGTGCAGGTCCAGCAACGCCTTCGCATCCAGCGCGGTCTGCAGCAGATCCGTCGACGTGCACCGGGTCGACACCTCCAGCAGCCGCGAGTCGTCCGGATACATCCACTCCTGAAGCTCCAGACCGTCACCCGGTTCGCCGTCGCGCGGCCGGGTGCGGTGCACCTCGACCGGGCCCAACGCATCCAGCTCGTCGATGGTGACGCGGCCGGACAACCGGCTGTCCATCAGCGCGATCTGGTCATCGGAGAACAGCGTCCGCAGCCGGCTGCGACCCTCCACGGCGCGCTCGACGGAAGTTCGGCCCAGGCGCTGCTTGAGCGCCCCGGAGCAGACGAAGCTGTCGGGGGTCACGTCCACCTCGACGCTGAAGTCCTCGCACCGGCGCATGGCGGTCGGGACCCGGTCGGGATCTATCGGCCGCAGCTTGACCACCGAGTCGTTGGGACGCTCCCCGCCGCGCACGCGCGCCAGCACCCCGTGCCGGCGCAACGTCAGGTCCGGCGTGTCGAGGTAGTACACGTTCCGTACACGCTCGACTCCGACGCCGAGCAGCGCGCGCACCGCGTCATGGGACTCCTCGGCCACGGTGAACTTCAGCTCCACCTGGCCGACCTCGCGCACCAGCGTGAACATCCGCTCCAGATCGCTGCCGGGCAGCCTCCAGGCCTGCCGGGCCGCGTGGCGTTCCGGCTTCTTCAGCGCTTTCAGGGCCGCCACACCTCCCCGTGCATCGGCCGCCGAGAGCCCTCGACGGCGCACAAAGAATCCACTATACGTGAAGCCTCCTCATTATTCGAGGACTGACGCTCACTTGTGAGCACCGGCACACCGGATGCGGCGCGACACCGTCCGCGGGCTGACCACGGCGACCGGGTGGCGCTCCGTACATCACCAGTGACCTACCGTATCGAGTACTCGACGGCAGAGGCTTGCTACGCACCGTGCTCGACGTGCGCACGACCGGCGATGAGTTCTCGTAGCATCGCGCTATGGCAGAACACTGGGATCCGGCGGCGGACGGCGTGCTCCGCCTGCCCTCCGGCCGACTGCTCCGCGGACGCGGCCTGAGCCGCCCGATACCCGAAGGCCCGGAGCCGGACTTCGCCTTGTATCTGCTGGGCAAAACGCCGCCAGAAGTCGCTTGGGAAAGCCGGTGGATCCGCTGGCCCGACTTCCGTCTCCCGGCAGACCGGTCGGCAGCGCGCGAGGGATTTCTAGAAGCCTGGCAACGCTGCGAGACCGAACGCGTCGAGGTCGCGTGCGCCGGCGGACGCGGACGCACCGGGACCGCGCTGGCGTGTATCGCGGTGCTCGATGGTGTGCCGCCGGAATCGGCCGTGGCCTACGTGCGAGAACACTATGACCGGCACGCCGTGGAGACGCCGTGGCAGCGCCGCTACGTGGCCGGCTTCCGCCGCAAGCTCAACTCAGAACACTGAGAACCTCCTCGGCCCGATCCCGAGCCGAGTACATCTCCCACGCGGTGGCGGCGATGTCGTCCGGGTTCAGCGTCGCCGGTGGCAGGTCGCCGAAGTTCTCCGGATGCGCCATCACGCGTCGAAGATCAATTCCCCAGCAAGATCGCGAAATTCCCGCCCGCACCAAATAAAAGTAAATTAAAGATGATCAAGTGGTGGATGATTGCGCAACCGGGCGCACTGGTGCTTCGATTCTCGTTAGGAAACTTTACTGACGAGAAGAGGAGGGCCACCACCCCATGTCGTCGACCCGAATGCGCATAGTCCTGGCATCCGCCGGAGCTCTCGCGCTCGCCACCCAGTTCGCCGTCGCGAACGCGCACGCCGCGGTCCCCCACGCCGCCGCGACCACCCACACCGTCTCGGCGCAGCCCGTCGCCGCGGGCACCACGTACACGGCCGCCCAGGTCCTGGCCGGTGTCAAGAGCCACTCGACCAGCTCGACCAAGGTCAACACCAAGCCCCACATCAACACGATGACGCGGGCCATGAACGTGAACGTGTACCAGGTCGCGACCGGCGTCTACGCCTACTCGTCGAGCATGGCCATCGACGACGACGGCAGCGACCCGGACCCGGACCCCGACCACCAGGGCCAGACGACGTTCCAGGACAGCAACGGCAAGCAGCTCGGCGCGCACCACGTGCCGTACTTCGTGCTGGGCGACGACTGCTGGGACAAGAAGACCCCGTGCCCGCACTTCTTCTACAAGGAGCACGGCATCTCGGGCCGGCAGTTCGCGCTGGTCTTCTACAAGAGCAAGGTCATCGGCGCGATCTTCGGTGACACCCAGACCGGGAACTCCCAGACCACCTCGTCCAACGACTCGCGCGAACTGGGCGAGGCGTCCGTGAAGGCGGCCTCGCTGCTCGGCATCCCGAGCAGCGGCACCACCGGCGGCGTGGACAACGGCGTGACCGTGGTGATCTTCTCCGGCTCGTCGTGGGTCGTGAACGGCACGAACTCCAACCTGAGCAACAACGCCCAGGCGCTGGTCCAGAAGGCGCTTAACACCCTCGGCCCGAAGGTCGTCGGCTAAGCACCACCAGCAAAAGACGCGGTCAGGCGGTGAAAACCGCCTGACCGCGCCTTTCGTTCGCGTACTGCTACGCGTTCCGAACCACTAGGCGTGGATCGCCGGAGCCGCGTCCGGGTCCGCCGGGTCGGGCTTGCCCGCCTTCAGGATCAGGCCGCAGATGAAGGCGCCGACGCCGAAGATCGCCGCGGCCCACCAGAACGCGACCACGTAGCTGTGGATCGCCGCGTTCGCCTGCACCACCGGGCTCCCGGCGTTCTTGCCGACCAGGTAGTTGGTCAGCGCGGTGGCGGCCAGCGAGTTGAGCAGCGCGGTACCGATCGAGCCGCCGATCTGCTGCGCGGTGTTCACCATCGCCGAGGCGACGCCCGCGTCGTGGGCCTCCACGCCGGAGGTCGCGGCGTTCATCGCCGGGGCGAAGATGGCGCCCATGCCGATGCCGACGACCACGATCGGGCCGAGGATGTTCGAGACGTAGCTGGAGTTCAGGCTGATGCCGGTGAGCCAGACCATCCCGCCGCCGGCCAGCAGCATGCCGACGAAGACCAGGATCTTCGCGCCGATCCGCGGGTAGAGCTGGGTGGTGCTGATCGTCGCGGTGATCATCAGGGCGGCGACCATCGGCAGGAAGGCGACGCCGGTCATCACCGGGGAGTACTTCAGGATCTCCTGCAGGTAGTAGTTCAGGAACAGGAAGACGCCGAACATGCCGATGCCGGTCAGGAACATCGCCAGGTAGGAGCCACCGCGGTTGCGCTCCAGGATGACGCGCAGCGGGAGCAGCGGGTTCTTGCTGCGGGTCTGCCAGAAGGTGAATCCGATCAGCAGCACCACGCCGGCGGCCAGGAAGCCCCACGTGCCCGGGGCGCTCCACGGGTGGGACTCGGCGTTGGCGAAGCCGTAGACGATGCCAAACAGGCCGGCCGAGACCAGGACCGTGCCGGGGATGTCGAGCGAGGGCCGATCGGCGCTGCGCTCGTGCCGCGGGATCAGGACGGCGGCGCCGGCGATCGCGATCACGCTGATGCCGACGTTGACGAACAGCGTCCAGCGCCAGTTCAGGAACTCGGTCAGCACACCGCCGAGCAGCATGCCGATCGCGGCGCCGGAACCGGCGATACCGCCGAACACGGCGAACGCGGTGGCGCGCTCCTTGGCCTCGGTGAAGGTCGTGGACAGCAGCGACAGCGCGGCCGGGGCGAGCATGGCGCCCGCGACACCCTGCAGCGCCCGCGCCAGGACCAGGATCTCGAAGTTCGGGGCGGCACCGCCCAGCGCGGAGGCCGCGGCGAAGCCGATCAGGCCGATCAGGAACATGGCGCGCCGACCGATGACGTCGGACACGCGGCCGAACAGCAGCAGCAGACTGCCGAAGGCCAGGGAGTAGGCGGTGACGATCCACTGCCGGTCACCGTTCGAGAAGCCCAGCGCCTTCTGCGCATCCGGCAGCGCGATGTTCACGATGGTCACGTCGAGCACGATCATCAGCTGCGCCAGACCGATGATCCCCAGAATGAACCAGCGCCTGGCGTGGTGCGGGTCGGTGGAGGCGGAAGGCGGGGCGTCGGCTGTCTGCGCACCCGCTCCCGCCGTCGTGACATCTGCCATGGTTCTCGTCCCCTGCATCCGGAGGTGCCTATTCCACTTACCGCATCGACTGTAGCAGCAATGTGGAGGACTTGCCTCCACATGGAGAGAGGTGTTCCATTTAACTGCGTCTAAGATTCACCTGGCCCTCCGTCCGGGAGGCGCCGCCATTGGCAGGAGCGAGCCGTGACGAACGCGAAGACCGAGGTGGCGACACCCACAACGGTGCCGAGCCCGCCCGCGAGCCGTCCGCTACGCAGGGACGCAGAACGTAACCGGCAGCTCATCCTGGACACCGCGAAGGCGGTCTTCGCCCACCGCGGCCTCGACGCATCACTCGACGAGGTGGCACACGAAGCGGGCCTGGGCGTCGGCACCGTCTACCGCCGCTTCCCCAACCGCGACGCCCTGATCGACGCCCTGTTCGCCGACATGCTCCACTCCATCGAACGCATCGTCGCCGAATCCATGGCCCTCCCCCGCGCCTGGGACGGCCTGGTCCACTTCATGACGGCAATGCTGGAATCCCAGGGCCGCGACAAGGCCCTCCGCGACCTGATGCTCTCCCGCCAGAAGTACCTCGAAGAGTGCGGACTGGACAAGGAGGAGGTCGTCCGCGAAACGGTGGAGCCGGCCCTCTACGAGATGATCGACCGCGCCAAGATCGAGGGCGACCTACGCCCAGATGTGGCCGCAACAGACGTCGGCGTCCTGCTGATCTCAGCAGTCGGCGTAGTCGACTTCACCGCCCCGGCCGACCCAGAGGTCTGGCGCCGCCACCTGGCGGTGATGCTCGACGGACTGCGCGCACGGGCCGCCGGGGAGACTTTCGCACTCGCGCCAGAGCCACTGGACGACGATCAGCTTGAGGTATGCATGACCGGCTGGAAGTACGGGACGCGCGATACGCCTCGGCGGCGCACTTAGAGCTGCGCGGAGCGCCGGGCCAGCCTGACCGGTGGCGCGGTGGGGGGGTCCGACCGGACCATGCGGGGTGTTGGTTCTGGGTCCCTCGCCGCGTCGGCGGGCTCTGCCAACCTGGCCGGGCCGGTGGTGTCCAGCCGGACGGAGCCGGACCACAGCAGCAGCGATGCGGCTGGACACCACCGGACCGGGCTGGTTCCGTCTACGGCGACGACGCGGCGAGGGACCCAGAACCCGGTGACCACAAGCAACACCGCAACCAAGCAGCGCGACGCAGGCAACAGCGTGAAGGAAGCCGACCAGTCGCGGGCCGCCGCCAGACAGCAGGTCGCGCGGGTCGCCCCCTCGCTGTAGAGCGCCCGCCGGAGGCCTCAAGGTGCCCAC
>NZ_JBGCCM010000042.1:0-101851 GCF_041262085.1 Catenulispora sp. GAS73
TACGATGTCGTTGACCTGCGATTTGAACCTCTAGCCCCCTGTTTCTCTCTGACTACGGATCAGAAGGTTAGGGGTTCGAATCCCTTCGTGCGCACAGATATTCACCCCGGGTCAAGCTTCTGACCTGGGGTTTTCTGTTCGCCATAGCCCGTTTGAGTGTTGACATAGTCACGACATGCCTAAGTGTGGGTTCGACGTGGGTTCATTCCTCGCGAATTTCCTCGCCACGAAACCGCAGGTCAAGGTGGGTATCGGCCATCTGATTTCCGGTCTTCAAATCAGAAGGTGCGGTTCGCGCCGCCTCCCGTTTCGACTTGTGGCGTGCCAGGGCGTGTCGCGATGCGCCGCGGAGGCACAAACCAGCGTGGAATGTGCCGCAACGTGCCTAGTCCGATTATCAAGGCGTGTCACCCCGTGGCGGGTCGTGTCGTCTATGGCGGCGCCGGCCCGGTCGAACCAGCTACCACCCGGATCCGTTTCCGAATAGAAAGGTATTTCCTCTCAGTTGCGGTGGTGGTTGGTCGTGGACGGGATCGTGTTCAAGCGGTGTGGATGCAGTCAAGTCGTCCTCGATACGGACGGTGTTCCGGTGCGCGGGACTGACGGTTGGGTACGGCGTCGGCAGTTGGGCGCGAGTTGTCCACAGCTGTACGGCTCAGACGGGTTCTGGAGTCCGACCCACGGTTCGTGGTTCTTCCAGCTGGATGACCCGGTATCAGCGATGTCTGGCCGGTCGTACTTCCGGCGCGGCGGGTTCGCCACCCGCGACGAGGCGTGCACAGAGCTGGCCACGGTCCACAAGCTGCTGGAGGCCGCACAGCTGGCTGTCGATCCGGCCACCGCGCGGGCGGCGATCGGTACGGCGGTCCATGCCGCGATCGCCGCGGGACGGCTGCTGCCGGACGTCGGGCAGGTGCGGGTCCGGATCCGCCGCGGCTTGCCCCCGGTGCAGGCCATAACGGTCGAGCAGTGGCTGTGCACCTGGCTAGATGAGCGCACCGACCTACGCCCGGCCACCGCTCTGTCGTATCGCAGCCTGGCCGAGACCTACCTGGTGCCGCTGCTGGGTGGGCTGCTGTTGGAGGACTTGCGCCCCGAGCACGTACGCGCCGCGCTGGCCCGGATCACCACCGACGCCGAGCAGACCGCTCAACACAACGCCGAGCGGCACGCCGCCATCGCCGAAACCAAGCGGGCCTGGTCCCGACACGACACAGTCGCCGCGCGAGCGGCCCGCGCCGAACTGACATCGCTGCCGGGGTTCCGGCGTCCGGCCTCCTTGGCGACAGTGCAGCGGATCCGTGCGGTGCTGCGCTCCGCGCTGTCCGAGGCGGTACGCCGGGAACTGGTGGCGGTCAATGTCGCCAAGCTGGTCCGAATCCCGGCGCCGCGCCGTGCCCGGCCGCTGGAGTGGACCCCGGCCCGGGAGCGGGCATGGCGCGAGACCGGTCAGCGGCCGTCGCCAGTGATGGTGTGGACCCCGGCCCAGACCCGCACGTTTCTGACCTGGATCACGAAGCACCGGCTGCACGCCGTGTTCGTGGTGCTGGCGTACACCGGAGCGCGCCGCGGTGAGGCCTGCGGACTGCGCTGGGACGACGTCGACCTGCACGCCCGCGAGGCGGCCATCCGCCGCCAACTGGTCCAGGTCGGCAGCCGCACGATCGAAGCACCGCCGAAGACCGCCGCCAGCATTCGCACCGTCGCCCTCGCCCCGGCCGTGACCGACGCCTTGACCGCCTGGCGTCGCCTTCAGAACGCCGAGCGCCGAGCCGCGGGGACTGCCTGGGTCGACACAGGGCTGGTGTTCACCGGCGCGAACGGCGCCGCACTGAACCCCGCTGCCGTCTCCGACACCTTCAAGCACCTGGTGCGCGAAGCCAGGCTGCCGCCGATCCGGCTGCACGACCTGCGCCACGGCGCGGCCACCCAGGCCTTGGACGCCGGCGTCCCGGCCAAAGTCGTGTCCGACATGCTCGGGCACTCCAGCATCACCGTCACCCTCGACCTGTACCCGGCGACCACCGACCACGCCCTACACACTGCCGCCAACGCCATCGCCCGACGACTCGAACACTAGCCGTTACAGGGCCGGGTACCTGTTCAGGGGGCAGCCGGGCCGACTACGACATCGCCGATGTCCGCCGGAAGAACAAACAGGTATCTCAGCGCCTTGATGCACTAGCCCACTTGTCGGACCAGACCCAGATCTCTCGGCTGCAGACTAACGGCAAGGGGCGTCTGTATGGTTTCCGCGTGGGGAATATCTTTCACGTGCTGTGGTGGGATCCCGAACACGAAGTTTGGCCAACCCAGCTGAAGCACACATAGGCACGCCGGACGCCTGGGTCGATGCCGCCAGGCATCTATGCCGATGAGCGCCCATCGCGCCAGGCCGTGATCGCACCGGCGTACTCGACCAGCCATTCGGGAGCGCCCTCGACGTTTGTATCCGCTCATCGCCCCTGCTGGTCAGTAATTTCTGACCACCACAGGTAGTGATGCGGATCTTTTGTCCGCCGCGGATCGCGCCGGACAGGCCGAGGTGTGCCGACGTTGGCGTGCCCGGCGGATGCGAGCCTGGCGCCAAGCGGACAGCGTGGGCTCGATCAGTACCCAGCGGGCGTCGGACGGGTAGGCCCGGCTCGGGTCATGACAGAGCTTTACTATCGGCCGTGCCTCGGTCTAGGGAACTGCGAATCCGGCGAGTCCGGGACCCAGTCGAATCAAACACGATCCGGAAGAACAAGCGGGCGAACCAGCCTATGGTTCTTTATGGTTTCGCCGACTGGAATCCGGCATCGAGGGCGGAGTGGACGACTCGGCTACGTCACCTACCTGCGAATATGGCCGCAAGCCGTTATGAAATGCCCAGTCAGCGGCAAGGGTCCTCGTACCGCACCTTGGGCAGATATCGGTGCCATCGATGCCGGTCGGCCGCCCCGCCGGTCATCGAGCAGATGTTCCTCCCCGCTGCGTCCGGGTCCAGGACCGTGATCTGCACGGTGTGGTCGTCGCCGGCAGTGGCGACCGAGCTGCCGTCCGGGCTGAACGCCATGGCGTCGACGGCCGCATTGTGGCCGGTGATTGGAGACCCGCGCGGTGTGGCCTCGGTCGGATCGGCGGTGTCCCACAGCCGGAGGGTGCCGTCGTCGGCACCGCCGGCCAGCGTGTGGCGGTACGGGCTGAAGGCGACGACGGTGACGCCGCGGGTGTCGCCGGTCGGCGTCGCTTCCCGGGGTGCCTGTTTGTGAGCGGCCCACGCCGACATGTCCCACAGGCCGATGTCCGCGTCTGGGCCGACTGCGGCCAGCGTGTCCCCGTCAGGGCTCAGGGCCAGGTCCGTCATGCCGTCAGGCACGCCGGCCAGCGAGGAGTACATGGACAGTACGGGTTGCGGGGCGCGCGTCATCAGCCATCGCCGGACCGTGCTGCCGGCGCCCGCAGTGAGCGTGCTGCCGTCCGGGCTGAAGGAGAGGACGTGGACGGGCTCGGCGAACTTGTACAGCGGCGACGCCGCGGTGGTCGGGGCCGCCGGATTGGAGAGGTCCCACAGGCGCACGGTCCCGTCCTGGGCGGAGGCCGCCAGGGTTCGGCCGTCAGGGCTGAACGACAGGCAGGTCACCGCGCCCTGGAATCCCGTCTGGAGCGCGCCGATCGCCCGCAGATGTGCGGGCTCTGACACGTCCCACAACCGGATCGCGCCGTCCTGCGAACCGCCGACTAGGACCGCGCCATCGGGACGGAACGTCAGGACGCTCACGGTGCCCATGTCGCCAGCCTGGGGCCCGTCCCCGAGGGCCGACGGATGCCAGGGGTCGGTCACGTCCCAGAGCCGGATCGTCGCGTCGTCGCCGCCGCTGGCCAGTACCTGGCCGTCCGGCCGGTAGGCGAGCGCGGTGACGGGGGCGGTGTGGCCGACCAGCACGGTGCCGGGCAGGGTCCAGACCCGCACGGCGCCGCCGCCGTCGGCGCTGGCGAGTTCACGGCCGCCGGGGCGGAAGGCGACCTTGTCGACCGGGTCCGTGTGCCCGGTCAGCGGCTGGCCGAGCGCGACCGCGGCTGCCGGGTCGGCGACGTTCCACAGGCGCACGGCGTGGTCGGCGCCCGCGGTGGCCAGGACGTCGCCGTCTGAGCTGAACGCCACGGCCTCGACGGCCCCGGTGAAGCCGGTGAGCGGCCGCCCGAGCGCAGTCGGCCGAGCGGGGTTGGCCAGGCTCCACAACCGGACGGTGTAGTCGTTGTCCGCGAGGGCCATGACGGTGCCGTCAGGGCTGAACGCGACTGCCCTGGTGCCGCTGCCGTCAGTCGCGTTCCCAATCAGCGCCGTGGGTGTGCTGTGCGGATGGTTCAGGTCCCACAGGCGGATGGTACCGTCGGGCCCTGACGTGGCCAGAAGACCGTCGCGCACGAACATGGCCGACGTGACACCCCCGCCACCGCTCGGAAACCGGCTGACCGAGCGCGGACGGGAGGGGTCTGTCATATCCCAGACGTCGACGACGCCGTCGCCGTTCGCGGTCGCGAGGAGGCGGCCTTTCGCGCTGAACGAGGCGCAAACCGCTTGGCTCCTGGCGAGGCCGGTTGACGAGATATCTAACGGAGCGGGATCGCGGGGGTCCGACGTATCCCACAGCCGGACCCCCGCCGCGCCGGAGCCGACCAGTACCTTGTCATCGGCACTGAACGTGAGGCCGCTGATGGGTTCGTCGGCGAGCAGGGGTGCGGTCAGCGGCGCCGACGACCCTGCGTCCCACAGCCGGACCTCGTTGCGGTTCCCGGCTGCAGCCAGGTGTTTTCCGGCAGGTTTTCCGTCCGTGTCGACGCCGCCGCTGGTGGCCAGAACCTTCCCGTCGCGGCTGTATCCGAGGGCACCCACCTCGTCGGAGGACGTGTCGAGCACCCGGGCGAGTGGCTGGTGCTCGGTACTCATCAGATCGGTGCCGGTGTTGGCGTCGTGGCTGATTCGGTACGACGCCAGCTCCACGAGCGCGGCCATGGAGCCGTCCTGGCTGAGCAGCGCGGGGACGTCCTCGGCCATCTCGTCGGCGACCACCCGGTTCTGCGCTGCCCTCGCCGCCACGCGCTGCTCGAAGGCCACCACCGACGCCATCATGGTCAGGACACTGAGAGCGGTCAGGGTCGCGACAACCAGCTTCCGGACCCTGGCGGCCAGGGTCGCGCGGCGCCGCGAGGCGGACAGGTATCCGCTCAGGGTCGGAGCGGCACGGATGTCGTCGCCGTGGCCCGCCGCCCACTCGGCGGCCAGGGCCAGGCGGCCGGATCGCAACAGCAGGCCGGGATCGCAGCCGGCTTCGGCCCAGATCGCGGCGGCTTCGACGAGCTGCTGGCGGACCAGCAGCCCGGCGCGGTTCTGCTCGATCCAGGACCGCAGCCGCGGCCAGGCCGACAGCAGGGCCTCGTGGGTGATCTGCACGCTGTCCGCGTCGACGGCGAGGAGCCGGGCGCCGACCAGCGCCGTGAGGACCTCGGTGGTTCCGGCGTCCAGCTCGCGCCGGTCCAGACGTTGCTTCGTGACTTCCTCGTTCGGGCCCACGCGGACCAGACGCAGCAGCAACTGCCGGGCCACCCGCTGCTGATTCCCCGGCAACCCGGTATAGGCGGTCTCGGCGGTCCGAGCCAGGGCATTGGTGATGCCGCCGCAGGCCTCGTAGCCGGCGAGCGTCAAGGTGTTGCCACGCCGGCGGCGCCAGGCCTCGCGCATCGCGTGGGACACCAGCGGCAGGGCGGCGGGCTGCCCGGCGGCGTCAGCCACGACGCGCGCCTGCAATGCCGCTTCCACGGCGCAGCCGACCCCGGCGGCCGGCCGGCTGACCGCGGTTCGCAATTCCTCGCCGGTCATCGGCCCGACCAGCAGCTGGGCGCCCTGCAACAGGTCCACCAGCGCCGGATGGCGCGCGCAGTGCGCGTAGAAGTCGGCGCGGACCCCGATGACCACGCGGGCCCGGCTGTTGCCGGCGTTCGCGGCGCCGGCGAGCGCGGCGATGAAGCTTTCTCGCTGGTCTTCCTCGGTGCAGAGCGTGAAAAGTTCCTCGAACTGGTCGATCACGATCAGCAGCTGGCTGTCCGGCCGGTCGGCGGCCAGGATCTGCAGGACACTGAGATGCAGCGCCTCCGGGCTCGTCTGGAGGTCGCGAAAGAGGCTGGCTGCCGATACGCCGGACAGGGATGCCAGCCGGGCTGCGCATTCCTGGAGCGGATGCGCGCCCGGAGTGAAGTCCAGGCAGCGCCATCGTGGGCCTTCGGGGGCCGGACGCGTCGCCCAGGCTTGGAGCCCGGCGTGCAGCAAGGAGGATTTGCCGCAGCCGGAGGCGCCGACGACGCCGACGAAACGCCGCGTGCGGACCGCCTCCACGAGTTGCCGGGTCAGGACCTCGCGGCCGAAGAACCGGTCGGCGTCCCCCGTACCGTAGGAGGCCAGGCCCAGGTAGGGGCAGGACTTGTCGTCGGTGTCCGTTCCCGGTTCTCGGCCGTCCGCCCTCGCCAGTTCGGCAGCGAGCAGCCGCCAGCGTGATTCCCATTCGCGCACGTCGCCGTTGCAGGACCGGACAAAGGCCAGGACCACCGGCAGGCTCGGCAGCCGGCGTCCCCCGGCGGCGTCGGCGAGGGTGGTGGCTGAGAAGAGCGCGCGGCGGGCGAGCTCGCGGTACGGCGGCGTACCCGCCTTCTGTCGCAGCCTTCTGAGTTCCGCGGCGAACTCCCCCAGCACCCCGCCGTCCGCCGGCAGCGGTTGCTCGATGCGCGGCATGACCTCCCCCGTCCCTCTCAGGTCACAGAACCATAACGCGCGGCGCCGCCTCTCGTTGTCAGAACTCTGATGTCCAGTGTCCAACCGCCGACACCGGACAACGAAGCAGCGCTACACCGGAGTCGTGGCCGGCACGGGGCGGACCACATCAAGGCCCAGGTCTCCGCCTGGGGACAGCACTCATTCGCACGACCAGAGGAAGGGAAAACATGCTCATCGCGAACGCCAGCAAGGTGGTACAGCGCCATCCCGCTCGCACCGCCGCGCCGGGTCTCCGGGGACGGCAACCGTGACCTGGGCTTCTACCTGTTCACGGGCTGGAACTGAAGCCCGAACTACAGGAACTGCACCGAACCACCAGAAACGACGAAAGGACATCGTCGTGCGCAAACTCAACCGCGTCACCGCAGCCGCCTTCGCGGCAGCCGCGGCGCTCGCACTCTGGGCGCCGGCCGCGTCGGCACAGGCGGTCACGGCCCACCCGACGCCAGCGGTCAACCGCTGCTTGCACGACTGGACCTTCCAGTCCATGGGCCCGAACGACAACACGCCGCGCGGCTACCTGAACGTCTCCGGCGCTGGCGGCAGCGGAACCGATGTCATCACCTGGTACTCGTCGCCGGGCGCCAGCAACGAGTACTGGTGCATGGAGCCGGGCGAACCAGGGCGGCTGCAAACGGTGAGACCCGGTACGTCGTGGCCAGTATCGGTGTGGCGCCAGTGAGTCCGTCTGCGGCGCCTGATCCGGGGACAGCCGATGCGGCTGTTAAACCGGACACTCCGAACGAGAGGCTGCCCTGGCCTGTAGCCAAGATGGCATTCATCTCTGCTACGCACCACGACGTTGCCTCACACCTGATCGGCAATGACAGCGTACGGGGGAACATGCACTCTGCTGATCTTGAAGTCTGTCCGCTGTGCGCCGCCGGCCCCAAAACCCGCCACTTCGACCGGATCGAACGGCTCATAGCGTTGCACGACCGGATCTTGCGACTCTCGCGTCGCGAGCGTGAAGTATTCCTGCTCCTGGGGTCAGGCCCGTCGAACCAGGACCTCGCCCGCGTGTTGTGCCTGAGTGAGCGGACAGTCAAGGCTCATGTCGGACGCATCCTCGAAAAGCTGAGCATCTCGCGGTTGCAAGCCTGCCTTGTTGCAGAGAGCTACCACGCCGTGATGTGTACCGAAGGACAATTACCAACGGCTCACTAGTGCATTGGAATAGCAGGTGCGGGCCCTGTTCCGCAGGAGCCCGGCAACCACTACGCGATGAGCCGAAGGAGCACCCGTGAAGGACGACATCGACCTGTAGTGCGGGACACCCACGGCCCACGCCGAAGAAGGAAGGAAAACGCTGATGAACCTCACCCGCAAGGCTGCGGGCCTGCTCGCAGCCACCACACTGGCGATCACCGGACTCGCCCTGACCGCACCTGCCTCCCAGGCTTCGCCGGCAGCCTCGCATACCACCACGACCGCACCGGTGCACCGTTCCGCTCCGAAGCTGCCCGGGGTCTGGCGCGACGGCGCGCTGTACAACCTGGAGACAGCCGAGTGCCTGGACAGCAGCTACAACATCCTCAGTGTCAGCCCCTGCAACGGCGACGGGTTCCAGACCTGGCATGACCTGCAGTCCACCAGCAGCTCCACCTACCAGCCGTCCGACCTGTACGGCACGTGCACCGACGGGGGTCAGTCCAACGGGGAGTTCCCCTGCAACGCCGGCAACTGGCAGCAGTGGACCTTCCAGTACGCGGGCAACGTCGGGGGCCGCAACTACTACTACTTCCACTGGGCGCGGAACTACAACACGTGCCTCGACGGAGGGCAAGCCGGGGTAGCCATGTGGTTCCCCTGCAACGGCAACAACTACCAGAAGTGGTCCTGGAACTAGCCGCTAGGAGCGTGGGTCGGTAACGAACAAGCAGCCGGGTGATCGCGATGGGCGTAGCCAGTCGTGTCGCCCGGTTGGCGTGTTCAGGGCCATGGAACCTGAGGGACTCTGTTGCCCGTCGCGATCCAAGACGATCAAAGCGACATTGCGCCTGCCGAAAAGGGCGTCCACCCAGGTCAGGCCGCATGTTGGTACTCGTGGATCATGCCTGTGGTGGTCAGGAACTCGGCCACTGGGGTTGACCAGGGCTGTTGTGCGGCAGTCTCGTACTCGTTAATCAGGCCGCCGAGGACGCGTTTTCGGCGGATCCGGTCGGTCTGGACCGGGAACGGGATCACGTTCGAGTCGTCGTCTGACGCGCGCAGGCTCATTCCGTCGCCTTGGTGGCTGAGGCCGGCGTTGTAATGCGCGACGTACTGGTCCAAGACGATGCGAAGGTGGCGTTCGTCTGTGATCAGCATCCGGTCGGTACACTCCCGGCGCATGGTGCCGACGAACCGTTCGGCGATGGCGTTCATCTTCGGTGCTTGCGGTGCGGTCGTGATCGCAGTGATGCCGGTCGCGCTGAACACCGCGTCGAACGCGGCGGTGAACTTGGCGTCGCGATCCCGGATGAGGTGGGTGAAGCGGTGTCCTGCGGCTTCGACGTCGGCGGTGAAGCCCCGGGCCAGTTGGGTGACCCAGGCCGCGGTCGGGTACCGGGTGACCCCCAGCAGGTGGACCCGACGCGTCGAGTGGTCGATAACGAACGCGACGTAGAGCCTGGTGAGGGTGACCGCGCAGTCGACATGAAAGAAGTCCGTGGCCAGGAGAGTGTCGGCCTGGGCGCGCAAGAATGTGTGCCAGGAGTCGTCGCGGTGTTTCGGCGGCGGGATCCGGTGGGTGCGCAGGATTTTGCGGATCGTGGCCGCGGCCACGCGGTGTCCAAGTCGGCGCAGTTCGCCTTGGATCCGCACCGCGCCCCAGGTGCGGTTCTCCCGAGCCAGGGTGAGGATCAGCTGGACGAGGTCGTCGCTAATAGGTGGCCGGCCCGGTGCCTTCGGTTGGCGCCACTTGTCCGCTGCCAGACGCCGATGCAGCGAAGCAGTGTGCTCGGGTAACGATCCGGTGGCTACGCAGTGCCCTGGGCAGCAGCTTGGACAGCGCCGCGAGGACCGCGCGGTCGGTCCAGCCCAGCTTCGGCTTCAGGTTCGTCCGGCGCAGCACCGCGACCTCGTGGCGCAACACCAGTATCTCGGCGTCCTTGGACGCCTGCGATCGGGCCAGCAACGCCAGCCAGGACAGGACGTTCACGAAGATCCGGTATAGCAGACCGACAGCCACAGACCCGATCGTCCCACGGCATCACCCCAGGTCCGGGACAGTGACCGAATTGCTGACCAGCACAGGAGTCTGCGCGCCTGTCGTTACGCAGGCTCGGAAAGCATCGAGATCGACTACAGGCCGGTTTCAGTACTGGTGCATCCTGGTTCACTCGTCGACGACGTTTCGCCCATCCTGTCGAAAGCGTAGAAGAACTAGTGCTTGACGTGGGGATTCAACGGCCCGCATCCTCTGGATGCTCACATCGTCTCAGGGGGTCTCCACTTTGCCGTCCAAGCCGCGTACCGCTTCGGCCCGGCGCCACGTAGCGCTCATCGGCATCACAGCACTGACCGCGGAGTTCGGATTGCTGAGTGTTTCGGCGGCGCACGCCGACACGACGGCCTCTGTCGTCTATATAGGCGCGACTAGCAGCGCCGTATGCGGCGACACGGGGGCGACTGCAGGATCGCAGTCAGCGCCGTTCTGCACCATCCAGGCTGCTATCGACTCGCCGTCAACCGGGCCAGGGACGACCGTACTCGTCGCCGCCGGCACGTATGCCGCGCAGGTGAACATCGACAAGTCTGGGACTGCCGGGCACCCGGTCACGATCAGGTCGGCCTCGCTCGCCGACGGACAGCGCGCCGTCATAGAAGGCAAGGGCCTTACCGCGAACGGAGCGCTGCCTGGAATGGTGACGGTCGCGGGGCAGCACGATGTCGTGGTCGACGGGTTCGAGGTCCTGGACGGGCCGGGCGCGGGTGTCTCGGTGACGGGGTCGTCGAACGTCGAGGTCACTCGGAGCTTCGTGGTGCACAATGCCACCGGCGTGACGGTTCAGAACGACGGCGCCGGCGTCACCATCGCCAGCGACGTCATTGTGAAGGACTGGGCCGTCGGCACGGGTGTGCTCGTCGACGGCACTTCGGGTGCGGCGGTGAGCGGCAACACCATCGAAGGCAACTGCGGGTTCGGGATCGCGCTGGGAAGCGGTGCGATGAACACGACGGTCGAGAATGACATCGTGGAGGACAACAACCTGCTGTCGCCCTACCCGCAGCAGAACTGCCCTGGCGGCGTTCAGTCGGGCGGGGCCCAGATCTCCGTGGCGGATGCTACGACCACGCACCTGGACTACAACGTGGTGTACCCGTACTCGTCTGTGGCCCCCTTCCCGCCGAGGGCCAATTACGTCGTCGGCAGCGAGCAGTTCTCGACCGCGGCCGAACTCACCGCCGCGACCGGTCTCGGCGCGCACGACATCGTGGCCGACGCCAAAATTGCAGCCACGTCGCCCCTCTACAGTCCCGAAGAAGGCTCTGTCCCCATCGATTCTGCTGATGAGAACGCTGTCGGCGAGTCGCCCACCGACATCTACGGCGATACAGCGGTCGACGACCCGACTGTGCCGAACACCGGCACCGGCACGGGGGTGCGCGATCGCGGTGCGGTCGAGCTCACGCGCGGTATGCCCAGCTTCATCGTGGATGTGAAGCCAGTGGGCACGACATCCTCTGTCGGTTCGCCGCCGTGGACGGTCCTGGTGACCGTGGACTCATCACGCTCGTGGTACCAGGCGGCGTCCTATCGCTACGACTTCGGCGACGGGTCGGTCGAGCAGGTGTCGGCCGGGCAGATCCAGCACGTCTACACCCAGCCCGGACAGTTCACGGTGCAGGTGACAGCATTGGATGCCCGGGGCGGCATCATCGAGACGGTCTCGGGTCCAACCACCTACGTCGCCACGCCGGTCGTCCCGGTCCTGCGGTTGTCGCCGGAATCGGGCGACCCCATGACGGTGAAGGTGGACACCTCCGGCACCACCGGAGCGGCCAATGAAGTCATCGACTTCGGCGACAACAGCGGCCGTGACACGCTCTACCCCCCGACCTGGACCACGACCCACACCTACTGGAAGCCGGGTACATACACGGTGACCTTGTGGGCCAACGGCGCGGCGGGGGGCCCGACGATGTCGACCACCCAGCAGTTCACCGCCACCGAGCCACAGGGCCCGCCGCCTTCGGTGGGCACCACCCCGGTGGTCCACCGCGTCGCAGGCGGGGACCGCTACGCGACCGCCATCGCCGCGTCGCAGGCTCGCTGGGGTTCCGCGAACAGCATTGACGGCCTGGCGAACGAGACGGCACAGGCGGTCGTCCTGGCACGCGGTGACCAGTTCCCTGACGCTCTGGCGGGGGTGCCGCTGGCTTCGTACAAACGCGGGCCCTTGCTGCTCACCGATCCGAAGACGCTCGACACCGCGACTCTCAGAGAGATCCAGCGGGTCATCCCGGGCGACCACAACCACACCGTCTACCTCCTCGGCGGACAGAACGCGGTCTCCTCGTCGATCGAGGAGGAGCTGAAGTCCCTCGGGTACAACGTCGTCCGGTTCGGCGGCGCCGATCGCTTCGGGACCGCGCTGCAGATCGCGCACCTAGGGCTCGGAGATCCAGCCCACCTCATCCTGGCCACCGGCGACACCTTCGCGGACGCCCTCGCCGCCGGGCCGTACGCGTCCAACGGAGCCGAGGTCGTGAACGGCAAGCCCGCGGCCATCCTGCTGTCGGGAAGGTCGGACGGCAACGAGGCGTTCACCGACCCGGGCACCGCCGCTTACATCAGCAGCCGTATCGCCGCCAACGGCGGCGTCAACTGCGTGAATCCGAACGCAATCACGGCGGTAGGCGGCCCTGCAGTCCAGGCGTTCCTGTCGCTTCCCGCGGCGCATGACCGCAACCGCACCAAGTTCGCCTGCGTTGACGGGATCGTCGGCAAGGACCGCTACGCGACATCAAGCCAGCTGGCCGGTCAGTGGGGCTACCCAGAGCATCCGGCCGTCGCGACCGGGACCGACTTCCCCGACGCGCTCAGCGGCGGCGCGTTCGCAGCGAGCACGGGCCAGCCACTGCTGCTCACGGATCCGTTGTCGCTGCCCGGCAGCACCGCAAACGTGCTCGGCATGATGGGCTCCGACCCCGAGACCACACGGACCCGTTCGGTGATCATCTTCGGTGGCCCCGGTGCCGTCAGCGACCGGGTCCGGGATCAGGTCGTGTCGGCCGTGCACGGTCGCTACTTGTTCTGAGATCGGGGTGGGCCGCGCCGGGCCAGGGCCGAAACGCCCTGGCCTTGAGCAACTCGCCCAGCAGGTGGTTGTCACCTTCATCGGGGCCGGACGGTCAGCACACCCCGGCATGAACGCGGCCTTCGCCTTCAACGTCGCCAAGGTCTAAGGCGATAGGCGGCGCGCATAATTGAGCCGATGCTGCCGGACCGGCTGGCGCATTGCGCGGGGCGCCGGCGGTCGGCTGTCTGTCGCCACCCAAGCTGCTTCGGCCGTCGCCTTGAGAATTTTCGATCGCCCTGGCAACCAGAGCTGCGGCCCGGGCGTCGTGAGAGCGGGAACATCGTGTGGGTCATCCAAAGGGGGAACTGCGGTGGGGAACAAGTTCTTCGTCCCCGGCGTCTTCGCGTGCGGCGACGTCGTCGACCACACGTACCGCCAAGCCATCAATCACCGCCGCCAGCTCCGGGTGCACGGCAGCGTTGGACGCCGAGCGCTACCTCGCCGCGTTCGACGACGATATGGTTCCGGGCTCCGGGCCAGAAGGCCGCAGTCGGCTAAGCGTCGGCGGCCCCGAGGCCACATTGGCGCGCTCTGTGTAGAGTCGCAGGTGCTCAGCATGACTGCCGCACTGCTGATATCGGCAAGCAGGTTCGTTCACTTTTTCAGTGTTTCAACGTACGTGGGTCATCGGTTGCGCACGAGCCAGGATCGCAACTTGGCGAACCAACCAGGTGCGGGCGTCTGATCCGGACTGCGCTCGACCATTTCGTACTCGATGTGTTCGTCAAGGGTCCGACGGTCGGCTTTGATCGCGCGGGCGATCTTCGCCTCGCTCCAGTCTTCCGCCCATTGGATGGAGTTGTTGATGATCCAGTAGTGCGAGCGGCACGGCAGGCTCCAGTTGCCGATCGACGGGCGCAGGCTGACGGACCGGCCGTCGTATTCGAGCCGCCAGCGCACCGGGTTGAGAGGCGTCATAACCTCTTCGCCGCAGCCACAGCAACACAAGTGCCCGACCATCGCGAAGCGGATGCTGATGTAGACCATTCTGGGCTGCATCGGCTTGGGGATCGACTCGACGAAGGCATGACTGATCGTGATGGTCTTCATGGAGTGTCCGCGTTCACGATCCTGTTGGTGGTGAACGAGAAGGTGGTGTAGCACTCGTTCTTCATGTCGTGATAGAGGCCGAGGTGTCGCTTCCACCGCATGACGGCGAGAATGGCGTTCAGGCTGTTGAGATCTGCGATCTGGATGTTGGAGCCGTAGTCGTCGGGCCGTCCGTCCCCAGCCTCCGGGATTCGGTTGTTCTCGTGCACGTGGCTGCGCCGGCCCGGAAGGGACGTGGTGACGCGGAGTAGCCCGGTTAGGGCCCCGTCGACGTTTTCCACGCCCATGCCTACTTCGATGAAGGGCCTGTCGAGTTCTTCGAGCCGGGCGACGACGGGTGCCTTGTCCATGCCCTGGTCAGCGGTGAGGAACACGAAGTCCATGTCCGCAAGCTCGTCGACGTTGGCAGCCGTGATGTGGTAACCGTGCGGCACGATGCCGCGGTGCATTTTCGAGTACCTCGCGGCCAAGTAGTCGACCTTGAGCGGCCGGTCGTTCAGTTCCTCGACCGACGCGGCGCCGGGTGCCCGGAAGGCGTTGTGGTTGAGCATCCAGTCCCCGTCGAACAGGTGGATCGCGTCTACGGGGGTTTTGCTGACGTAGTCGAGGATGTACGAGCCGGTACCGCCGAGGCCCACGATCGCGATCTTTTGGCCTCGGAATACGTCCATGAGCGCTGCGATGCCCCCACGGCTCGACGCCGAGTCGCGGTAGACAAACGGCCAAGAGTCTTCCGGTCCGGCAACAGTCGGGAACACGCGTGCGTCGGCGTGCGGCTGCAGCGCCTGGGCGTGGCCGGACAGCATGCGCGAGTAAGCGACCATCTTCGCGTAGTAATCCGCGTATCCCTCGTGCGGCTTGCTGGAGAAACCGAAGTTCACCCGGATCTCCGGAGCGAGCTGTTGGTCGGTTTCGTCAATGATGATCGCGCTTAGGCGCTTCCCATGCTGGTCGCAGGGCGTATCCCCGATGAACCAACACTGGTGGTTCGGGTTGGGCGCGGTCTGCTCGCCGCTGAAGGTAACCGGAGAGACGAGCGTTCCGAACTTCACGCGACATTCGGCGTCGACGTACGGCACCTGCTTGACGAGGAGGTGCGCGTCGATGAGTTCGACGTCGTACCCCTCATTAAGCAGGCGCCGCAGATCGTCGCTACGAGCGAACGGTGCGGATGACATCGAAGATCATGCCGTTCTTGACCTCGACGCTGTGGTGCGGGGTGAGCGAGCCGGACTCGTGCCCCTCGGGACCATCCGTGTAGCTGATCGTGAAGGTGACCTCGTCACCGTGCGATCCCGGGTAGGCAAGCTCGACCAGCCGTTCGAAGCTGATCTCGTGCCCTTCGATCTGGACGGCGCGGGTGTTGACGTAGATCGTCTTCTGCTTGACCTGGGCCTCGGGGGCATGGCCCCTCCCTTCTGAATCTATGACCGATCTTGCTCCAGCAGAGTACACCCTTTTTCTATACCTGAGGGGTGCAACAGAATATTCCACTCCTCTAGAGCGTTGGCGTGCTACAGAAGGACATCCGTGCTACCGTGTGGACAAAATGCCACCGGAGCGGGAGGGCCGATGGACGTCCTCTTCGCCACCGAGGAGTTGGCAACCGTGCTCGTGAAGCGCGCCATGCGGATCGCGCGCTTCGGACCCGAAGCCGCCGCCTACCTTGATCTGCGCATGCAGCAGCTCTGGGGCGTACCCAGCCTTGAGCAGATGCGCCAGCTCCCGGGCCGCTGCCGCGAACTCGAGGGGGATCCGGACTGGCGGCTAGCCGTCGACGCGCGAAAACATCAGCTCGTGTTCCGCCCAGCACTCGACGCCGTTCCGCATGTCGGCGGGAAGTTGGTCTGGGATGCCGTCGACCGCATCATGATCACCGACATCGTCGACGACCACCGATCCCCAAGGAGCTCGACGTGACGGCCGCCGCCGACCGTACCTACACGCCGGAGGAGGTTCTCCCTCCCGGTGCCACGCTGCAGGACGTACTCAACGACAGAGATATGACACAGAGCGATCTGGCGGTTCGCACCGGGCTGTCTACGAAGCACATCAACCAGTTAGTGAACGGGAACGTCAGCCTTACCGCCGAGACCGCCTTGCTGTTGGAGCGCGCTACAGGCGTGCCAGCTGTTACTTGGACCAGCTTGGAAGGCCTCTACCAAGTATCGAAGTCAGAACGGGCTGAAACCGAGCGCCTCGAGTCAGACCTCGACTGGCTCGAACAACTTCCGATAAAAGAACTGGTGAAACGCGGATATATTTCGAAGACTTCAGACTTGGTGGAGCGTCTCCGCGACGTCTGCAACTTCTTCGGCGTCGCGAATAGGGATTCCTGGGAAGCAGTGTGGGAGAAACCGACCGCTTACCGCCGCTCCAGGTCGTTTACTAGCAATCCTGGTGCAGTCGCTGCATGGCTGCGGATCGGCGAGCGGCGTGCCGCAAAGATGTTGTGCGAGCCCTACGACCGCACCGGTCTCCTAGAGCGGATCGACGACCTACGTGCGCTGACCCGTTCTGATGGGCCCCAGGAGTGGCACGACCCACTCCTTTCGCTTTGCGGACAAGTCGGCATCGCTGTGGTGTTCGAGAAAGAAATCCCAGGAGCTCGCGTAGCCGGCGCCGCCCGTTGGCTCACTCCCAACAAGGCGCTTGTCCAGCTCTCACTGCGTCACAGTTGGAGTGATATTTTCTGGTTCACTTTCTTTCATGAGATCGGCCACTTACTCCTACACTCCAAGAAGGATGTTTTTATTAACGACCCGGGTCCACACTCCGGAGCCGAACAGGAAGCAGATGCCTTCGCCTCGCAGTTGCTCATTCCCCGAAAGCGTGAATCTCGTCTCGCCACGCTGCGCACGTCGCGAGACGTGGTCAGCTTCGCTGAAGAGCTGGGGATTGGCCCAGACATCGTCGTCGGACGTCTCCAATTCGAACAGCGGTGGCCCTATAGTCGCGGCAACGATCTCAAGCGTCGATTCGTCTTCGTAGACCAACCTGGTACATCGGCATAAGGAGTCTTGGAGGTTAACCGTGCCGCCGGGGTCTTAAGGATCGGCCTGTCTGGCTGTGTCTTCCCGCTGGTGTGGGTCTTGAGATGACCTCGGGCGCGTCGGGTGGTGGCGCAGCGGGCACGGAGGCGCTGGTTGCCAGGATTGCGGTAGGCGAACGCTGAGGGTGCCGAGAAATCCATCCAAGCTGGTCAAAGGCTTGTGCTGACCTGAGCGTGCCGATAACCCTTCCGACCTGGGATGATACTGGTTCGTGAGGTTGAAGCTGATCTATCTGGTTGTCCGTGGGTTGTTCACGTGGGGGCGGCTGAGTCTGCGTGGTTCCACGGCCAAGGACGTGGAAATCTTGATCCTTCGGCATCAGCTCGCGGTTGCGCAGCGTCGGGATCCGCGGATCGCGCGGAAGCTCACCTGGGGTGACCGGGCGTGGCTGGCACTGCTGGCCGGACTGGTCCCGGTCTCGTCCCTGTACGGATCCGGCTGATCGTCACGCCTGGCACACTGCTCGGCTGGCACCGGGATCTGCTGCGTCGCCGATTGGCAGCGAAGTCCAGATCGAGGCGTCCAGGGCGCCCCTGCATCCATCGGAACATCCGAGCTCTGGTGCTGCTGCTGGCTCGCCAGAACCCTTCGTGGGGGTATCGGCGGATCCACGCTCGGCTGACATCTCTCCAGCTAGACCGTGGCGACCCGTCCCCAACCGTCCCCCAAGACCGCCGCCCTATACCGCACGGACGCTGGATTGCCTCGCTAT
This sequence comes from Catenulispora sp. GAS73, assembly GCF_041262085.1. NCBI lineage: Bacteria > Bacillati > Actinomycetota > Actinomycetes > Catenulisporales > Catenulisporaceae > Catenulispora > Catenulispora sp. GAS73. The sequence continues at coordinate 17,914 of NZ_JBGCCM010000042.1, forward strand.
TCATCCCTGAGCGACGCAAAGCCCCAGGTCAGCGAACCGGCCTGGGGCATTTCGACGTGCGCACGAAGGGATTCGAACCCCCAACCTTCTGGTCCATAGGATAATCAGGGTCTTGATATCGCGCCTCCTTGGCTGTTCGCTCGTGTCATAACATCCTGCTTCGTCCGTGTGCAACCCGGCGACTGGTTCCGCTCAGATGTGCCTGGTTTCGCGTGGCACCACGACATCCGCTCACATCGCGCTCCCACACGGGAAGATTGATGCGCAGATCACGCTCGACGATCTCCAGCGCTTTGGCGTGCCATGAAGCTTCGCGGTGCTTCGTATCCTGATCGCGACCTGCGTCGCCGGCGCGGGGTCGGAGGTCTCGTTGCCGTGATCAGTTAATCGCAGCTATCTGCGAGTTGAGCCGAGCTGGTGACCCGCAGGTGGCTTGATCTGGGTGCCAAAATGGATCTGAGTGGCCGAAGTGAGAGGCTTCGGCAGCCCATGGCCTTATCGGTACCCGATATCGGAGCCCTGATAGAGCAGGTTGTCGAATTTGGGAGGCGAGGATGATAAGAGCGTCAGCGACAGCCGTATGGCCCCACCGTAGTCTGCTCGGGGTGCTGCCGACGCCGATCCGAGAGGAGTTGCTCCGGGCCGGGACCGTTGTGTCGTTCGGTCCTGGCGATGTATTGCTGTCCGAAGGGGCACGAGACCGGCATGCTTTCCTGCTGCTCTCGGGGTTCGTGAAGGTAACGGCTACTGTCGAGAATGGTCAAGAGTCGCTTCTGTCGGTTCGTGTTGGTGGGGACATGATCGGCGAGATGGCAGCGGTGGACGGCTCTCCGCGGTCAGCCACCGTGACCGCGTGTGGTCCGCTGGCTGCACGAGTTCTCTCGCCCGCGACGGTGGCGGACCTTACTGCGCGGCGGCCGGAGGTGGCGATGGCTCTTACCCGCAGTGTCTCGGATCAGCTGCGGTGGGCGAATCGGCGGCGGCTGGACTTCGGGGGTTATCCGGTTAAAGTGCGCCTGGCGCGGTTGTTGGTGGAGCTGGCCGAGGTATACGGGCACCCGGAGCCGCACGGTGTCGTGGTGGGCTGTCAGCTGACCCAGCCGGAGATCGCAACGCTGACTGGGGCGGCCGAGAGGACAATCCACAAGGCGTTGCGGGAACTCCGTGAAGCGGGTCTGTTGGAGACCGGATACCGCTCCACCGTGCTCCAAGACCTGGCACGGCTCAAACAAGTGGGAGAACTGGTCGAGGGGTGAGGTCGTACGCGGGCGACGATACGAATTCGCCGCGCGGCTCACAGCAGTATCGGCTGTAGGACCAGGAGCAGGCTCCCGCTTAGCCCCATCAAGGCTGTGAACAAGACCGCGCCCATCAGAGACCGATATTTGATCACTGCGACCCCGGCGAGGAATCGGACGGTCTCGACTAACTCCAGGTGTTCAGCTGCGCGATCGGCTACAGGATCGGTGGCTGGAGTGGGTGACAGACTCCAAGGCGCGGGTCCTGCCGCGCCGCGGGCGAGATCGACGAAACTGAAGCGGTTGGGGCCGGCCGGTTGCAACAGGCGTGGCCACAGGGCCAGTGTTACGCAACTGGCGCCGCCCGACAGGCCGAGGGCGAACAGCACAAGTAAGGCTGCGCTGACTGTCCCTGGCAATCCGCCGCGCTCCCATGCCTCCAATGCTTGCCGGTTCCAAGCGCCTGCTGTGGCGATAATCATCCCTTGAACAGCCACCAGGACCCCGGCTTTGGCGTCGGCGTGCTGGTGCGTGTTCTGCAGCGCCGCCAGCATGAGCCGCTCCGGCGCGGTCGGTTCCGGCTGCCGCCGTTTGGCTGATGCCCTGGCCGCCATCAACCCCTCCTCAGACGGTTCCCTCATATCTTCGAGCCCTGACACGATTAGGTCATGCTTTCGAGGCGGAGACCAGGCAGTTCTACGGGTTTATCAGGAACCCGCACTATTGCGGGTTCTTGCGGTGACGGCGGGTGTACTACTGATCCACCAGCGGCGCGGGGAGGGGAGGCACCGCCGGTCGAAGAGTTCCCGTCGAGCGGGGAGCATCGCGGTTTCACTGCGCCTGGCGCGGCTAATACGTCATTCTGATTCTCTCCTTGTCGTCGACCGGGAACGGAAGGTGATCAATATGAGTGATCCACTAGGGGCGGCTAGCGGCCAGCAGTTCGGTCGGCGCCTGCTTCTTCTGGTTGATGCCAAGGGGTATGGCGCCAGCGGCCCGATTCGGCAGCGTGAATTCCAAGAAGCGATTCCTCGTCTAGTGGAGGCTGCCGCGCATGCCGCGGGGCTGCGGTACTCGGACTGGGAGACCCAGGCTCAGGGTGACGCGCTGTTCGCCGTCTTACCGGAAGGGACGTCCGAGCCGGCGCTTGTCGACACCTTCATGCGGGCGTTGGAAGCGGGTCTACGAAACTACAACGAAAGTCGGCTTCCGCAAGCATGGCTGCGTTTGCGGGCCACCGTCCACTACGGCCCGGCTTCGCGTGGCGACTTGGGATTCGTCGGGCCCGGACCAGTGGAACTGGCCCGCCTCAACGCCAGCGATGGACTGAAGGCCGCGCTGGCGCAGGCTCCAGACGCCCACCTCGCGGTGGGCGTTTCCGAGCCGATCTACGTAGATGTTATCCGCCCCGGCTACACGACGTTGCGCCCTGGACGGTTCTGGCGAGTCGAGGCCGTCGAGAAGGAATACCGCGGCGCCGTGTGGATCTGGGTGCCGAACGCGTCTGGCCACCCTAAGGAGACACCTTCGCCGCCTGCCTTGTCACCCTCTCCCCGTACCTCCGGCTATCCTGAGCCGTCTTCTCGCGGATCAATGGTCAACACAGCAAATGACAATAGCGTTATTTACGCGACGCAACACGGAGATCAGCACATCCAAGTCGCCGACGGTCGGTGAACAGGACGCGAGGATGCTTCAGCGGCCGATCAAGATTGCCGAATAAGGGCTGATGATGTGGCCGGATCGGCTTCGCAGTCTTTTCGGGAGTCAACCTTTTTACGTTGAGTTCAGAAACTGAAGGGCATGGATCGCCAGCGGTCGCCGGCCAAGCCAGGAGGTACGCAGAATGGAGCATCAGCCCGCCACGGCGGAGAAGCTTGATGAAATCGCGGGACGGAGTGCAGCGGTGTTGGTCGGGTCTTTCGCGACCCAGGCGTTTGAGCCGGTACGTACGTGCATGGCGCGACTCTTCACGGGGGAACCCACAGCGGACGCCTCGGTTGTCGCTCAGCTCGACGCCGACAACCGGCTCGTCGGTACCACCGACATCCCTGCTCGGGAACCAGCTCGCGCCGCCCTCATGCCCGCTTGGCGCCTGCGGTTGTCCAGTCTCCTACGGGACGATCCCGGCCGAGCACCGGAGTTGGACCAAGTCCTGGCCGCGATAGGAAAGTCGCTACCGAACGCGCGCCCGGTGCACGAGCAACACAACACCGCACATGACGCCTCAACCCTCTACGCGGTGATGTACGGCAGCCTCCATCACCATCAAGGCGTCTCCGGCCGCGTAGCACCCGCACCGGGGCCCGACCGGACTGACACGACAACCGACGCATCCCGCGGCGGGACTGCATGACATCCGACCATGTCGACGCCCGGCAGAACATCCACGTCGTCCGCCAGCACGCGGAAGTGGCGGAAATCAATCATGGGTCTGTAACCGGGTACTCCGACCGTTACGCTGCCCGCGTGGGTACCAGGGGGGTACGCCTGGCATGGCCGGCGACCATTTTTATTTCCGCTTTTATCGAGGTGGCTTTTCCGGGACGCAAGGCGGGCTGGGTCGTCGATCTGCTCGCTCTGGCCGCCGTCATGGCCACAGGCATGGCGCTACTGGCGCGTACTCCGACGCCACCGACGTCGCCGCACGGCCAACAAAGCGCTCGCGACTCCACGGCGCGGGGAACGGACCAGCCTAGGACCGCCTCGGGTGAGCCAGGTGTGGTCTGGACACGGCCCGGGTTGGCCAACCAGTTGGGCAATGGCAAGCAGGCCTCATCGCCGCGGCCACCGACTCCGGTGCACCGGCAACCCTCTCGCCTCGAATACGCGGCGGTGCCGGTCTTCGGTCGGGGCGCCCGGGCACACAGCTTCCCGTGGCTGACCCCGAGCCGTACCGTTCCGAATGGGATCGCCGCGGACCGGGCGCAGGTGGGCGGGCTGGCCCTACGGGCTGCGTCCATCGTCGGTCCCGGCCACCGCTGCGAGGAGCCGGTGGTACCCCGCCAGGATGCGTACCGGATTAGCCGGGACAGCCGGAACCGTTTCGCGCTGGTGGCCGTCGCGGATGGCCTGTCCAGCGGGAAGCAGTCCGAACTCGGGGCCAACACCGCCGTCAGCAGTGCGGTCAGCCTCCTGCGCGATGAGATCGAGAAGGGCGTGCACCCCAAGACCGTGGACATCCGGTGGCTCTACTCCACCATCGCGGAGGGGATGAACCAGCAGGCCGCCAACCGGCGGCTGAGCTCGCGTGACATCGACGCAGTGATGATCGCCGCAGTCGTCGAGACGCCCGCTTATGACGGTGCGGACGCCTTCGCCTGGCTATCGTGGATCGGCGACGTCTCAGCGTGGTTGCTGCTCCCGAATTCGGATGTCTGGAAGTTCGTCGCCGGCGACCGGAAGGACGACTCAGACGAGATGTCGTCGAACGCCGTCACGGGCACGCTCCCTGGCACCCCGGAACGCGTCGAGACCATGGCCATGCGCGTCCCGCCCGGCGCGGCGCTGGCCCTGGTTAGCGACGGTGTCGGCGACGCCCTGGCCTCGATCGAGGCCGCGAACCGGTACTTCGCCAGGGCGTGGGCGAGCCCGCCCTCGGCGACCGCCTTCCTTAATGATGTGTCCTACGACGCCGAGCGTTTCATCGACGACCGGACGGCCGTCGTGGTCTGGAACGATCGCGCATGACCACGCCATCCTGGCCGCTTCCGGCCACCGTCACCGTCTCTGCGCTCGGCACACTCGGCGGGACCATCAGCGCCGCGACCGCGCAGAGCCGTGGGATCCACACCCTGGACAACCACCCGGGCTGGCTAGCCAAGTTCTACCAGAAGCCTCTTGTCCCTGGCGACGCCAAGCAACTCGACGGCCTGGTGGCCGCGCCGCGTGCGCTTTCGCCGACCGAGCAGAGCGTCCTGCTCTCTTCGTCGTCCTGGCCGGCGGCCCGGATCACCGCCCCCGACGGCTCGACGCTGGGGTGCGTCATCCCAACAGCACCCGACCAATTCAAGGCGACGTTGTCCGCCGGACGCTCCACCGACACCCGGTTCGTGGAGGTGGACTGGCTCGCCCGGGACGACGAGGCGATCCGCCGTGTCGGGCTGCCGGTCCCCAAGCCGGACGACCGCCTGCAGGCGGTGACGACGCTCGTTGCGCTGGCCGCCGTCCTGGACCGGCTAGACCTCGTCTATTCCGACTGGTCCTACTCCAACGCGTTCTGGTCGCCCGTGCACCGACAGCTCTACGTGATCGACATCGACGGTTGTCAGAGCGGCAAGGCCCCGAACCTGCACCAGCCCAACTGGGACGACCCACGCACCCCCAGTACTACACCCGCGGACAAGTACACGGATCGATACCGTGTCGCCCTGCTGGCGGCGCGCTGCCTGACAGGGATGCGGGACGCCGACGCCCTGCGGGCCCTGCCGTCGCTGGGCGGCAAGTACAGCCAGCCCGCGCTCACCGAAGTCCTGATGGACTGCCTCCTGTCCAACGACCGCGAGCGGCGACCCGCGACCACTCAGCTCCATTCCGTACTGACCGGCGGCTTCTATGTCCGCCCCATGCCGAGCCCGGTGCGTATCCCGCTTCCTCCCGCGCCGCCGCCGAAGGCCGTGCGCCCCGTCGTCCCCCCGGCGGGCACCACCACGACCATCAACCCTCATCACCCGGCGATGCCTGCGTCGAATCAGCAGACCCGAAACCCGTACACCACCGGCGGGTCCGGGAAAACTCAGCGGCCCTCCGATGCCATTGTCGGGGTGCTCATCGTCATCGCGGTCGTCATAGTGCTCATCGCAGTCGGCGCGTCCCACTGACCCCGCAACATTCCGTCCCCTTTCAAGGAGTACCGCATGACCGAGGACTTCTCGGCCTACACCATGAAGCAGAAGTGCCTGCCCACATACATCGTCATCGACGCGTCGACCTCGATGACGCCGCACCAGACCACTCTGAACAACACGCTCGCCAAGCTCCACGGGACACTGGCCATGAGCCCCAGGGTGTCCGAGTTCGCGCACATCTCGGTCATCGCCTTCTCAACCAACGCGCACCTGGTCATCCCGATGACCGAGATGGACCAGATCCCTGGCCTTCCGGACATCGTCTGCAACGGCGAGACACGGTACGGCGAGGCGTTCGACCTGGTCCGCTCACAGATCGACATCGACGTCGACAACCTCGTGGCCCAGCAGCGCGCTGTGCTGCGACCCGCGGTCTTCTTCCTCACCGACGGTGCACCGACCGACAAGAGCTGGGAGCAGTCCTTCCGACACCTGGTCGACCGGTCGTGGAAGCGGCGACCGCACGTCATCACCTACGGCTTCGGCGGCGCGCCGTCGAACGTGATGGCCAAAGTCTCCACCAAGGCGGCCTTCGTGGCCGAAGGCGGGATCGACCAGGAGGCAGCGCTGGCCGAGGCCATCAACAGCCTGCTCAACTCTCTGGTCCAGTCTTCGCTCGCGGAAACCATGCAGATCCCGAGCCAGGCCGCCGGCTACATCAGCATCACACCCGAGTACATGGACTGATGATGGCCGGCCCTCTGATCGACGGCGTCCGGAAGCATCCGGGCGTCAGGCATCTGAGCATCGCCAGCGCCCTGGTTTTCTTGGCGCTGGTGGTGAGATTCACCGTCGGCGCAACGCCACCGGACTCGCACGGGACCACGATCACCACCCCGAAGACGCAGTCGACGACGCAGGACGAACACCCGACGGCGTCCGGCACGCGCAGATCCCCCAGCGCGCCCTCGAACTGTTCGCCTGCCAGCCCAGGCGTCTCCGGCACGTCCCTGGAAACCTCGGGTCCGACCTGGCTGCCGGTCCCGACGTACGCGTCAAATGAGCCGAAAGGCCCACTGGGGCGCTGACCCTCACCCTTCTCTTTCCCGTCCAGGAGCCGCGATGAAATGCTCCGCCTGTGGGGCCTCCAACGCCGCGAACTTTGTGTACTGCGCCACCTGCGGCAGGAAGCGGGTGATCGACATGTCCGGCGGCACTGCTGCCTCGGCCCGCACCGGTACCGTGCCGACGCAGGCTACCCCGGCGGCACCGATAATGCTGTCGACACCCTTCACGCACTCGGGCAAGGCCACGATGGCCACGAACCCGTACAACCGGCAATCCCTGGGCTCGCCGGCCTTCGCCAAGGATGCGACCCGCTACTTGTGTGCGGCCGTCCACACCAACTCACAGCTCAACGAACTGGTGATCCGCGCGCTGATCGACGACGAGCACCGCGCCGTGGCGTTTTCCCCGGGCGTCGACCTGTCCACCGTCCTCAAGCACGCGCTCGCCGCGCGGCGCCGGCTCCGGATCCGGGACGCGCTGCTCGCGCTCCAGGCCATCCTGGCCATCCCGCTGCTCGGAGTGCCCCTGCTGACGGCCTGGCTCACCGTGTACGTGGAGCGCTGGCACACCTATCACAAAGTACTGATGCCTCATCTGCGCCGGGATGCCTTCGACCGGAACGCCGCGCCGCAACCGATGTCCGCGGCGCACCGGGCCCGGGCCGACCAGATCGCCACGATGAGCCGGGACGAGAACGTCATCGTCAGCAACGGCTACAGCCCTTTCACCGGGTTCGGCGTCGCGGACACCGACTGGTCCTTCGCGCTCACTGTCGACACAGCCGCGCCGGGTGAGACCGTGAAGCCGTTTACCATCCACGAGCTCTACGACCGGGTGGAACACAACCTCTCAGCGCTCGGCCTGCCCGGGGTCTCGATCACGTCGCGGGTGTTGGTCAACGGCGACGACCTCCGCGCCTTCCTCGACCCGGCGGACGCCCGCGTGCTGCTGCCCGACCCATTCCGTCCGCCAGTCTGGCACGTGGACGATTCGTATATCCGCAAGCTGCGGGAGGAGCCCGGCAACCGGGCCCGCTCCTACCTCGTGATTCGTGTGACCGGGTGGAGCGGCGAGATCGTCGCCACGCTGTTCCTGCGATTCGTCATGCTGCCCAAGCGTGACCTCCTCTTCGTCGAGCTGAGCCGGTCCCTGCTCGCGCCGTACCGGGACGAGTTCCACGACGTCGACCGCGTCTCGTCCGCCAATCACCTGCTACGCCGCTCTCTGGCCATGACCCTGCCGACCCTGCTGCAAAGCCTGGTGAACACCGCACAGACCTTGATGCGGCCGGTGACGTTGTCGCGCCAGCGCCAGGCGAACGAGAAAGCGATCCGAGACGGCTCATTCGCATACGGGCCGACGGTCATTCCCCGCGAACTGGCAGCGAGCCGCATGTACCACCGCTACTTCCAGCGGGTCGACCGCCAGATGTACGTCAAGCTCGTCGAGCAGGAGCTCTTCGACGTGCTTGCGGACTTCCTCGAAGAACACGGCATCTCTTCGGACGACCTGCGGGCGCGGTTCAGCGTCATCCAGAATAACGGCATCATGGTGACCGGCGGCCAGCTCAACGCCGGGGCGGTAAGCGCGGGCACAATGTCGCGCGCGATGAACGCGGTGAAGCAGAGTGCCCCCGCCAGCGTGCCCATGGGCAGGTCCTAGACGTGGGGTGCCGGGGCGAAACACCCGCAGCTTCCGGCCGCCACGGCCACGGCGGCGCCACCTGGACAAACCGGTCAGCCGCCCACAGTCGAACCAGGCGGTATCCATGGTCGCCACCGGCGAACCGGACGGTTGGCTGCCACGCGCGGCTTGCCGCTGGGCCGTTTCGGAAGCATCGAGGTCAGCTTAGGAGGCCAACATGACAACGGAACCCGGTACCGGGAACCAGGGCATCATCATCAGCGGCTCCGGTACCGTCAATGCCGGCGCGATGGCCGCCGGCCAGAACGCACGGGCCGTGAACCGCGCCGGGAGCAGTTCCGACGATCGTACGACCGCGGTCATCGCGCAGCTCGAGGATTTCCTGCAGCAACTGTCCACGGCCTCGGCGGACGGACACATCCCGCCCGACCTCGTTGAGACCGGGCAGGCCGTCAGGGCCGAGCTTGGCAAGGAGAAGCGCAACAAACACACGGTGATGGCCCTGATCCGCGGCATCGGCGTTGGCGTCGCGGGAGTAGCGCACCTGGCCACCGCCGCCGCCGCGCTGGAGACAGCGATCGGCACGATCATCTACGGCGACCACAACAGCGTCACGATGACACACCAGACCCCCACGGAGAGCCGCCAGCGGAACTCCGCGGAAAACAACGGAACCGTGTACGCGGTGACCGAAGGGACCATGCACGTCACCGTCAACCAGGTCGGCGCCCAATGAAGATCCACCATCGTGAAGCTGCTGCTCAGGGTGCTGGTGTGGCAAGGTTCGTGGGTACTGGTACTCGTGCTGGTCGTGGGTGGATGCCTGTGGTGTAGATCGTTCGTCAGGGTGGGTCCTGGCGGTTTCGGCTCGTGGTGGCCGGCAAGGTTGTGGGTGCCGAGAATGTCATCCGCGCAGGTGGGGTAGGGTTTGGTCGCCGCCTCTGAGTTGAGGGTGCCGATAACGTAGGCAACCTGCCGGTATTCGTGGATCACACCTCCGGCACGGTCTCGTCGTCTGACCCGGAAGTCGTCGAGGTCAATTACGTTGTCCGGCAGCTGCCGGGTAGGTGCGGCCTGGCCAAGGGCGCGGTGCGGGCGGTGGCCGTTGTAGTGCTGTTCATACTCGCGGAGCAGTCGCATCAGATGGGGCGGGTTCCAGACCAGGGTGCGGTCGGTGAGCTCCGCACGCAGGGTCCGGAACCACCACTCCATGATCGAGTTCTGGCGAGGTGCCCGAACCCCGGTCCGGATCACCTCGATGCCTGCGGCAGTGAACACCGCATCGAACGCGGCGCCGAAGGACGCGTCCCTGTCATGGATCAGGAACTTCACCCGCAACCCGGTGTCCTCCAGATCCATCACCACATTCCTGGCCTGCTGCACCATCCAGCCAGAGGTGGGATGCAAAGGTGGCGCCTAGGATACGTATTCGCCGAGTGGCATGCTCGATCACCGCCAAGACATGCACCTTCGACCCTGAGGGTGCCGAGAAATCCATCCAAGCTGGTCAAAGGCTTGTGTTGACCCGATGGATCGATGGCTGCACGGCCGAGGCGTATCAGACGGCTTCCCGATAATCGAAGGCTGGTTGGGGGACGGTTGGGGGACGGCCGTTGTAGCCTCTTCCGGCCTCATGCAGCATGACCTGACATTGTGTCGACTCGGGAATCAGTCTAGATTCACCTAAATCAATACGAAATAATCTGAGACTCTTTGTGAGAGCCTTTGTATTCGTGGCCTACGGATCAGAAGGTTAGGGGTTCGAATCCCTTCGTGCGCACCACCGCAAAACCCCAGCTTCCTGCAGCTGAGCTGGGGTTTTGCGTTTCCCGGTCCCACCATGGACTGCCGAAGTCGACTCGACTCGAGGCGTAAAGTCGTCGAAAACAGCCCGTGTGAGGACGATGTGAGGACGGCCGTACGAAGTCCGTGTAGTAGCAGGCTGTTTTTCGTGGTGTCACCGTGTGCCTTCCGGTCCGTGTGAACGCACAAGTGTCACCCTTGCAGGTATCGGACGTTCGGACTTTTTCGGTTCCAGCCGTAGCCAGAGCCTCGAAGTGGAACGATTCGGGTCGTGGGCAAGAGTCGAGTCCGGCGCTGGAGGAAATGGTGACCAAGTACGCGGTGGACAACGAACGCGGCGCCGTAGCCGGGGCGTGGGCGACCGGAGCCGGGGATTGCGCCTGCCGATAATGTCGTCCAGGCAGGTCAGGCTGCGTGTTGGTACTCGTGGACGATGCCGCCTAGTCGGTCGTGTCGGCGTATGTTGAGGTCGGTTATGTGCTGTGGGTCGGTGATCGGTGTGGGCACTGCCCGTAGTGGTGCGGCCTGCTCCATCGCTTGGTGAGCACGGTTGGCTGTTGTAGTGCGTTTCGTACTCGTGCAGGGCGTGCAGCAGGTGTCCCTGGTTCCAGGTCAAGGTGCGGTCCAGCAGTTCGTGACGGCAGGTCTGCACCCACCGCTCCATGACCGAGTTCATCCGCGGCACGCGGATGCCACTGAGCACGACCTCGATCCCGGCCTGCCCAAGGATCTCGTCGAACAGCGGCGGGAACTTCGCGTCCCGGTCCCGGATCAGGTGCTTGACTGTGGCTCCGGCTTCTTCCAAGTCGATGACCAAGTTCCGCGCCGCCTGAGCGACCCAGGCAGCGGTGGGATGGGCCGTAGTGCCCAGCACCCGCACCCGCCGAGTGACATGCTCGATAACAGCCAGGATGTACTGGCGCTGGCCGGTCAGCGTGACCGTCTCGATGAAGTCGCACGCCAGCAGCGCCTCGGCCTGGCTGCGCAGGAACGCCGCCCAGGTGGTGGCGGTACGCTCCGGTGCCGGGTCGATGCCCTCGTCCTTGAGGATCTCCCAGACGGTCGAGGCGGCGATCTTGATGCCCAAGGTGGCCAGCTCGCCGTGCGCTCGGCGATAACCCCAACTCGGATTCTCACGGACCAGACGCAGCACCAGCCGCCGAATCGAAGCAACCGTACGCGGGCGCCCGGCTCGCCGGGGCCGGCAGGTGTTCGCATGGCGTCGGCGCATCAGATCGCGGTGCCATCGCAGCACCGTGTCCGGACTGACAATCAGATGCAGTCGGCGAAGGGAATCACGGGGCAGGGGCTTGAGCAGCGCAGCGAGGAAGGCCCGGTCCTCGCGGGCGAACCTGACCCTGTTCGAACCAAGCTGCCGCTGCAGGACCGCGAGCTGGTGACGCAGAGCCAAGATCTCCGCGTCCTTGTCCCGGTCGCTCATCGGCAGCAGCCGCAGCACCGCGAAGCCATTCATGGCGGCGATAGGCCAGACGCAGCAGCACAACCGGCCATCATGCCCGAACCTTCGCCGAGAACACAGCACCAGATTCGATGCCGGGTCGACCGCCTCCACACCAAGCCCGCCTATGCCGTTGACCTGCAAGGACGAGGTATTCGGCAGGCGCGGGCCGGGGGCGGTCAGGTCCGGCGTCGCACCAAGATTTCCAAAACTCGCACGGCTTCGGCACGTCGAGCCTCCGTTGTGCTGAATACGGCCGTCAGCGAGATTACTGCAACGATTCCCGCGTACACGGCCGCTGCCGCGGTGCAGCCGACCATGGTCTCGACCAGGCCACTCATGATCCACCTCCAGCGCCTCCGATGTCGTGCCCACTGTTCGACCTGCCACCGTTGGAGCGCTGCTTGACCATGATGTCCACGGACAGCTCCGGATAACCCGCACGCTGACACGGCATACGTCAGGATGGAGCCACCAGCGGCCAGGACTTGGGACGGGCGGATCATGGCAGGACGGCGCACCCGGCCGTGGGGCCAACTCAAAGGAACCAACGAGCAAAACGCCCTTGCCGCAATGATTCGCGCATGGGCCGACAGAGCTGATCTTCGAATCAGCGACATTGCTCAGGGGCTGACCTGCGAGCACTTCACCGGTCCTGTGCCAGGGCGCTCGACGGTCGCCGCCAGGATGGCTGGCATCGGCCTGGACCGCGAGTTCGTCGAGGCCATTGCTGACCTGTGCACGCGGACCGCGTCTGAACGTTCGGAGCTACTCGCCAGCGCGGAGCCGCTGCTGCGGGAACACGGGGTAGCCACTGCTGCGGCAGATCGGTTGGCCGCCGCACTCAGTCCTCGCGAAGCGTACGCCTTGATCCTGGACTTGGAACAGCTCTATTCGAACGGGAGGCAGTTAGTCCATCTCCTTCTCATCGTCCTGGAAGAGACTACGAACAGTCAGCAGCGCGCCTGCGCCGCTGGCTGGCTCGATCGCGCGCGAGACCATCGCGAAAAGGCGCGGCGCCTGCTCGACGTTCAGACTCGCCGCATCGGGCGCCTCGAACAACGCCTGGACCGCCTTCAATACGCGCCCCACGGGGATCCTCTGCCTGCGCGGCCCGGTCGAGACCTGTTCCAGCACCCGGATATCGCGCGCGGACTTAACCGCGTCGCGGCGTTCCTCAGCAACGAACGACACCGGCTTGACGAGCTTAGTCACGCCCTAGGCGCAGATGGCCAGAACTCCGGCGGCGAGCACTCCCACGACTCGGCGTCTGCCCCCTTGCTCATCGGCTCCGGCTTCATCCGATCCTTCACTATTCACACACGCCCAAGCAATAGTCCTTCCGTTATGGACATCCCAGCGTTGAGCCGGAAGCAAGTGGACCTTCACCCCCGGGTTACGGTTCTTGTCGGCGAAAACAACACGGGGAAAACCGCTGTCCTGGCGGCCATGGCCTTGCTGCTCGACGTCGTACGGTCTCCACACACGACCTTCACTCGCGACCAGCCGCGAGACGAATGGAGCGCGGCAAACGGTGCAGAGCTCGCCCAGCATCTCGAACTGACAAGAACCGGCCAGCAGCCGGACCAGGTTCACTATCTGGCGACACCACGGCCGCTCGACCCTCGTCATGATGATCTCTGCCTGGCGCCGAACAGCCTTTACCTCCTTGATGAACCAGAGGCTCGCTGGCATCCAGTGCGTCAACGACAGTTGCTCAAGCAGATCGAATCCGAGGCCGCGGGCAGTCAGTTCATCATCGCCACGCACAGCCCATGGATCGTTGACTATTCGGATGCTCTAGTGCTTGAGCTCGGAGACTCCGGAATCCGAATTACCACCCCGGAAGAGGTCATGCGTCAGCTGGCACCGCCGTAGGTCAACCTGGCGGGGCGCCGCCTGCAGTGAAACCTATGGTGGTGAGCGGCGTACCGCGGCATGGAGAGGCCCGGCCGTGAGAGGAACGCCTGTGAGGTTCAATAACCCTGCCGGGGCGTTGAGCTGGGCCTATATTGCGGCGTCGTATTCGTTGATGAGACCGCCGAGGATCTTCGTTCGGGTGATCCGGTAAGCCGGGAACGGGACGACGTCCGGATCATCTAGTGGTGCACGCAGGCTCAGCCCGTGGCCTTGATGCGTCCGGCCAGCGTTGTAGTGCTCCGTGTACTGGTCGAGGACGACGCTGTGGGTGCCGAATATTTGGCTCTGGCAAGATTTTCGTGACGTGTTCGGTGGTTGCCTTCACAGCAGCAGGACGCGTTTTCGGAGAAGCGGAAGCCCGGCTCGTCCATACATTCGCCGCTTGACCAGCTTAGAAGTTACGTGGAATCACGCCGGGGACGGTTCGTTCCGTCCACGGCGCCACTGCGTCCACGGGAGCTTCGTTGTCTTCGAGTGTGGTGTTCGTCGAGAAGTGGCCGGTGCTGGGCCGGCATGGGAAGGCGGCCGAGTGGCTGCAGGTGTGGAGCGATCTGGGGCGGGCCGCCCGGACGATCGATGCCTATGGCCGGGGCTTGTCCGAGTTCCTGATCGTGTGCGAGCGGGAGGGTGTTGATCCGCTGACGGCGGGGCGGGCCGATGTCGCGGTGTTCGTCAGGGAGCTGACCGAGCGTCCGCACCGGCGTGGCGCGAATGTGGCGTCGATTGACTCCGGTGCGGGGTTGTCGAACGCGACGATTCAGCAGCGCCTGGTGCCGGTTCGGCTGTTCTTCGGCTTCCTGGTTGAGGAGGGTCTGCGGGAGTCGAACCCGGTGGGCCGGGGCCGGTTTGTTCCGGGCCGGCATCACGGTGGGACGAGACGCGGGTTGGTGCCTCGGTTCACGAAGCTGCCTTGGATCCCAGATGAGCAGCAGTGGCGTGACGTGCTCGCGGTCGCCGCCGACGAGCCGATCCGGAACCGGGTGATGCTCGCTTTGGCCTATGACGCAGCGCTGCGGCGGGCGGAGCTCTGTTCGCTGCGGACCGATGATGTTGATCCGGGGCGGCGGATGCTTCGAGTGCGGGCCGAGGTGACGAAGAACCGGCGGGAGCGGACAGTGCCGTACTCGGCGCCGACCGGGGTGCTGCTGACCGGGTATCTGGCGCGTCGGGCGACGATCAGCCGGGCCCGCGGTCCGCTGTTCCTGTCCGAATCGCGGCGCAATCACGGCGAACCGTTGACGCTGTGGACGTGGTCGAAGGTGGTGCGCAGGATCGCGCTGGCCGCCGGAGTAGAGCGGTTCTCCACACACACCACTCGGCATCTGTGTCTGACCGACCTGGCCCGGATGGGTTGGGAGCTGCATGCGATCGCCACGTTCGCCGGGCACCGGAACACGGACACCACGTTGCAGTACATCCATCTGTCGGACCGGGATCTGGCCGACAAGCTGGCCAAGGGGATGGATCACATCCATGCCTGGCGGGTCGCGATGCTCACCGGTGCCGAGGCGACGGGGACGGCGAAGTGAGCGCGGCGGCAGCGGTCCGCATCGAGGACCCTTCGCCGAGCCGGTGGGTTTCACCGCTGGCTGGGCGGCGGTTCGATACCGAGCCGCTGGTCCGTGCCGAGGAGGCCGAGGCCATCGTGGCCTTGGGCGTCCGCAACCTGCGACGTCTTCAATACCACGACCCGGCCGCGCCAGGCTGGCGGACGATCCGCAGGCTGACGGTGCCAGCGGAGGCGGTGAACGCCGGACTGGACTCCCCGCCGACGCCGCACCGAGCTCGGGCAATGCTGGACGTGGTCGCCATGCTGCTCACGCGATGCGCCGAGACAGGCAGGACGTTCTGGGCCTGGACGCCGCAGGAGTGGACCTGTTTGCTGGGCCGCACCCAGACCGACTTCCGGCGTGACGCGCCGTCGTGGGCCGGGGACGAGGTCCGCCCCTACCTCGCCGCGCACGCCTGGCTGCTCGGCGGGTTCCGTGAGTTCCACGACTTGCGCAGCTTCCAACGCCTGACGCTATCCTGGCGGATCTTCGGCAGAGACCGGGTCGACGCCGAGATCGCCCGCATCCGTGCGGTGCTCACGTCTTGGGGCTACAAGCTCGGCGAAGAGCACGACACTCTGCTGCCGGCGGTCGTCAGCCAGGTGTTCCTGCATGTCGGCAGCCCGCATCTGGAGGATCTGACCACCGAGGTGTTCGACCAGATCCGGACCGCCCAGCTACTGCCGGGCGCGAGAGCCAACACCTTGTTCGCCCTGCAGCGCGCGATCGCCGCACTCGGGTTCTGCGATCCTCCGATGCACAGGACCGGCGGTCACAGCATGCGGGCCAGCGGCGGTCCAGTGCTCTGGGAGCAGTGGGTCGACCGCTGGCATGCGACCTCCACGCTCACTCCCAGGGCCCGCGGCGCCATCCGCTCGAACCTTCTCAAGGTCGGCCGCTGGGCCGCCGACCAGCATCCCGAGGCCGCCGACCCAACCGCCTGGACCAGGGCGACCTGCGCGGCCTGGATCGCCGCGACCGATCGGATGAGCATCGGCGACTACGTGCAGCGCACCGTCGGACTCAAGGACTCGATCGGCAAGCCGCTGAATCCGGCGACGAAAGCCGGCCGGATCTCCGCGCTGCGACGGTTCTTCCTGGACGCCCAGGAATGGGAGTGGCTGCCGCGCCGCTTCGACCCATATCGGACACTGGCCACCCCGCGCAGCATCGCCGCGTTGTTGGGGCCGAACCCGAGGGTGATCGCCGACGAGATCTGGGCCAAGCTGCTGTGGGCCGGACTGAACCTGACCGAAGACGACCTACCCGTGAACAACTCCGGGTTCTTCTACCCCATCGAGCTAGTCCGGGCGGTCACCCTGACCTGGCTGTTCTCCGGACAACGATCCGATGAGATTGCCCGGCTGCGCCTGGGCTGCATCCGTTGGCAGCACGATGGCCATCCGATCGCCGGCGACGCCGACGTCCTCGCAGACGACGCGGTCTGCCTGCTGGACGTCCCGGCCCACAAGACTGGCACCTCTTTCAGCAAGCCGGTCGACCCTCTCCTCGGCCAGGCTATCGACGCCTGGTCCGCCGTCCGCCCCGACCAGCCCCGGCTTCTGGATCGGCGCACCGGGGAGATGGTGCACCCGCTGTTCGCGATCCGCGCCCGCCGGGTATCGGTGGCCTACATCAACAACACCGTCATCCCCATGCTGACCAGCAAGGCTGGCGTCCCCGCCGCTGACTTCCGGGGCAACATCACCAGCCACCGGGCCCGCTCCACCATCGCCTCCCAGCTCTACAATGCCAAAGAGCCGATGACGCTGTTCGAGCTGCAAGCCTGGCTCGGCCATCGCTCGCCGCAGTCCACTGCCTTCTACGCCAAAATCAGCCCCAAGACGCTCACCCGCGCCTACGACGACGCCTGCTACTTCGCCCGCAACGTGCGCACCATCGAGGTGCTCATCGACCGCGACGCCGTCGCCACCGGGGCCGCGACAACCGGGAAGCCCTGGCAGCACTACGACCTCGGCCACGGATTCTGCAGCTACTCCTTCTTCGAGCAGTGCCAGCACCGCATGGCCTGCGCCAAGTGCGACTTCTACACCCCGAAGGACTCCACCCGGGGCCAGCTGCTGGAGGCCAAGGACAATCTGCAGCGCATGCTCGCTGCCATCCCGCTGTCAGACGACGAACGCGCCGCCGTCGACGACGGCCAGACCGCCTTGGACAACCTCCTGGAACGCCTCACCGACGTCCCCACCCCAGCCGGGCCCACACCCCGTCAGATCGGTATCCCGGCGCAGGCCACCTTGCTGCCGGTCATCGCGATCAACCGAGAGCCGGTCTGACGATGTCAGCGAAGGCTGGCGATCATCGTCAGGGAGTCTTGTCCTTCGCGCGGGTCATGAACGCGGAAGCCAACGCGCTCATACAGCCGCATGGCGGGGTTGGCCCCTTCAACGCTCAGCGAGACCCGCTCGATGCCAACCTCGCCGGCTTCCCGCAGCAGGCGTCGGATCAGCATGATTCCGATGCCGCGGCCGCGCTGCGTTGCGGCGACGCCGATGCTCAGCTCCGGCACGTCGGCGCCGACGAAGCCATAGCCGGGATCGTCCTCGGTAAAGTACCGCAGCCACGCGGCGCCAACCGGGACCGGCTCCCAGCGGTTGATCTCCCAGGTCGCGACGGCCACGACACCCAGGTCGCCGCGCCGGGGCCAGCCGTCCACATAGTGGGCGTTGTGCGGGTCGGCCAGCACCGCCTTACGTGGAGCGTCGCGGCCGGGCGCCCAGTTGACGGCGGCGACTACCGTGTCGCGCAGCAGGTCGGCGTCGTCGGCCAGCGCGAAGCGCGTGTGGATATCCGGCAGGCCGCCGGAGGGTGAGACGGCTTCCTCGCGGCGATCGGGCGCGATCTGCCGCAGCGTCGCACCGTGGAACATCCACACGCGAAAGTAGGACTGCTCCTGATCCATCACCAACAGCTGGACGAACTCGGGGTGCTGCCACGGAACGCGCTCCACCTGCGCAACCAGCCCGGCCAGGTCCGCGTGGTTGAGCGCTCCGGCATAGACGTCGCACTCCGGGTATTTGCCGCCGCCCCAAAGTGTGTCGTTGCCTGTGGTCTCGTTGAGCGAGCCGACCCAGCCGACAGCATCGGGTCCGAAACCGCGCCGTGGAGCGGACGTCTGCAGCCACTGGCCCAGCGCCTCGACCGCGGATCGGTCATCCGGCTCGACAGAGATCATGACGTTGGCGACGTGGCTCATTCCAGGTTTCTACACAATTGCCGCTCGGCCTGCCACCGGGTTCTCGCCACCGCGATCGAAACCAGGGGGCACGGACATGTACTCGGAGGCCTTGACAAATCAGATTCCACATAATGATCTTGGCGACCGTGCCCTCGACGACGCCGGAGTTCCACGGCGAGGTGACCGCGCCGAGCACCGCGTCCCAGTCCTTGTCCAGGCCGACGGCGAAGGTCCTGAGCGCCGAAAGGCTGTCTGATCGGGCCGCGGTCACCCACTTGAGCAGGCGTCCCTTGCTCGGCCGGTTAGTGAGCAGGTCTGCGAAGGCGGCGACATGTTCACGGAGACGGGCCAGGTCAGGACAATCATCCAGTACCTGTTTCAGACTATTGCGCTCCTCCTCGGTCAGCACGGCGGCAGGCCGCATGAGCCAGCCGACGAGGGCCCTGGTCTTCGGCGGGGCGGCGGCCGCCGGCGGCAACTCCCCGCGCACCGTCAGGGTCCGCAGATACCGGGAAAGGGTGCGGAAGCTGCAGACCAGTCCGCGCTCGGTCAGCTCGGCGTGCAGCGCGGTAGCTGAGTGGCAGCCCTGGCTCCAGCGCTCCAGCAGGTACTCCCGCCAGGGATCCAGGATGCTGGGTCGCGCTCCGGCGATGTGCCCGAGCAGGTCCTGGACGCATTGCGCACGGGCGAATGTGCGGGCGGTCTTGTAGTTCAGGTGCAGCTCGCGGGCGATCTCCGCGATCGCCCAGCCCTGTTCGGCCAGATCGTGCACATCACGGAACCGCTTGCGCGTCCGAGCCTCCAGCACGCCTTGGGCCGACAGAGCCTGGGCCGGTAGCGCCTCGATGGCCGCCGGGTCCGGTGGCGGCCCCGGCCCAGCACGCTGTCCCAGGCACCGGCGGTGGGCTGCGACGTCCTTCTCCACATGCTGACCCAAGTTGTGCCACAAGTGCCAGCGGTCCGCGACCTGCGCCGCCTGCGGCGCGGCGCGGGCGGCTGCCTCGGCATAAGCTGGGGCCCGGTCGCGGCAGATGACCTGAATCTCGGGCCGGTCACGCAGCCAAGCGGCGAACGGTTCAGCTTCCCGTCCCGGGAGAAGATCCAGCGGCCGGTGAGTCTCGGCGTCGACGAGCACGGTGCCGTAACGATGCCCGCGGCGAAACGCGAAGTCATCAACCCCGACGATGGTTACAGTCGAGACCGCAGGATCAGGCAACGCCATCACCAGCGCCAGCAGCGTCACCCGACTGACCACCGCATGCAGCACAGTCAGCAGCCGAGCGCCGGCTCGGCCAGCCAACGCCACGCCCACGGCCTGCAGCACTCCCAGAAGCAGCGGCGTGTAACGACCGTAGCGGACGGTCAGGCCCTCGACCTGCTCCACGAACGTCCGTCTTGGACATCCAGCCTGGTCACAGAACAGCCGTCGGACCGTCAAGTCCACCACGACCGGACGTCCGCCCACAGCGGTATCAGCGACGTGCCGCTCATAACGGCTATGAACCCGCGCCGACACCACGCCACAGCCAGGACACGCGACCTCGCCACCCTCACGGGTACGGGCACTGATCCGAACCGTCCCGCTCTCCACCCCGATGTGCTCCACCAGCACCTTCTCCAGGTGCGGAAACACGACATCGAACGCTTCATCGCACAGTAGAGACGATGGCACTCCGGCGACAGCGCGTCACCCCGTCACGAAAATCTTGCCAGAGCCGAATATTTCATCCGCGCAGGTCAGGCAGCGTGCTCGTAGTCGTGCAGGATGCCTGTGGTGGTCAGAAACTCGGCCACCGGGTTTGACCAGCGCTGTTATGCGGCAGTCTCGTACTCGTT
This sequence comes from Catenulispora sp. GAS73, assembly GCF_041262085.1. NCBI lineage: Bacteria > Bacillati > Actinomycetota > Actinomycetes > Catenulisporales > Catenulisporaceae > Catenulispora > Catenulispora sp. GAS73. Next base: position 38,418 of record NZ_JBGCCM010000042.1, read on the forward strand.
GATCAGTCCTCCGAGGACGCGTTTTCGATAGATCCGGTCGGCCTGGACCCGGGAACGGGATCACGTTCGGGTCGTCATCCGGGGCACATAGGCGCATTTCGTCGCCTTGTTGACTGCGGCCGACGTTGTAATGCGCGACGTACTCGTCCAAGACGATGCGAAGGTGGCGTTCGCCGGCGATCAGCATCCGGTCGGTGCACTCGGGGCACCGATCCGACGAACCGTTCGGCGATGGCGTTCATCTTCGGCGCAAGCGGGGCGGTCATGATCGCGGTGATGCCGGTCGCGGTGAACACTGCGTCGAACGCGGCAGTGAACTTGGCATCGCGGTCCCGGACGAGATGGGTGAACCGGTGTACTGCAGCTTCCAGGTCGGCGGTGAAGTCGCGGGCCAGCTGGGTGGCCCAGGCGGCGCTCGGATACCGGGTGATCCCGAGCAGATGCACCCGGCGGGTGGAGTGCTCGATAACGAAGGCGACGTAGAGCCTGGTGAGGGTGACCGCACAGTCGACGTGAAAGAAGTCTGTGGCCAGCAGGGTGTCGGCCTGGGCGCGCAGAAATGTGCGCCAGGAGTCGTCGCGGTGTCTCGGTGGCGGGATCCGGTGGGCGCGCAGGATCTTGCGGATCGTGGCCGCGGCCACGCGGTGTCCCAGCCGACGCAGCTCGCCTTGGATCCGCACCACGCCCCAGCGGCGGTTCTCCCGAGCCATGGTGAGAATCAACAGGACGAGATCGTCGCTGAGCGGCGGCCGGCCCGGCGCTTTCGGCTGGCGCCACTGGTCCGCGACCAAACGCCTATGCCAACGCAACAGCGTGCCCGGCGTGACGATCCGGTGGCCGCGAAGTGCCTTGGGCAGGAGATTGGACAGCGCCGCGAACACGGCCCGGTCGGTCCAGGCGAGCCTCGGCTTCGGATTCGCGCGACACAGCACCGCGACCTCCTGGCGCAACACCAGTATCTCGGCGTTCTTCGACGCCTGCGATCGAGCCAGCAACGCCAGCCAAGACAGGAGGTTCACGAAGATCCGATAGAGCAGACCGACGGCCACAGACCTCGATCATGCCATGGGATCACTCAAGGTCAGGCCGGTTGGCCGAGTTTTTGACCAGGACAAGCCGGGCATGGTCGGCGTCCGGCGCAGTCTCGGCAGCGCTAGCCGCAGCGATCACGTAGTGGCCCTCGCCTTTCACCTTCAAGTCGGCCGCCAAATCCTCCTCACCCTTGCCGAAGGCCGCCCCATGACAACAGTCCAGGACCACGATGGTGGCCTCGGCGCTCGAGGCGTTGATCAGGTCCTTGATGGCCTCACTGCGAACGGTGGTCGTCTCCAGCCGGTCCGAGCGGGAGTCGCGGGCGCACAGCACCCGCTTCCGGCTCGCGGTGCGACGGCCGTGGCCGCTGTAGTAGAAGAGCAGGACATCGCCCCGCCGCGCACTGCGGAAGAAGTCCTCGGCCGCCGCACCGATCTCGCCGTGCGTCCGCTCGTAGAGCGCCTCGACCTCGGCGGGATCGAACATCGATGTCGCCAGATCGGTCAGTGCGCGCCACAAGTGCAGTCCGTCAGCGCGCGGTCCGTACAGTGCGGACAGGCCCACAGGGTCCTCCGGAAACGTGGAGTTGCACACGAGCAGCGCCCGATACACGTGGCAATCCCCCACATCAGCTCAGATCCCGACGGGCTCAGAGTACTGTGTCACCGAAGAAAGGGGGCGTCGTGGAGCAGCCTGTGGGGGTTTCCTTCCGAATCTCGGTCGACGACCTGCCGTCCTCCCATTCCGCAGTGGAACTGGCGCTGGCCGACCTGCTCGGGACGGTGGGCGAGATACCGGGCGTCGCGGTCGAGGACGAGTCAGCTGCCGTTACCGGGCAGAAGGGTGTGGTCACGAAATGGGCCGCGAAGGCCCTGATGCCCGGCGGGGAGAACGCGATCGTCCAGTTGTTCCGGCTGTGGTTGCAGCGGGACCGGCGGCGGTCGGTGGAGATCACGATCGAGGCGCCAGGTGCTGCCGAGCCGACGGTGCTGCGGGTGACCGGCGAGCAGGTGTCGTTGGACGTGCTGAGCGAGGCGCTGCAGGCAGCGGCGAAACTCGCGAAAGGCTGACCGGGAGGGCCAATGAACGCGGCCATCGTCATCGGCTGCTCCCAGTACGACGATCCCGAGATCGACTCGCTCGAGTATGCCCACCGGGACGCCGCCCGATTCAGCGACGTGCTCCGGGATGTCTGCGGCGTACCAGCCGGCGCCATCAAGCTGTTCTGCGATCCAGATCCCAGCTCCGGCTCCGCTGACCGACTCGCACCCAACCGCGCCAACATCCTGCGCGGGCTCGCGGCAGCCCGGAACCAAGGACCGCTTGACGGGACGCTTTTCTTCTTCTTCAGTGGCCACGGATACCAGACAGCAGACGGTATCCAGTATCTGCTGCCCGCCGACAGCGTCAGGCACGCGCTGGACGACTCCGCCCTACGGTTCGACAGGGTGCTCAACTACCTCGACTGCGGGTCCGCACGCCACATCGTGATGTTCATCGACGCGTGCCGCAACGTCATGTCGTCGGCCAAGGGCGTCCCGGACGAGTACCGGCAGCTGGACGTTGCGAACCTGTTCCGTCGCGGTATGGTCTCGATCTGCTCCTGTGAGCCGACGACGGTTTCCTACGAAGTCGCTGCGCTGCGGTCCGGGGTGTTCACCGAGGCGCTGTGCCAGGCGCTGAGTCCGGTCGGGCATTGCCGTACGGTCGACGAACTGGTCGACTTCGTCGGCCGTGCGGTTCCGGAGATCGCCAGACAGCATGATAAGCCGGTGCAGCAGCCCTACAGTCGGGTGGAACCGCTGGAACTACGACGCCTCGAACTGGTATCAGACCGAACGCGCAACCTCTGGCGCTCTACAGTGCCGCTCGGTTCGGAACAGCGCCCCCTCGGCCCGGCCCGACCTCACAAGGCTGTCCCGGCCACCGATCGCGAGCCCATCGTCGCCATCGATCTGGGCACCAGCTACTCAGCGGTCTCTGTGGCCGAGAACGGACAAGTAAGGCTTCTGCCGACGCCGGACGACCGCCTGCTGTTGCCGTCGGTCGTGCACATCCTGCCCGACCTCAACTATCGCGTCGGCACGGCCGCGGCCGAGGCGGGCCGCCTCCGGCCGCAGAACACCATCCGCAATATGAAGCGGGCACTGGGCACCAACACCGAATACGAGATCGAGGGACGCAGCATCACCCCGGAACTCGCTGCAAGCCTGATCCTGCGCTCGCTTCGGGATAACGCGCAGGACACCCTCGGCATCCCGGTGCGACGTTGCGTCGCTTCTTGCCCCGCGAGCTTCAGCATCGCCCAGCGCACCGCGCTGGAGCGGGCTTATGAGCTGGCTGACTTGGAGATCGTGCGGATGATCGGCGAGCCTAGCGCCGCCACGTTAGCCCTGCGGCGTGAGAGAACCGGCAACTACTTCGTCGTCGACCTCGGGGGCGGCACGTTCGACGTCTCTGTGGTCGCATGGGATCTGGACGAGGGAGACGGATTCACTGTTGCCGAGGTGCAGTCAGTCGCCGGCAGTGCTCAAGTCGGCGGTATCGACTACGACGAAGCGGTCGTCGGCTTCGTCGAAAACGAACTGAAGACCCGCTACGGCTTGGACCTCAGACCTCAGAACTTTCGGCTACGCGAGGAACTGCACCGAGCAGCCGAAGGAGCCAAGCGAGACCTGAGCACCCGGGGGGAGACGACGCTGCTGATCCGGGATGTCGAAATCGGCCAGTACGGGCTGTCCGACCTGGAGATCCCGATCAGCCGCCAGCAGTTCCGTGACGCCACCAACCACCTCAACACCCGAGTCGCCAACGTCTTGCAAAAGGGCTTGAAACACCTAAACCACAAGCGGTACCAGCCCGACACCGCGGTGTTCCTGGCTGGCCAGGGAAGCAAGATCTTCACGGTGCGCGAGGAGATCGAGAAGATGGGGCTTGATATCCCGGTCGTCTCGACCTATCAGGAGACCGCGGTGGTCTTTGGACTCGGCCACGCAGCTGGCGTACTGAACGGCCAGGTCCGCGATGCACTGCTGCTCGACGTGACACATCGAGAGCTCGGCCTGTGTGTCGCGGTGCCCCCGACAAAATTCACCCGGGTCGAGCCGATCTTTCCCCAAAACGCCTCGTTCCCGATAAAAAGGTACAAGTCACTTGCCACACGCGGTTCAGAGGAGCCGCAGCAGCTCATCATCATCGAGAACGGCGACGGCCACCAGGCCGAGACAGCGGCCGTCATCGAGCTGCCGACCGGCGACACAGACCGCAACATCGAGATCGTCATCGAGATCGATGCCAACGCTACGATCATCTTCGGGGTGGACGATCCCGAGCGTCGGGCCATGTACAGCGTACAGCTCAACAACCTGCGCCGATGCGGCCGAAACTCGCTCTACAGCACCTATCCGGAGAAATGGCTCCTTCGCCTCCTGGACGGCTGGTCGGCCTGGCCGACCGTGCCGATCAACGGTACTCGCGTGACGACCGTGCCCGATGCCTCTGCTCCGGCGCCTGGCTTCGACCCCCGCACTGAACTCGACCTAGTCCAGGCTGAGTGGTCGCGGCAGGGAGATCGACGGGCTTATCGGGGATTTCTCCGCGAGCTGACCGGCAGCCTAGAGGGCGCTGCCGAAGATCTCCGCGGCTGGCTACAAGACAACGACCCAAACGAATTGGTGGCCCGGCTATACGCGAAGGTCCTTGCAGCGCTCGACGCGCGGACAACCGACACCTCTGGCGTGGACCGCGACGACGAGCAACACCGTGCTGGATAGAGCCCTCAGTCACCCCTTGCCATCTTCATCTGTGCGTCCCGGCGATGCGGGTAGGCCCGCTGCCGACACTGGCTACTGCAGAAGAGCCGTGTACGCTGTCCTTGCCGAATACCTCATCCGTACAGGTCATGCTGCTGGCCGGCACTCGTTGATCACACCGCCTGCGCGGCGGATTCGTTGGACTCGGAAGGCGTCGAGGTCGCTTGACGGAACCGTCCGCGGTTCCAGGAGACAGACACCCCTGTTGCCACCTCGGAACACCACGATCTGCTGATCGCAGTTTAGAAGCAGCTTTCTGCTTCGCGCCAGCACGCCGGCTGGTTGAATACCTTGTGCAGACAATCGGAGCAGCCTGGTACAGCTCCCCAGCTTGGGGATTCATCGGGGTCGTGGTGGCAGTGATCGCGGTCGTCGCCACCGCCGTGGGCATTTGGGCGGCCCTGCGAGGCCCAAACGCGAAACGTCGCCTGTTGTACTCAATGCCAACAGTCGCCCCGCTAATTAATGATTCTCCAAACCTCGGATCTCGTCTGGAGGTCCGTTTCGACGGTAAAATCCTGAGTCGGCCTCAGGTAGTTGTACTACAAATGGCCGCACAGGGCCGTCAGGACATCTTGCGGGCCGACTTCAACGACGAGCCCATCGTCCTTGATCTGGGTGTGGATATCATGGGCTTGCTTACGGTGGTCTCTATTCCGGAGGACAGTCCGTTGGTACCGGTAGCCGTGAGCGGCCAAACCCTTCGCCTCGGCCCCGGACTGATCCACCGCAATCAAGCCATCGCCGTTTCAGTGCTCGTCGATGGTGCGCCGGAGCTCACGCCGCCTCGCCAGACCCTTTCGGATGTCAGAGTCCGACTTGATACCAGAAACGCGTCGGATTCGATAATCAAGCTAGTGTTGGAATCGGCGGTTGGCTCGACATCGCTAAGCGCGATTGTCCGCCTACTGATCGGACGGTAGGGCCCGGGCCGATGAGCCTGGCCGAGATGGTTGCCTTGCCGACGTGTGCTTGCCGAAAAATTCATCCGCACTGGTCAGGCTGCTATTCGATACTCGTTGACGACGCCTGTAGTGGTCAGTAGCTCGGGCACCGGGCTTGAACGGGTCTTTTATGCCGCAGTCTCGTACTCGTGGATCAGTCCGCCGAGGAGGCGTTTGCGGCGGATCCGGTCGTGTGGGTGCCGAATATTCCATCCGTGCAGGTCAGGCTGCGTGCTCGTACTCGTGGAGGATTGCGCCTGCCGATAATGTCGTCCGGGCAGGTCAGGCGGCGTGCCGGTACTCGTGGATGGTTCCGCCGAGTCGGTCGTGTCGGCGGATGTCGAGGTCGGTGATGTGTTGTGGTTTTCGTCCTCGGGCCCGCTGGCATCAGCCGGCCCGATCGGCAAAGCAAGTTGTCGGCGCAGTCCCGCCACCACAGCCGACAGATCCCGCTCACGCAGATGGATGCCCGCCAGCGCTTCGATGATAGGAGGCAGGTCCTCCTCAGGCACCGCATCGCGGAGCCCTGCAGTGACTGGCCGCAGATCTCGATGCGTGGCGCAGATAAGGATCCCCAGCACTGCGGATTTGCCCGACCCCGCACCGCCTGTGACCACCCACAGCGCTTCCCGACCACCAACAAGCCAACGAGTCAGTTCGCGCAACAGCTGCCGCCGACCAGTAAATACTCCCTGCTGCAAGCCATAGCCGAGAGGTCGACCAGCAGCCCGGTCCGCGAAATGCGCCGCATCGAGCGACACGTCCAAATCGAGAAAGGGACGTAACACCTCGTCGCTGCTTTGCGCTACCAGCGCCGCAACAGGACCAGCGGGCTGGCGTGGGTTGGGCACGAAGGGTGGCTCGGGGGCACCGTCCACGGGGGTACTGGTGACCTCTTGCCCTCTCACACCAATCGCAGCGGCTCGGAGGCGGATCTGCTCAACCAGCACCCCGAACGGAACGTACTGACTGGGGTAAACATCCAAGGTACCGTCGGCGATCTCAGTCAGCACCTGCGCCACTGCCAAGCTAAACACTCCGTCATAGGCCGGGTCATGCCTGGTAGTCGCAGCAATCACCCACGCCTTTGCCCCGTCCCTGGCCGCTGGAAGCCATGACAATCGGGCAGCATCCCCTGCATGGCATGCATCCAACAGAAACAAAGTTGTAGGCCGGTCATCGAAGCTCTCTACGGTGGCTACCCAATGCGCGACGTCAGTGTCAGGGCTATGTTTGCCATCTGCTCCCAGCAAGTACAAACCGCTATCCTTCAAGACACCGCGTGTCAGGACATGTACAACTTCAACGGCACCCGCCCTGGCTGATATCAACCTGCCCTTAACGACCGCGCCAAGCGCATCCGCCGAGTCAAGTTCCCGCGCATCTACCGTGGAGCACTCGTAGCCGAGCCGGACCAGTGCGTCCTGCACATCGACCGCTCGGTCGACCGCATACGGGAGATCACCCGGTACGTCGGTTGCGGGCTCGCCTTCTGTCGAGCCGAACGTGGAAATGCCGATACACAGTGCACGACCGGTCGGCTGATGGGTCAAGGCGCCCCCCTCGAAGGCCCAGCCAGCGAGTAGTACCCGTCTGCAAGCGTTGCATTCACGGCGATGCTCAGATCAGAGTAGCGAAACGCTGGCAGACGGCGGTGGAGCTCGACCCCTGTGTGTGGGCAGTGGTCATCGTCGCCCTGCGCGGTGCCGGAGTGCAGAAGGTGAGCGTAGTAGGCGACGTCGACGACTACGGCACTCGTATCGCTGGCCGTGGATGCGAGTCCTTTGAGGAGGGCGTCGTTCCACCAGGTAGCCATCCGAGCCGATGCCTCTACCGGGGCCAGACCGGCTTGGTAGTTGTGTACCCCGTGTATGCCGAGGACGCTGACAGATGAACTGTTCATGAGTCTCCCCCCGCAGAGATGTAGTCGAAGCATGCGACTTCGTTCCCATAGCCGACGACCAGTGCTTCGCCGCTGAACGCCACGGTTCGGGGACGATAGGGAAGGGTCGCACGCGACACTTCATGGAGATGTGTCAGATCCCAGAATCGCAGCATGTTGTCAGTGCCGCTGGTGACGGCATGCGCTCGCCCTCCGATTGTTGCGCAAGCCGTCATAGTCACCCCATAGCAGTCGGCCGGAATGGGGCGAGGCTGCGTACCGGCGGTGAGGTCCCAGAGGAGCACCGTTCCGTCGTCACTGCTACCGGTGACGGCGTGCGGCCGTCCGTTGTATATCGTGCATGCCACTGCAGTCACCCTGGTGACATGTCCTGTAAGTGGCGCACCGACTTGCCGGCACGTGGTCAAATCCCATACCCGCAGGCTCTTGTCACCTCCCCCGGTGACGGCATGGGGCCTTCCATCGATATCCGTGCAGGCCACCGCGTTGACCCAGTCGTCGTGCCCGATCAAGACAGGGCCGACTTGTTGACCTGTAGTCAGGTCCCATATCCGCACCGTTTCGTCGCTGCTGCCGCTCACGGCGTGCGGCTTTCCGTCGATAGCCGTGCATGCCACCGCCGTCACGCTGCGGTGGTGCCCGGTGAGAGGAGAGCCGATTTGCTTTCCTGTGGTCAAGTCCCATATCCGGAGCGTTTTGTCGCTGCTACCGGTCACAGCGTGCGGCCTTCCCTCGATAACGGTGCACGCCACCGCGTTGACCGCGTCAAGGTGTCCGCTCAAGGCGCTGCCGACCTGCTGGCCGGTGACCAAGTCCCATCGGTAGGCCATCGCGTCCAGACCAACTGTGACTACGATTCCCTGGCCATTGACCTCCAGGACGGCAGCTGCCCGTACCGTTCGGGTATGTCCGGTCCGAGTTCTGCCGGCATGGTGCCCGCTGCTGCTCAGGTCCCAGATATGCAATGGGTCACTATGGCCAAAGCCGCTACTGCCGGTGACGGCGTACGGCCTTCCGTCGACGACCGTGCACTCCACCGTGTACACCCAGTCGGTGTGTCCGATTAGGGGCTGGCCAACCTGCCCGCCCGTGGTCAGGTCCCAGATGCGTACAGTGTGGTCGCTACCGCCGGTGACAGCGTGCGGCCGTCCGTCGATTTCTGTGCACGCTACCCCCGTAACGCTGCCCTCGTGTCCGATCAGAGGCTTGCCAATCTCTTGCCCCGTAGACAGGTCCCAGATCCGCAGGGTCTTGTCATTATCTCCGGTGACAACATGTGGCTGTCCGTCGATGACCGTACATGCAAAGCGTGTCGCATGGACTGGCAACCAATGGACAGCGTGCAGGCCACTAATAAGATCCCACAACTGCAGGCCACGGTCGCTGTGAGCAACAAGGTGCGGACGGCCGTCTATCGCGACGCATTCCGGTGGCCCTGATGGACTGTCCCTGACATGAACTGTGCGTTGGCCAGAACTCAAGTCCCAGATTTCCAAAGTCCGGTGGTGAAAACTGCCGCCACCGGCGATGCAATGCAGGTATCCGTTGATCATGGTGCAAGTCAACGGCGTCACATTGCCCATCAGGGCCTGGCCGACCCGGCGGCCGGTCGTCAAATCCCAGATTCGTACCGTCTTGTCGTCGCCCTGGGTGATGGCATGCGGGCGTCCGTCGAGAAGGGTGCACGATCTGACACTCGCCCAATCAATTGCCCTGGTGAGCGGGTGATCGATTTCTCGGCCGGTGCTCAGGTCCCAGATCCGCGCCTGGGTGCCGCGGGTGATAGCGAGCGTTTGCCCTTCGAAGGGTAAACATGCTAAGAGGTCCAACGCGCCCTTGCCTTCACCCTTGGCGATTGTCGCCCGAAGGGCTGGGCTGGACAGTTGTCCGCCGGTGGACCACCTCGCCCGCCACACCGTCGATTCTTCGATGGAGTGCGTCGCCACTCGCGAGGCAATCGGCTGACTGCCGTATCGCGTGGCATTTAGGCTGAGTATGCTACGCCACTGCTCTGCAGTGGCTGGCTTCACCCGTTCGGTTTCACGCCATATGGCCGCTGCGAGGCGTCCCAAGTCGTTGCGGCGGGAGTTGCACACCTCGCGGACGGCGGTGGAGTCAGCGTCCAAAGCCTCCTCCAGCCTGCCAGCTTCTACGGCGTGTTCCAGCCAGTGCCGTCTAACGTAGGGCTCGGCTGCATCCCAGTCACGCAACCCGTCGGCTGTCAGGGCAGCAGGCTGTACCAGCCGGTCAAACGCGGCGCCGAGCGTGGCATAGGCTCGTTCGTCGTCTATTGCGCACAGGTGATCGACGAGGCTTTGGTGGAAAAGGCGGTACTCGGTCAGCCCGTCAGGTCCGGCTGCCGATCGTAGGTAGAAGCGGACACGAGACAGTACCTGGCGAAATACAATGTCTGAAAGCTCGGCCGGACCTTCTTCACAGTAGTTGGCCTCGGCAAATACTGGGGCCAGACGGCGGATGACTGTTGCCGGCATGCCGCTGCCGTGGCCGTGGGCGATCGTGGTGAGCACGGGTAGTGCCCAAACTCGGACGAGTTGCTGGTCGTTATCCTCCAGTTGCGCCAAGTCCAGTGCCAGCAACTCCGGCACCCCGGTTGGAACCGATGCGAGCATTGCTGCTATGCCATGCTCTCTCAGCCAACGCTTACCGGCTTGCACCAGAAGGTTGGTGTACAAGGCTGCGGACAGAAATTCACCGCCGCGTGGTCGGTCCGGCGTAACCAACGCATTCGCGACGCCTTTTGCTGTCTCGCGCCGCACGCCTACTGTGAATTCTGATCCGGTAGCGAGAAGGTCCGTGACATAGTCAACCAGTTCTCTATGCAATCGCTCCGATGGGATGGCATCCAGATCTACGACAGTACCTTTGGCCTTCGCCAGGCGGAAAAGCGGCTCGAACTCCTCCCACGGGCGGGTCCCAACCAGCAGTCGGCAGGCCGGCGCTCCGTCCGCACGGCGGGCCACAGCGAGTGGTGATAGCAGTCCGCCGACGATCATCTCCTGTCCGACCGCCTCGTCCAAGGCGTCGACGACGATCACAGGCGGATTCGGCAGTGTGATGATCGCTGCAACCAATGCATCAGCATCATCCTCGGTGCCCGGCAGCACATTCGCCGCAGATGGAAGGTTCAGCTGACGTCGCAGCCCCTGCACGGCCGCGCGGAGATCCCGTTCACGGAGATGCAGGCCCGCGAGGTTCTCAATGACACCCGGCAGGTCGTCCTCAAGCACCGCCTCGCGTAGACCGACGGTGGCCGCTCGTAGATCTCGGTGTGCGGCGCACACTAGCATGCCCAGCACGGCGGACTTTCCCGAGCCGGCTCCGCCGGTCACCACTCGCAGCGGAGCTCCGCCATCCTCCATCCACCGAGACAACTCCCGCAGCAGTTCGCGACGTCCCGTGAACACCCCCTGCCGGAGGCCACGATCCAGTGGCCAACCCGCAGCCCGGTTGGCGAAATGCGCCGCGTCCAATGCGACATCCATGTCGAGGAACGGCCGCAGCACCTCATCGCTGCCGTTGGCAACGTGCGCCGCACCAGGGTCTGCAGGTTGACGCGGATTAGGCACGAACGGCGGCTCCGGCGCGCCGTCCACGGGCGTTCCGGTAACCACCTGCTCCCGCACACCGATCGCGGCAACCCGGCGGCGGATCTGTTCGACTAGCACGCCGAACGGGATGTACCGGCTCGGGTACACGTCGATGGAGCCGTCTGCAATCTCGGCGAGCACCTGTGCCACCGCAGTGCTGAACACGCCGTCGTACGCCGCGTCGTGCTTCGTGGACGCGGCGATCACCCATGCCTTGGTCCCGTCCCCCGCCGCCGCCAGCCAAGGTAGTCGGGCGGCATCTCCCGAGTGACAGGTATCTAGGAGGAACAGGGTCGTGGGCCGATCGTCAAAGCTCTCCACAGTCGCGATCCAGTGGGCCACGTCGGTATCGGGGCTGAACTCACCGTCCGCACCGACCAAGAACAAGCCGCTGGGCGTCAACATTCCGTGCGTCAGGATGTGCACGACTTGGACTGTGCTTACGCCACTACCCGTGAGGCGCCTTCTGACGGCTGCGCCCAACTGTTCAGCTGTAGCCGCGTCCATGTTGTTGTCCGAGACGTCGGCATATCCGAGCCGAGACAGCGCGCCTTGTACCTCCCGCGCGCGATCGACGGCATAGGGAAGGTCACCGAACGCGTCCGTGGCCGGTTCATCGGCTGATGACCCGAAGCTGGGGATGCCAACACACAGCGCACGACGATCAGGCTGTCGTTCCAATGCGCCCCCTTCGACACTGGACGGCTAACTTAGCAGCGCAATTACAGACTGCTGTCATTCCGACGTCAGTTCAGCGTAACGGAGCAGTAGTCGCCAGCGAGGTCCTTGCGGATGCCGTGTACTACCAGGCTCATCGGGTTTGAGCTCTCAGGCCCACGGGCTCTGCGGGAAGTGTCAGCTGACACGGCAGCCTGATCGAACTGTCCCTTGACAGGGAAGTCATCAGACGGGATCTGTGGATCAACTCGGTGAGGGCCGCCCCTTTCGAGTGATCGTTTGCAGGCTACTGACGAGATCGGCGAGTGGCGACTCGTGCGAGCCTTGTGATAGCGGTGTGGTAGCGGACGTCGCGTTCACAGGTGGTATTGCCCATCACGAGGTGGAAACTACGAGTCGAGTCGACTCGGCCGAGACAGTACCGGACGTGCTTGGATATCAACAAATAATAAAAGGCTTTGTATAAGAACCCTGACTACGGATCAGAAGGTTAGGGGTTCGAATCCCTTCGTGCGCACTCGCAAAACCAAAACCCCAGGTCGCTGACCTGGGGTTTTGTGTTTCTCGACTCAGTGACTCGACTCGAAGTCGAGGCTGAAGTCGTCGAAAACAGGACGTGTGGTAGCGATGTGGTAGCACCCGTGCGCAGTCCGTGTGGTCGCGGGCTGTTTCTGGTGGTGTCACCGTGTCGCTTCCGGTCTGCGAGTCCCGGTGTTGTCGCCAGTTCAGGTGGTCTGACAGCGTCAAGTGTTCTGACTTTCCGCACTTCACAGCGGTAGTGGTTTCCCACGGAGCAGAATCGGGGGACGGAAGCGAAGTCGAATCTCAAACCTGTGGAGACCGCTGTGAGTAGGTACGCGGTGGACGTCGAGCGGCGCCTGCTCCTCGCGACGCACGCCACCGGCGCGGGCGATGTCGGGTTTACGGTAGCGGCGCTGCCGACCGACCTGGCACAGGATGATGGCTGCGGGCGGCGGCGCGTTTGGACGGGCTTCGACCGGGTCCTGTGGCGGTGCTACACGCACCCGATTGAAGCCGCCGGATGACCTGACGGACAACACCGAGGGCTGGCGGCGGCAGTTGAGCTGCAGGATTTCGGCCAGGTGATTGCCGTCATCCAGAAGCCGAACCTACCCATCAGCCCGACGAACTTTTGCTGCGAACAAGCTTGACGTCTTCAAGTTGAAGACGGCCTCCATGCTGCGGCAGTAGGCAGGTAAGAGGTGCATGGGCGAAGGCCTTGTGCGCTTCGAGTTCGTCGAGGACCTGCGTCCACGGTTCGTTCTCCTCTACCACGATCAGAGTGCTGTCTCCATCGCTGCGTACGACGATGCCGTCACGACGTGCTTCGGCTGCCAGCGAGGCTTCGAGACCGTCAAGGGCGACTGCCGAGCTGTGTGGGATCTGTAACGCCGCAGTGGTGGGGGCGAGCCGTCCTGTCGGTTTCGTTCGACTGCGTTCGTCGACGAACCGGCGCATGCGCGTGGTCGTTCTGAGGGTCGGTTTTGCCGCTACAGGGCCGGAACCGGACTGAGCAGCATACCGGCGGTCGTACAGCGCCTGGTTGGTGGCGTGCACCAGGGCGCCACCTTCGGACACTTGCGCGAGTCGGTCGGGCAGGTCGACCTGATAGAGGAATAGGGCGAGCAGTTCGTATTCGTCGATCGTGACCAGCCGTGGCTCACCGGCCCAGCGATCGCGGAACTCCATGTAGCCGACGAACTCGGCCGGACGGGTCAGCATGTCCACGACGACGTGTAGGTCGGTCAGGCCAACGATCAGGGACTGGCATCCTGCGGGAGAATCCCGAGTTCGATGAGCCGGGGCAGCGCCGTCCCGAAGTCACCGAGTCCATCGAGAGTCGGCACGAGCTGGCAGCAGCGCCGGACGCTGGACCCGTCGATCACCAAAACGCATTCGCCTGCGCTGTTGTAAAACCCGAGCAGGCCGCGCACTGAGTACATGGGCTCGATCACGCTCCAGTTGCCGAAAGCCACGCTCATCGACCCGGCCCCGCCACCAAGGGCCGCGCCGGCGTCGCGCTCTACAGCCGCGTAGCCCCGACCACGACCCGCATCGGCTTCGGCGCCCCCGAGTTCGACACCTCCGGCCGCTACGGCGAGATGCAGCTGCCCACCCTCACCGTCGGCAGCCTCTACCTGCCCGCAGGCGAGGTCGGCACCGAGCGCCAGGCGGAGAAGGAACGCTTCATGGAGGCCTTCCACACCCACCTGGCCACCCTGAACGCCGAGGCCGCCGAAACCGGCCGCGCCGTCCTGATCTGCGGCGACTGGAATATCGCGCACCAGGAAGCGGACATCAAGAACTGGAAGGCCAACCAGAAGAACTCCGGCTTCCTCCCCGAGGAACGCCAGCGGCTCAGCACCGTCCTGAGCGACGCCGGCTACGTGGACGTGGTCCGCACCCTGCACCGAGGGCCCGTACTCGTGGTGGAGCTTCCGCGGCAAGGCCTTCGACAACGACAGCGGCTGGCGGATCGACTACCAGATGGCGTCAGCCAACCTCGCGGAGCTCGCCTCCTCCGCGGTAGCGGAGTGCGCCGCGAGCTATGCGGAGCGGTGGTCTGATCATGCTCCGGTGACGTGTGCGCATGACTGGGACATCACGGCGGCCGTGCCCGCTCCGAGGGACCCCGCATCGATCGGGTGGCTGGCACGGAACCCATAGTCGTTCGGGCAGTGTTCGATGACTCGACGGCCTCTTCCCGACCGGCATGGTGGCGCCGGCGGACAGTTCGCTCCTAGTGTTCGAAAGTCGGTCCCCGACGACGTCCGCGACCGGGAACGACAGCTGATGAACCCACCATCGCAAACGGAGGGCCGGCATGACGACCTCGGTCGACGTCCAGGGTATGCAGCTGGCGCAGGAGGACTTCCAGCAGGCGCTGGACGAGATGAACTCGATCTACGGTGCGATGTCCGAGGAGCAGGACAACCTCAGCGCGAACTGGTCCGGTATGGCGGCGACGGCGTTCGGGCAGGCGCTGGGTGCCTGGGTCGACGACCTGTACCAGATTCGGCAGGAGCTCGTGGTCATCACCGAGAGCCTGGCCACCCACACCGGGATCTACAGTGACGCGAACGAGACGTCGCAGCAGGTCGCCGCGGCGTTCCAGCAGCACGGACTCGACGGGCTGGAGGCACTCCCGGGGGCGTCCGTTCTCGGGACCCGGACGGGACAGCTGAAAGCCAGGCGGTTGGCGGTCGCACGGATGGAACCGCTGGAAACCGGGGAACACGACGAGGAACAGGCGACACCGAGGCTGGCCTACAAGTCCGTGCACCTTGAGCCCGGACAGATGGTTGCCGAGCGACGGGTAGAGGGACAGCTGCTACCGGTGCAGTCTTTCGCGGCCGATCGTGTCGAAGTCGGACATCTGGGCGAGCGTATCGAGGCCGGACGGGTGGAGGCCCGGCAAGCGATAGCCGAACCAATGGCCCCGCTGCTGCGTCTCGCAGACCGCGTCGAGGCCACACCGATGGAACCCCTGCAACCGCTGGAACCCCGGCAAGCGATGCTCGAACCAATGGCCCCGTTGCTGCATCTCGCAGACCGCGTCGAGGCCACACCGATGGAGCCCTCGCAACCGCTGGAACCCTTGCTACCGCTGGAACCCCGGCAAGCGATACCCGCGCTACCCGCTGAACCGCTTCTGCCTTTCGGGGTCGAGGAACCGAGGCTGTTGGGGGTCGAACAGACGCCGCCGGAGTCCTGACGCTGAGTCCTGACGCCGGATGCCGGTCCCGCTGCTATGAGAAAACCTGCAGCTCCGACAACTGGGCGGCGGGCCAGCCGCTGTTGGCGGTGAAGTAGAGCTGGATGTAGCGCGCGTGCACGGCGTTGAAGGACACCGCGGCCGTGTCACCGGTGCGGGCGTCGAAGGAGTAGCCGCGCGAAGAGACGATCGTGGTGAACACGCCGTCTTCACCCGCGCCGAGGATCGTGATCGTCTGGGTCCGCTGGTTCCAGTCCGCGACCGGCGGCAGGTCCAGGACGACGCGGCCGACGGTGGTCGTGGTTCCGAGGTCGACGGTGAGCGCCTGCGGGAAGACGGCCGACCCGTTCACGCTCTCCCAGTACGAGCCTGTGTCCCCGTCGACCATGTTGGCTGCGACGTATTGGTCCTTGGAACTCGTGGCGGACGCCGGGCGGTGCAGCGCGAGGTCCACGTTCGGCGGGGCGACCGGGTACTGGGTGAGGACTTGGCTCGGCGAAGTCCTGACCGGACTCGGCGAACTGGCGCGCGGCGCGACGGGAACGGTCGTCGTCGGAGCCTTGGTCGGGGCCGCGGCGGACCACGGGGCGGGAGCGGCGGGCGAGGACGCCGAGGGCGGCGGCGGGGTCGGGGTGACCGGCCTCGCGGTGGTACTCGGCGTCGAGGGTGCCGAGGGTCCAGGGGACGAGGGGGTCGTCGGGGCCCACGGGTCACCGTCCGTCGCGGCGGTCGTCCCGGACCCGGCACCCGAGGACGAAGCGACGGCCGGGGCGTGCGCATCCGCCGCGCCGCCGCCGGCGCCCCCCGCGGCGACGATCGCCGTGGCCGTACCGGCCAGGACGACCGCGGTGGCGACGGCCGCGCCGATCCGCCGGTCACCGCCCACCCGACGGGTCGGCCGGTCCGCCGGGTGGAGCGGGCCGACGGCCGCGCCGGACGCGGTCGCGGCCGGGTCGAAGGGCTCTGCGGCTGAGGTGACCGAAGCGTTCGAGGTGACCGAAGCGGCTGAGGCGACCGCGACGGCGGGCGCCGCCGGAACCACCGGGCCGACGCCTCGCAAGTAGTCGAGCACCGACTCGGTCCCCTGCGCGGCGATGTCCGGCGAGGGAAGGATCAGGTGCCGGTTCCCCGCTATGCCGAGCTGAGCGAGCGCGGGCAGCTCGCCGAGCGTCAGCGGCAGTTCGACGAGCTGGTTCTCCGCGACGTCGAGCGTCGCCAGCGCGGTCAGCCCGGACAACCAGTCCGGCAGCGCCGAGAGCCGGTTGCCCCGCACGGACAGCGATTCCAGCTCTGCCAGCGTCCCGATGACCGCGGGGACCTCGGTCAGCTGGTTGCCGGACAGGTCGAGTTCGCGCAGCGCCGCGAGCTCCGTGAACCAGACCGGCAGATCGCCCAGAGCGTTGCCGGACAGATTCAGTGATCTCAGTGTGCTGAACTCCGCGAGGTTCCCGGGCAGCGCCCGCAGGCCCAGGCCGGCGAGAGAGAGCACGGTGGCCTCGGCGGTCCGGGCCGCGCGGATGCGGGACTCGGCTTCGGCCGCGCGGTGTTCATGGGCCTGTTCGTTGCCGTCTGCGTTGCCGTCTTCGTTGCCGTGTTCATTGCCCTGTTCGTCTGTCACGGCAGCTTCCACTGCTGACTCGCGTTGCCGTTGCAGTCCCAGATCTGGAGCGCGGTTCCCCAGTTCGTGGACGCGTTGGGGTCGTCCAGGCACCTGCCGGACTGCGGGTTGAACAGGCTCCCGTCCGAGCGCGGGATGAACACCTGCGCGCCGGTTCCGTTGCAGTGGTAGAGGTCGACCTGCGTTCCGGCGGCCGTGCTGGCGTTGTGCACGTCCAGGCAACCGCCCAGCACGTGCAGGGTGCTCCCGGCCTCGACGTACGTCCAGTTCTGGGCACCGGTGTTGTCGCAGCCCCACAGGTCGATCTCGCTGTAGTCGGCGGTGTTCGACGCATAGTCGTCCATGCACAGGTTGCCGTTCCCGATCACCTGGCCGGTGGCGTCCGCATGGGAGACCGGCACGGGGCCGGTCGGGGGCGCGGTGGTCTTGGGCGCAGGGGGCGGCGGCGTGGTCTTGGGTGGGGCGGTGGTCTTGGGGGCGGGCGGCGGCGAGGCGGTCCGGGGCTTGGGTGCGCTGGTGGTCGTGTGCGTCACAGTCTGCGTCGTCGTCAGCACGACCGGTGGGGCGGTGTCGATCGGGTTCGCGTCCGGTGACCCGCCCACGGACGCGGTCGTGGCCACGGCGGCGTGTGAACTGCTCGGCGGGGCCGGGATCGCCGCCGTCGTCGACGCGGTTCCGGTCGGGGTCGGCGCTCCCGGCGTGTCGGCAGCGCCCTCCGCCAGCAAGTTCCCCAGTGGCTGCGACGTGGACACGCCGCCGGGTCCGGTCAGCGCGACCGGCCCGTCATGCTTCGCCGACGTCCCGCCGGTGCCGACCGCGGCCGCGACGATGGCCGCGGCCGAGAGCAGGGCGGCCGCGCCGACGACCGCAGCCGCCCTCGGAACCGTGCGCGAACCGCGAACCGCGGGGTCGGTCGAGGAGCCGGTCGCGGGCGCGTTCGAGTGGTCGATCGACTGCCCGGTGGAGGGGGCTGCGAAGTGGTCGGCGTCTTCAGGCGCGCCACCGGCCGCAAGAATCGGGTTGCCCTCCGGCGCCGCACCGTCGCCCTGCCGAAGCACCTCGGAAGTCCCCTCGTCCGGAGCGCACGCCCGCAGATGCGCGAGCACCGCCTCCGTCCCCTCGGCGACCGTCTCCGGCGGCGGGAGGAGCAGGTGTGGGTTCCCGTCGAGCTCCAGCTCGGCCAGGCCGAGCGTCCCGAGCTGCCAGGGTACCTCCACCAGCCGGTTGCGCCGCAGATCGAGGACCCGCAGGTCCGGGAAGGTGTCGAGCCACGGCGGCAGGACGGTGAGCACGTTGGCCGACAGATCGAGCTCCCGCAGGGCCACGAGTGCGCGCAGCTCGTCCGGCAGGTCGCGCAGGCCCAGGCCGGACAACGTCAGCGCGGTGTGCCCGCCGGCGCGGGCTTCCTCGATGCGCCGCAGCGCGGTCTGGACCGGGTCGTCTTCCATCAGCGGCTCCTGTCAGTCGGACGGGTCAGGGCGGCGGTGGCGCGGAACAGGTCGACGGCGTCCGGCAACGTCGCGGGAACCGTTTGCAGGCTGTTGAGATGGCCGAGGAGTCCGGCCACCGGCGCGACGCCGTGGGTGCGCAAGTAGTACGTGACGGCGTCGCTCCAGACCCACCGACCGTCGGTCCGGAACCCGGAGGGGACCCGGCCGCGACCGTCGGCCGGGTCCAGAACGTCGTCGAGCCGGGCCGTGGTCGACATCAGCACAGTCCCCGCCTCCAGCGCCGCCGCGACCTGCTCCCGGTCTGCCGCGGTGAGGCGCGGGCGGTCCAGGTCGAACAGGGGCGTGCCGTCGGCGGTGACACCGTCGTAGACCGGCGCGAGGCGGACAGGCTCGGGGCTGCCGGAGATCCACAGCAGGGCGGACCTGGCGCGCGCGGAGCGCTGGTAGGCCGGGAGATCCTGGTCCGGGGCGAAGGCCTCGACCTGGGGGTCGGTCTCGCCGAGCGCGGCGAGGTGGCCCTGGAGCGCGGCCGTGGCTTCGAAGGGCTCTGCCTCCGGGTTCAGGGCCAGCAGGAAGACGCGCCGGGGCGGGGGCCACGGGGAGCCGTCGGACGGCGCGCGCCAAGCACGCCACAGCGCGGTGGCACCGGCGATCCGCGCGGCGGCCGCGGCGGCGGCCCGATCCAGATCGTCGGCCACGTCACCGGCCGAGTCGCCGGACAGGTCGCCGGACAGGTCGTCAGGCACGTCGCCGGGCGCGTCGGCGGACAGCCCGGCGGGCGCGTCCCCCGGTGAGCCAAGTGATCGCGGCGAGCCCAGTAAGCCCGGCGAGCCCGCGGTCAGGTCGAGACAGGGCCCGAACTCCCCGCCGCGCGTCGCCATCAGTTCGGGTGCGGCGGGTGCGAACACGTGCGCCACGATCCCGTCCGCCCGATCCGTCCCAGACTCGACCGGAACCCGCGCCAGCACCGCGGCGTCCATCCCGGCCCCGGTCAGGATCCAGCCCAGCAGGCCCACGTCCTCAGCGGCCAGCGTCAGGCGCGCGGCAGCCGCGTGCGAGGCCAGGGCACTGGCCATCGCCTCCGGTTCCAGCGCCGCGAGCCACGTCCGGCTCTGACACAGCAGCCCGTCCGGGACCCGCCCGGCGAGCCGCAGCAGCAGGCTGTGGCAGGCTCCCGCGAGGGTGGTGACGCCGATGTCGGTCACGTGTTTCCTCCGGTCCGCGGCGGGATGAGCGGCAGCTTCGGCGGTGCGTCGAGCGCGGCCACCAGCGAGACGAGGTCGGGGTACGGTGCCGTGCCCACCGGCTGCCCGTCGCGGTAGACCATCAGGCCGTGGGCGTTCTCCCACCGGCGCAGGAAGCGGTCGCCGAGCCCGCTGAGTCCGCCGACCCAGATCCCGTCGTCTGACAGCTGGGCGACGGTGCCCCGGACGCCGATCACGTCGACCGGCGGCAGCGCCGCTTGCGGAGGGCCGCCGGCCAAGGCCTGGTTCGCCGTGGCCCGCCGAGCGTTCTCCGTGCTGATCGCCTGGGCGAGCGCGGCACTGTCGTCGCCCTCGATGAAGATGCGGCGGGGCACCGGGTCCGGCGACGCCGCCAGCTGCTCGATGATCGCCGCGGCGAGTTCGTCGCGGGTCGCGGCGCTGCCGCGCACCGAGTAAGCGCCCGCGGCAGTCGGCGCCCCGCCGATCGAGACCGTCAGGGTGTCCCGCTGCGGCGGCCGCTGCAAGGCGTTCGCCAGGTCGGTGTTGTCGCGCGGCAGGGCGAAGCCGGAGGGGATGGGCTGCCAGGCCGCCTGCACCGCGTCCCGCGGCGTGGCGCTCCCGGACAGGTCGTTGCGATGTTCGGCGACCGTCGTCTGCTGGTCTCCGGTGGCGTGAGCGGTGCCGGTCGAGGCCGTGTGGCTGGCCGCGGCCTGGACGGCGGCCGCGGGCACCTCGTCGACCCGGGCCTGGGCGGTGTCGACCGCGTTCTGCGCGGCCTGGTTCGCGCGGTTCGCGGTGTCGACGAGGGGTGTCAGCCTTCGGACTTCGTCTTCGAGCGCTGTCCGCTGGGCTGCTGTCGCGCGGGCGTTGGCGACCTGTGCCGCGGCGTCGTCCCGGGCCTGGGTCAGCGCCGGAGGCGGAGCCTGGCCGGGCTGGGTCGCCCGGTCCACGGCGTTCTGCGCCTGCCGCTGGGCTTCTTCAAGATCTGCGATCCGCTGCTGAAGGTTCTCGGGGTGCAGGTTCTGGTGATTCTGCAGGGCCACGTCGGCGTCGTGGCCGTCCTGCAGAGTCTGCGCGTTCCGATCGACGGTCTGTTGCCGCGCCTGCTGCCGGTCCTGCAGTGCTTGCTGCCGGGCCAGCGCCTGGCCGTCGAGGCGCCGCTGGTTCGCGGCGTCGTCGACCGCGCCGCGGTGGCCGGCGTCGGCCGGGTCGAAGACGTGGTGTTCCAGGTGGTCGGCGTTCCCGCCCGCATAGTGCACCAGGGTGAGGTCCACCGGCCGGTTGGCCGCCACGGCCAGATCCCGCGCGGCGCGCAGGTGGTCGTCGATCGTGGCGGTGCCGTTCAGGTCGGCCACCACGCGGTGCGGTTGTCCGTCCGGCGGCGGGGTCGTGCTCAGCGTCGTGACCTCCGCGGCTCGGGCGGCCGCATCGTCGGGCAGCTGCCGGGCCAGCGGATGGACGACCTGAGTCGGATGGTTCTGGGCGAGGTTCTCGGCCCAGCCCTTGGGCAGCAGCCCTTCGAAGTTCTTCGTGGAATCGATCTTCATCGACCAGTCGTGGGGGCCGGTGAGCAGGTAGGAGACCTTGCCGCCGTAGGTGTACGAGTCGTCCGAGTACTGCCGGTTGTATTCGGTGTAGTCGCCGATGTTCGCCTCGGTCTCCACGCCCTTGCGGTTGCCGGCGGACCCGCTCGGGATCCCGGCGCCGTCGTTGGTCTTGCCGCCCAGCGACACGTCGGTGGACCAGCCGCTGCCCTTGCTCTCGCTGAAGGTGGGCTCGTCGGCGCGCTCGGTGAAGGTCATGCCGTTGTATTTGGCGGGCTTGCCGGTCGGCCGGATCACCCCTTCGATCTGGGCCCCCAGCCGCACCGGCTCGCTCTTCGGCGACGGCAGCTCGAAGGTGCCGCGGAACAGGTCGCCGGAGTTGTCGCGGACGTTGCGGTTGGCCAGCGAGGTCGTCAGCCGGACTCCGAGGTCGCTGTGCGGGGCGTAGCGGCCCAGGTGCGGCGCGGCCGGGGTGCCGCCGAGCCCGGGTCCGGTGCCGTCCATGTAGGGCGTGGCCTTGCCGCGCGGCAGGGTCACTGCCGGAGCCCAGGCCGCGACGTGGTCCAGTTCGGGAAAGGTCAGGCCCTGGAGATGGTCGGCGAGTTCGTGGTCGAGGGTGCTCGGCTGGACGCGCTCGCCCGGGGCGGCCGCGTGGACGGCAGGCGGGAGCGGCGCGGCAGCGGCAGGCGGGTGTGGCGCGGCGCCGGGCGGGTGGGGTGCCGCGGCAGCCGGGTGCGGTGCCGCCGCGGGCTCGGCCGGCGGCGGGCCGTCCTCGGTGAAGTGGTGCGGCACCACGTTCCGCATCGTGATGTGCGTCGGTCCGTGCGCGTCGTTCCCGGTCCGCAGCGTCACCACGGGCGTCGGCGGAGTCCGCGAGACGCTGGTGCTGGGGAACTGGGCCAGCGGCTCGGGCATCTCGTGGCCGACGTAGATGTCGATCTTGAGGTTCAGCTTGTGCGTGAACTCCTCACCCTCGCCGGCGGTCGGGGTGCGGTCCTCTCTGTCCTTGCGCTGCTGATCGGTCTCGTTCGGCACCTGCGGCGGGGTGTCGCCGCCCTTCGGCCGCACCGCGGCCGCGGTGCGGCGGATGTCGCGCACGACGCTCTGGCTGCCTGTCGCCTTCTCCACGCCGGCCCCCCAGCGCGTCGCGAAGTCGCCCGTACCGCCGGCGTGGCCGTCCGCCGTGAACTGCCCCTCGACCTTCCCGACCACCGAGAAGTCGTGCCTTGAGATGTTCTGCTTGCCTTCTTGTTTCAGCGACTGCCCGCCGAACGTGACCGCCCCGCGGTCCCGGGTGCGGACGTGGTCGGTGTCGGCACGCTGTGCGGTGACCCGCACGGTGACCTGGGTCGTGCTGCCCCCGAGTCCCGGGAACTCCGCACGGTGGGTGACGCCGGTGTCGAACAGGTCGTCCGGGTGCGCCTTCAACTCGCCGGGGTCGAACTTGTGCGTGAACGACCGCCACACGTCCGAGGCGTCGGTCAGGTGCTCGTCGCCCACTGAGCCGGTCGTCGCCAGGCCGTGCTTGATCGCGCCGACGATGCCGGTCCCGGCCGGGAGGGTCACCGGTCCGCCGGGGTGCTTCGGCCCGCTCTCCTGGAAGACCGCCGCGTGGTCGTCGAGATGGGTCGCGTAGCCGGCCGCCATCGCCGCGTCGTACCGGGTCAGGTGCAGCGGCTGGTTCGGCTTGGGCGGCGGGTCGAGGTGCGTCGGCACCGCGGGCACCGGCGGGTTGGCCGTCGGGTCGCCGTGCAGCGTGCTGACGTCGGAGTGCAGGGTCGTGCTCATCGACAGCTCGGCGGCGTTCTCGATGAGCAGGCGGTGGGACTCGGGCGTCGTGTCGTACGCGGTCGGCCGGAAGAGCTTGCCCAAGCCCCCGTTGATCCACCCGGCGTCAACCGGCTGCCGGTTCGAGGTCACCTCCAGGACCAGGTGCGCCCGGCCGAACTGTTGTCCGGTGTTCTCTGTGAGCAGCGAGACGTCGATGCTGCCCTTGGTCGTGGAATCGGTCTTGCTCGTGATGGTCCCGGACGCCTCGGCCCCGACCGATGCGCCGATCTGGTCCGCGACGCCGCGCTTGGTCGCCGACGGCTTCGGCTGGTTGCCCGACCCCCCCGCGCCCGCCTCGGAGGAGCCTTCCGTGCCGCCGGTCTCGACGTTGTGCCGGTACGCCCCGCCGACCGAGCCGGCGACCTTGTAGTCCACGTGCGAGTTCTTGCTGTCGGTCTGCTTCACGTCGTGCTCGGCGTAACTCTCGTTCGCCGCGTCCGGCGCCGCGTGGCCGGCGGTCGGGTCGGCCCGGACGAAGAAGCCCTTCACCGTGAACGAACGCTCGTAGTTCGGCAGGCCGGGGCCCCAGTGGAACTCCTTGGGCAGCGGGATCGGGATGCCGCCGTCGCTCAGCAGCCGGGGCAGGTTGGAGCGCAGGAAGCCCTCGGACAGGGCCCGCTCCACCTCGGCGACGTAGGCGGGATGCTCCCACGCCTTGGGCGGCACCTCGGGGTGTGCCGCCCTGGCCTGGGAGATCACGAAGCCGGCGGAGGACCGCACCGACTTGTCCAGCCCGGCGAAGGTGGCGTGCAGCCCGTCGGTGCCGGTCTTGCCGAAGTCGATGACGTCGGGGTGGTTCTTCAGGTCCTGGTACTCGTCGTCGCTGAGCTTGGTCGTGCGGCCGACGGTCGCGGCGACCGTGTGGTGCGCCTGGATGTAAGCGGGCTGGTCGGCGTGGGCCTGGCTGGGCCGCAGCGCGGCGGGCACCAGCGCCGGCACGGTGGCGCCGTCGCCCTCGATGATCCGGCTCACCGTGCGCTGGTTGCCGGTGGGCCTGCCGAAGCGGTTTTTGACCTCGGTGACCGTGACCTGGTACCTGGTGTCGTACTCGGGCCGGAACGCGTCGCCCTTGGGCGCCCGCAGCCGGCTGTAGTTCTTGGACGCGGTGCCGTCCGACTGGCCGTGCGTCTTCCCGCCGGACACGCCGCCGCTGAAGTCGCCGATGTCGATCGCGCCGCCGTGCGGCAGCTCGACCCGGCCGCCGATGCCGCCGCCGGTACCGACCGTCCAGGAACGTTCGGTCGACGAACCGCTGCCCCGCGTGCCCTTGGTCTGGTGGTCGATCGCGACGTCCGGGTCGGAGGGGATGGCGCCGTGCGGACGGTCCAGCATCACCTGTTCGACGGACACCTTGTAGGTGCGGCCGCCGTAGGTGATCACGTCCTGGTGCCCGGCGTCCATGCCGCGGCCGCGGGCGCCGCGCAGCTTCGGCGTACCGAGCGCGAGCTGGAGCTGCTTGTCGCGGCGGTAGCGGAGCCGCGCCGGCCGGCCGTCGGCGCGCGAGGTGGCCTTGGGGTCCCCGGGCGGGAGTCCCCGGCGCATGCCCTTCTGGTTCGAGGCAAGGTCCCTGATGAGGGACCGGGCCGTGGAGTGGATCTCCTCGCTCCGCGGCAGCTCCTTGACGGCGGCGCTGCCCAGGCCGGCTCCGGCGACCAGTTCCGGGGTCTCCCTGCGCGGGTCGGATTCGTTGACGGCGCGGCGGACGTGGGGAGTCTGCGCACCGCCGTCGCCCTTCCAGGACACGGTGCGCAGCAACTGGCCGTCGCCGTCGCGGATCGCCCTCTCCTCGCCCAGGCGCAGTGAGGTGTCGACCGGCTTGTCCGAGACCACCACGATCTGCCGCCCGGTCTCGGTCCCGTCGGGGGCACGCTGGACGACCTCGCGGACGGTCTGCCGGGTGTTGAGGTCGTGCCTGGCGATGCCGTGCTCGTCGACGATGCGCACGGAGCGGTCCGAGACCAGCGTGCGGAGCAGATCGTCGTTGGACAGATGGTCCAGCCCCGCGCCGTCGTTCTCGCGGGCGGCGCTGATCCGGTTCTGCAGGTTCAGGCGGTTGGTGAGCTCTTGCGGGCTGTGCTGAGCGTTGTTCGCGGGACGGAGCCCGTTCGCGGCGGTCTGGAGTTCGGTCTCGAACCGACTGCCGCGCGGTACGACGAGTTGCAGACCCGTGCGACCGGCCTGGCGCGTCAGGTCGACCAGCGCGTCGTGCTTCCCGGCGGTGCCGTCGGCACCCCAAGCGTGCTGCCCGCTGTCGTGCCAGCCCCACACCACGTGGCCCGCGGGGTTGAGGACGTAGCCCTCGTCCGGGAGGTTCGCGCGGGTGAGGATGTCGTGCTCTGATGTCAGGTTCGTGACGTGGAGTTGTGGTTCGGCCCGCACATCGTCGAGCGAGTGCTGCAGCCCGGCACCGGGTCGGGCCGGGGCGACCAGGCCCACGTCCCGGGGCGGCGCGGCGTCGGCGGCCGAGGTTTTTCGGGAGTCGAGGTCTCTGACGGTCTTGATGCCGTGGACGTTCTGGCCCGGCGGCACGGCGCGGTCGGCGGGACGCGCGATCCGGGACGGGTTCGGCTGGAAGGAGCCCCTGTCGGTCCGGGCGCCGCTGACGCCGTTCGCGTCGAGGTGGTAACCCCGGGGCTGCGAGAACACGGTGGCGTGGTCCGTGCCCGCCCAGGCGGTGGTGTGCGGGGGCAGGTGCGGGCCCATCTCCATCGTGCCGTCGGGGCGGGGGACCGGCGGCGGATTGTGGGTGACGGTGAGCACGCGGTGCTGGCCGTTCGGGTCGGTCTCGAAGACCCGCACTCCGTGGTTGGTCTGGAGGTCGTGGAGTTGCTGGAGTTCGCGCGGGGTGAAGACATGGTTGGGCGGGACGTGGATGGAGGCTTGGCCGCCGGTGTTCCGGAGGTGCTGGTAGAGCGCGGTGTTGTCGTGTCCGTCGCGCAGGCCGGCACGCGGGAACGGCGTCGAGGCCGGCAGCCTGCTCGCGTTGAGCTTCAGGAGCTTCTGGTAGATCTTCGGGTGGTTCACGGCGGAGTTCGCGCCCAGGCCCGGCGGACGGGTCCGCGGGCCGATCTGGTTCGCGGCCCGGGCGGCCCCGGCCGGGGTCAGCGCGGCCCGGGCCGGCACGGGGACCGCCGGGGCGCGGCCCGCGATGTCGTGTTCGAAGGCCGCGGACTGGTGCACGGGCACCATGAGCTCGCCGACGAGGTCGGAGTGGAACGTGACCACCGCCGGGGACCGGCTCAGGTCGGACTGGATCCGGCGGTCGGCGTCGACCTGGCCGGTGACCCGGAAGACCGCCTTGTACCGGACCTTGTCGCCGTCGTGGGTCACGGCGGTCTTGGCCTGGCCCTGGACCTGGGTGCCGATGCCGTGCTTGGAGCCCACGGAGCCCTCGAACGCGTCGACCGTCGCGGTGACGCCGTCGACGAACCCGAACTCCGGGCCGACCTTGATCCCGACGCCCTGGCCGTGCTCCGTGCCGTGCTTGACGGTCACGGTCTCGGCGATGTCGTTGCGGATGCCGCCGTCGGTCGTGGTGCCGACGCGTTCCACGGACACCAGTTCGGCCTTGAGCCCGGTGTAGCCGGCGAAGCCCTTCGTCCGGACGAAGTTGGCCGGCAGCGAGTCGGTGAACGCCGCCTGCGCGCGGTCCCGGAACGACTTCTCGTCGAGGACCTCCTCGACGGCGCTGTGCACGATCTCCGCGGCCCGGTGTGGCGCGACCTTGCCCGGACCGATCAGAGCCTTGAGGTAGGCGTCCTCCAGCGGCTTGGTGTCCACGGCGCCGACCGTGTAGTCGTAGCGCTCCATCGCCTTGGGGTGGCTGGCGTTGATGACGGGGTGCGTACCGTCGGGCGCGCCGTGACCGTAGGCGGCGGGGTAGGCGGTGGTGACGGTCTTGTCGGTCACGTCGTGCGCCGCGGCGGCGGTGTGGCCCGCCGAGGTGTGCACCTCGGCCTCGATCCGGACCTGGTGCGCGACCCCGACCCGGGCGCCGTTGGTGGCGCGGTTGCCGAGCTGCACCTCGTGGGCCAGGGAGTGCGTGGTCTTGGTGCTGACGTCGACGCTCGGCCGCACCATGATCGTCAGGCTGGACAGCTTGCTCGTGAAGGTCTTCATGTACTCGGCCAGGAAGCCCATGCCGCGGTTGTTCTCCACGACGTCGGTCTGGTCGTGGGCGATGTCGCCGTACTTGGACAGGAACTCCCGGAGCACCGGATCGGGATCGCGGGCCGCCGGGGCCTCGTCGTCGCCGGTGAGGCGGAACCGGACCCGCACGACCGTGTCGCCGCCGCCGACGGTGATCCCGGAGCGCAGGTTCTTCTCCCACTCGCGGGGGTCGGTGCTCTCCAGCGCCTTCGTGACCTGGTGCTGGAAGTCGCGGGCCAGACGGCGGTTGATGTGGTCGCCGGCGGTGTTCCCGGTGTTGACGCCGGCCGAGTCGGTGAGGTTGGCGGCCTTGAGGGTGGTGAGGAGGTTGTGGCTCTGCGCGGCCGCGTCGTGGGGACGGTCGGCGGTGACGACCGAGAAGTCGCCGAGCGCGTGCGGCTGGCCGGCCATGCCCGGACGGTTGTACCAGGGGACGAGGGGTTCGGTCAGGGTGTGGTCGGGGTTGCGGGCGGCGGCGGCGTAGGGCGGGGACCACTGGACGACGTCGCTCTGCCAGCGGGGGTGGTCGGCGCTGTCAGTGAGGGCGGCTTCGGCGGGGTGGTGGGTGGCGTCGGGGAGGGGGCGGGACGCGGCCGGTGGCGTGTCGACCGAGTGGGGCGGGGCGTGGGGCGGGGCCTGGGTTGGGGCCTGGGTCGGGGCCTCGGCCGGCGGCCGGGTGGTCGGGCCGGTGGCCGGGTGTTCGGTTGAGGTGACCGGCTGGTGGTCCGTGGGCTGGGGCGCGGGCCGGGACGTGGACTCGGTCGCCGGGCGGTCCGTCGGGTGCGGCGCCGTCTGGTTCGCGGGGCGCGTCACTTCTTGAGGTGCCGGGCGGGTTGTCGTCCCCTGATTCGGTGTGGGTTCGGCGGTGTGCGCGACGGCCGGCTCGGAAACGAGGCTGAGCGCAGGCTTGCCGCCCCGCTCGACCGCCGGGGCGTGCGCGGGCGCGGGCGCGAAGTCGTGGAAGACACCCTGCGAGGAGTACTTCGGGAGCCCGGGACGCAGCGGATCTGGCTCGGCGACCAGGGCCACCCCGTCATGCGAGGTCCAGACCTTGTTCGTGGGCGCCGCGACGTGGACGCCGAGTTCGTTGGCGACCTCCTGGGCGTACGCGTGGCCGCCAGACGGCGCGACACCGGTGTCGCAGATGATCAGCCGCAGGCCGGACTGCTGGATCTGTTCGAAGTCCGGATGCTGGCGGACGAGATCGGCGAAGGCCTTGGGACTGAGGTCGTAGCCGCCGACGCTGACCCGGCCGGAGTCGCCGTGCGCGGCGATGGTGTAGCGCCCGCTGGAGTCGGGCACCAGGGCGCGCGCCGCGTGCGCCTGGCCCGCGGCCCCGGGCGAGGCGTCGTCCTGGAGGTGCAGGGTGTTGCCATAGCCGGTGCCGAAGCGGGACAGGAACGACGAGGCGTGTCCGGTGTCGGCGAAGGTCTCAATGCGCTGCGGGGCGGTCTCCGGGTGGGAGGGCCAGGTGTGCGGATCGGCTACCGGGCGCGGGAAGTTGTAGGGGACGGGAGCGGTCGATCTGCCCGGGCTGAAGGGCAGCGGCTCAGAGTGGCTGACGATGACGCCGGTGACGTCGGGGGCGTGCGCGTGAATCGGAGCCGGGGCGACGACCACATTGGTATCGGCGGGAGCATGCCCGTGAACCGGCGTCTGGCCGGGGGCCGTGACCACGGTGGTGTCGGTGGCGTGGCTGGTATCGGTGGCGTGGCTGGTCTCGGTCACCGCGGAGTTGTCAGCGGAATGGTCGAGCACCGGCTCGTGACTTGTGATCGGCACATCGGCCGGCCTCGGCGCCGGTGTCTGAGGCTCGACCGGTCGCTGCGCTTCCAAAGGCCGCGGCTGCTCGATCGGTTGCGGCTGCTCGGACGACTTCCTCGGTTCGGGGGTCAGCACCGGCTCGGGGGTCTGCCGCGGGCCGGAAGACGTGGTGAGAACGTCCTCGGGACGCGGCGTGCCCGCGATCGCCGACGCCGGCACCGCAGGAGGATTGGGCTCGGCCGTCTTCACCGCCGGGGGCTCGGTCACCGCAGGCGGCTTCCTGACCACGTCCGGCGCCTTGACCGGCGCCAGGACCGGCCCCTGAACCGGCTCCACGACCGGTTCCTTCACCGGCTCCACGATCGGCTCCGGATGACTACCGCCGGGCGGCACCGGCTCGAACCCGGGCAGCCCACCGGCCGGCCCCCGGCCACCGCCGCCCGGGGCGGGCGGGTGATCCCGCGACGGTCCCGGTCCCCCATGAGGACCCGGCCCCGGCGGAGGCGGCGGCTCCGGCAGGTCGTGCGCCAGCGCCGCCAGGTCCTTCAGCGTGCTGAGATCGACCGGCGGCTTCTTCGGCGGCTCCTTGCCGCCCTTGCCGCCGCCGCGTCCGGCGAACAGGCTCCCGGTGACGCCGGAGGCGAAGGCCAGCCCCAGGTTCTGGCCGCCGCCGAACGCGGCGTTGGAGATCCCGGCGACCGTCACGCCGGTCGTGCCCGCGAGCACCAGCTTGCCCGACAGGTCCTTGATCAGGTCGGGGGCGACGACGTGCGCGACCTCGTGCAGCACACCGCCGACGCCGCCGGCCAGCGCACCCATCTCCACCGCGCCGATCGTGCTGTTCGTGTCCCAGTGGTCGCGGTCCTTGAGGACGAACATCTGGAACGCCTGGACCGCCGCGTCCATCCCGGTCTGGATGGCGGTCGCCGAGATCACCGACATCGCGAACCGCTTGGCGAGCTGCTGGATCACCAGCCGCCCAACCGCCTCGATCTCCGGGACCACGGCCAGGCCCCAGATCGTGCTCGACCACTCGATGATCTGCTCGGCCATCCACATCAGCTGGGCCAGGATCATCAGCTTCGAGTACTGGGTCTGGACCGCCGTGTCCTTCGACATGGAGCCCAGCTGGCCCGTGGTGGTGACCAGGGTCGGCATGGTGGCGTTCAGCTGTTTGACGAAGGCGCCGAACTGCTCGCCCGCCGGGCCGTTCAGCGCGTCGTTGAGCCCTGAGGCCATCGGCGCGATCCGGTCGTTCACCGCGGCCAGTTGGTCCCGCGTGTGATACCAGACGTCGCCGAGCTGGTTGAGCTGGTCCTCGTCGGCCTGCGGCCAGGCCTGGCCCGCGGCGATCTCCACCACCCAGTTGAGTTCCGGGGGAATGTCGATGCTCACGGCCGGACGTGGTCTCCGGGAGTGTGCTCGGGCGGCGGGTTGTCACCGCCGCCGAAGTTCGGCACGGTGTTGCCCTGCTCGGTGGCCTCGTAGCCGCGGACCATGGTGTGGACGCCGGTGACCATGCCGTTCGCGATCTTGGAGAAGTCGGACAGCGCGCTGACCACCATGTCCCGGGTCGCGTTGTGCGAGGCGTAGAAGGCCTTCGCCGCCGCGTCGTCCGTGCCCGCCGCGTTGGACAGCGGGGCGAGCCCCTCCAGCAGACCCGACCGCGCGGCGGCGGCCTGCTGGTCCAGTTCCACGATCTGCGGGATCACGACCCCCATGCGGTCGGTGTCGACCCAGACCGGCTCACTCATCGATGCCTCCCGATGCTCGTCCCGGCACGCGGCCGGTGTCGATGTACTCGCGCACGGCATCCGGCATCGGCGGCTCGTCGGGCAGGGCCTTCGTGAGGTCGGCCCGGCCCTGCACGAGGTCGACGAAGTTCAGGCCGCGCGGCAGTTCCGGCGTCATCAGCTCGCCGAGCGCCTCCAGCGCCTTGACCTTCGCCTCCGCGACGGCGCCCTGGATGGCCTCGGCCAGCTCGTTGGGCGCCATGCGCTTGTAGGCGCCGGTGGGGAACTCGATCGAGAGCAGGCCGCCCTGCGCGTCGACCTTCACCATGACGGTCTGGCGCGCCGTGACCGCGGTGCCCGAGATCTCGCGGATCTGCCGCTGGAGCTCGGCGGTACGGGCCCGGCGCTTGCGGTACTCGGCCATCAGCGCTTCGAGCTCGCTGTCGAAGGGCAGGCTCATCGGCCGGTTCCGTCCGGGTTCATGATCACTCGCCTTCCCGATGCCGACATACCGGATCCCACGGTAGGGGCACGCTCCGGGACCGATCGCGGTCCCGGAGCGCGGCTTGCCCGAACGGACATCACCGTCTTCCTTTTCCGTCCCGGCCACTCACTCCAGCGCGCCGAAGTCGTCCGCCCGGGTGCCCCAGGTCGACGAGTCCTGAGTCAGGAGCTTCGCGGCGGCGGTGCCGATCTCCTCCTCCGATTCCTCCTCGTCGTCCTCGACGAGCTCGTCCTCGGGATCCGGCGGGGCGGGCGGGACATAGCCGGGCGGGAAGCGACCGGACCGCAGATCGGGATTACCGCGGACCGCGGTGACCGGCCCCGCGCCGGCGGTCCGGCGCCAGGTGGCCATGCCCGGCCCGTCGTCGGGCGGGGGCACCGCGCCGTCCGGCGGGGCGACCGCCGGTTCGTCGTCGAGCCAGGCCTCGTGCTCGGAGGAGACGATGCGGGCGTCGATCTCCCGGTCGTCGGGCTCGGCCCGGCGCAGGCCGCTGAGCCCGAGCAGG
Source organism: Catenulispora sp. GAS73 (assembly GCF_041262085.1). Lineage (NCBI taxonomy): Bacteria > Bacillati > Actinomycetota > Actinomycetes > Catenulisporales > Catenulisporaceae > Catenulispora > Catenulispora sp. GAS73. The sequence goes on from NZ_JBGCCM010000042.1 coordinate 70,435, forward strand.
GCGGAGGCCGCCGCGCCGCCGATCTCCCAGGCGCTCTGGTCCTCGCCGCCGGCGCTCTGGCCGAGGACGGGGACCGCGTCGAGGGCCGGGGCGGACTGGAGCACGGGCACGACCGCCGGCTCGGCCGCGGCCTCGGGTACGCCCGCGGACTCGTGCTCGTGCTCGTGCTCGTCGTCGGTCTCGCGCCCACGCTCGGGATCGGTCTTCGAACGGGGCGCCGATTCCGTGAGTCCCGGACCCCCGGCGGCGACGCCCTCGACCGAACCCGCCTCACCGGCGACCGACTCGGGGGCGTCGCCGGACCACGGCTCCTGGACCCCGCCGAGCAGGCCGGAGGCATCCGGACGCTCGGCATTCGAACCCTGCGAACCCGCGCCTTGCGAGCCCATCGGCGGCATCATCGGCATTCCGCCGGGGCCGGAAGGTGCGAGCGCCTCCGCTGCCAGGGCCTCCTCCTGCGCCAGCGGCATACCGTCGGCGCCCAGAGCGACCGGGGTCGCCGGCGCGACCGGCTCGGCCAGCCCCGGACCGCCCTCGACGGCGCCGAGGGGCGAACCGACCTCGCCGGCGACCGCGGGCGGCGCCTCGGCCGTCCACGGCTCCTTGATCCCGCCGAGCAGGCCCGAGGCGTCCGGACGCTCGGAAGAACCCTGATCACGCTGCGCACCGCCGCCCATCGGCGGCGCCATCGGCATCCCGCCGGGACCAGAGGACGCCAACGGCTCGGACAGCGGAGGCTCGGACAGCGGAGTCTCAGCCAACGGCCGGCCGTCGGCGCCCAGAGCGACCGGGGTCCGCTCGCCGACCGTCTCGGCCAAGCCCGGACCACCGCCGACGGCGCCGCGAGACGAACCGATCTCGCCGGCCAGCTGAGGCGGAGCCTCCGCGGTCCACGGGTCCTTGATCCCGCCGAGCAGACCCGCGGCATCCGGACGCTCGGAAGAACCCTGATCACGCTGCGCACCGCCACCCATCGGCGGCGCCATCGGCATCCCGCCGCCCAGCCCCGAACCGGCCGGGCCGCCGGGCAGGGACTCGTTCCCGGGCAGCCCGGACTCGTTCGGGAACCCGTTCGGCAGGCCCGACTCGTTCGGCAGCCCGTTGGCGCCGCCGGTGGCACCCTTCAGCCCCAGTCCACCCGCGGGCGCCCCGGTGAACGAACCGGGTTCGCCCACGGTGCCGGGCGGCGTGGAGCCCTGCCACGGCGTCTTCACCCCGCCGAGCAGGCCGGAAGCATCAGAACGCTCAAGGTGGTTGTTGGGCTGCGACCCGCCCATGCCCGGCTGTGGCGTCATCGGGAAGCCCGCGGGATCGTGCTGTGCGGTCTCCAACGGCAGGTTGGAGCTCCCCCCGAGCGGGTCCGGGACCGACAGGTTCCGGGGCAGCCCGCTCGTCTCGGTCGGGGGCAGTCCCGTCCCGAGCGGGTTGTTCGCACCTCCGGGCAGCCCGCTCGACCCGGGCGGGTTCGAGAGCGAGAGGTCCTTGGGCAGCGTGGTGCCCGCCGGTCCCTTGTCCTTCGAGTTCCCCGGGTTCAACGCCTGGTCCATGACCGGGTTCAACACCCCGGGGTCGTGCACGCCGGGCGGGTTGCCGACTGGCGCGTTGTCCGGGTTGGTGGCCTTTTTGTTGGTGATCGGCAGGGGCAGGGGCACGGCGTCGGGGCCGGATCCCGTCGAGGGCGGCGGCACGACGTGAGCCGATCCCGGCCCGGTGCTCCCGGGACCGGTGCCGGTGCCCGGCGGCGGGGCGACCGACGCCGGGGGCGGCACCGCCCCGGACGTCGAGCCCGGTGGCGGCACGCTCGCAGGCGGCGGCACCAACGCGTTGTCCGGGGGCGGCACCACGGACTTCACGTTCGGCGGAGGCACGCTCCCGGGCGGAGGAACGCTCGCTGGAGGCGGCACGCTCGCAGGCGGAGGCACCGTCCCCGGCGGGGGAACGGGCGGAGGCGGCGCGACCGGCGGCGGGGGCGCGACCGGCGGAGGCGGCGCGACCGGCGGCGGGGGAGCCACCGGCGGAGGCGGCGCGACGGGCGGGGGCGGAGGCACCTCCGGCGGCGGCGGAACAGGCGGCGGGGGCGGCACCGGAGGCGGATTCCCGCCCGCGCCGGTGGGATTGTTGACCGCCGGCGGCGCCTTCACGCCGTCGATCGTCACCTGGTAGTCGCTGACCAGGGTGTTCAGGACCCCGCGCATGTCGTTGGTCATCATCGTGACCAGCTCGGGCTTCTCGTGGATCATCACCAGCCCGTTGACGACCGAGGCCGGCGGGGTCATGTTCAGCGCGGCGTTCGCGTAGTAGGAGTCGATCGACGAGATCTGCGACTGCGCCCAGGCCAGGTAGTTGCCGTTGTTCACGAGCTGGTTCGGGATCGAGTCCGCCCCGGTCGGCCCGCCGGCCAGGTTCTCGGCGACCGCCAGCACCTGGTTGGAGAACGTCGTCATCGCGGTCAGGAACGCGTCGGCCGCGGCCCCGTTCCACGGGCCGTCCTTCCCGGCCAGCGCGTTCGCCTGGTCCATGATGCTCTGGCCGACCATCTGGAGCGTCGTCTGGACGGTGTAGAAGCCGTACCCGGCGTCGATCAGCGTCTGCGGGTCGGCTATGCCACGGGCGCGGGACTGGGCCCCGGTGTCGCCTGGCGGCAGCTCGGAGCCGCCGTTGATGGCCGCCTCGATCTGGTGCCAGTCCCAGCCGGCGTAGTCGTTCTTGCTCCCGTGGTTAGTGGGGTCGCCGTACACCCCGGAGTTGTCGCCCATGCCCGTCCGTTCCTCGCTGGATGTCCGGTCCGGCCCCGACGGTCTGGAGCGCTGTGGCCGTCGTCACGATGAACCGGTCGCCGATGTCACTGGTACCGCTGAACCGCTGAACCGCTGAACGCCACGGACCCGGCCGCGGCACGCCAGGTGTGTCCCTCGGCGTGCCCGGGCCGGGCCTGTGGACGGCGCTCAGCTGCCGCCGGGCGGACCACCCGTTCCGCCGGCGTCGGTGACCACTCCGCCGAAGTAGCCCTGGGCGCCGTTGAGCGCCTTCGAGACGTCCCCGGCCGTTCCGTTGTTGGCGTCCTCCGTGGTCTTGTACTTGCCGCTCAGCGAGACGATGGCGTCGTGCAGGCTCAACAGGCCGTTGCCGAGGTCGGTGACCACGCTGTGGTACTTCGCCTGGATGCCGGCGTCGCCGTTGTCGCCGCTGATGTTCTGCCGGACCAGGTCGGCGTGGTAGAAGGCCCCCGGCTGCACGGGGGTCATCCCCTTCAGCGTCTTGATCAGGCCGTTGACCGGGTCCTGCAGCGACTTGACGTTGGTGGCGAACAGATCCAGCGACGGCGTGTCCACCGAGGTGTTACCGTCGGTCCCCTTGCCTCCGGGGATCTTCGGCCCGGTGGGGCCGGGGTCCTTCGGCAGCGGCTTGGTGTTCGGCCGGTTGGCGTCGCCGGGATTCCACTGCAGGGCCGGCGGATTGAGCCCGGGCGGCGGATCGCACTGGTCCCACGAGTAGTAGCCGGCGCCGTCTCCGTAGCCCGCGTTGTACGTGTTCGAATACCATGTCTTGCTGGTGTAGTCGTACAGATACTGGCCGTCGGGTGACGTCCAGTTCATGTCGCTGGTCGGATCGTCGCTCACGGGTCACTGCTCCCAGAGGCCGAGTCCCTGGTACTCGGCGTTGGCGTAGGCGTCGTTGATGCTGCCCAGCGAGTTCATGGCGTTCTGCGCCTGCACGGCCATGTCGGCCGCCTTCGCGTCCCAGACGGCCTTGGCGGCGTAGTACGCCTGCTGCGAGTCGGACGTCCACTCCGCGAGGTGCTGCTTCGAGCCGTCGTCGAGATCGGTCAGCAGCCGCTGGATGTGCCCGGCGATGATGCCCATCTGAGCGGCGACCTCTTGGACGTTGCTCATGTTGACGGTGTACGTGGCCATGGATCAGAACCTTTCGACGTCGGACCGGGGGCTCACAGGCCCTGCAGGCCGGCCAGGCCGCCCTTGAAGGCGCCGGCCATCTCGTTGGACTGCTCGTGCGTGTTGGTGTAGACGCCGGTGTGCGACGAGAGCTTCTCGCACATCGCCGCGAGCTGGCTCCGCACGACGCCCAGGTCGTCCAGGTAGGCGGTGAGGGCCGTGCCGAAGGTGGAAGCCGCCTCTCCGGTCCAGTTCGCCGCCAGAGTGCCCTGCTCCTCGGACATGTCCGAGTACGCCGTGTTGACCTGGTCCAGGGCGTTCTGGAAGTCCTGCTGAGCGCCGATCATTCCCTGGACGTCGACGGCAGTGTTCGGAGTAGCCACGTGGCCTCCTTCCTGAGGGGGACGCGGCTCGACAGCCGCCTTGCCTTCATGGTCCGGTCCGCGCCCGGGCGGTGACCACGGATTCGGGGCAGCGGTGCCCGACTCACCATGGACCGCTGCCCCAGCGGTCACCCCAGCCGTCAGCCCGGCAGCGGCTCGGGCGGACGTCCGCAGCGGGTCGGCTCCGATTCCGGAGCGGAGGCGTCCGCACCGCCGGGGTTCTCGTCCACGAACTCACGCAGCCGCAGCCTGCGCTGATGCTCGGGAAAGCGCTCGACGCCCGGCGCGACTCCGGTCATGTAGTCGCGCTGCCACCGCGGCGCGTCCGGATCCGCGCCCGGGGTCTCCCGGCGGGTGAGGAAGTCGAAGCGGCTGTCGTACCAGGCCCGGTATTCCTCCTGCTCGGGCATGCTGGCGAGCGGGGCGCGCACGGGCTCGAACCGCTCCAGGTCGCCCCGGCGCTGCGGGACGATCATGGCGAACGGCTCCCCGGCGCGGAACTCGACGTCGGCGCCGACCCGGGTGATCTTCCAGTTCATGGTGAACGAGGCGACCGCCCAGTCGGTCTCGACCACGCCCTCCAGCGGCCACGCGCCGTCCTTGGGCAGGTTCGCCGGTCCCCGGACCAGCAGGTTCCAGCCCGGCGGGGTGCGGAAGAGCACAGGGACCCGCCAGGTCACGACGCCGTAGCCGAAGTGGCTCGACGCGGTGTGGTGCCGGGCGATCCCGTCGTACTCCAGACGCAGGCTGGACGCCCCGTCGCCGCCGTCCCAGCGGGCGACGAAGGTCTCCTGGTTGAGCAGCCACCAGCCGGCCTGGTTCGCGATCAGCAGCGGAAGGCAGCGGTTGGCGAAGCGTTCGTTGGTCGCGTCCATCCATTCCCGGCGGATCGGGGCCGCTTCGATGTCCACGTGGTTACGCGAGACCCGGTAGGCGACCAGGGGCAGGGGGCCGTCGTCGGCGGTCGGGGCGGCGGCTGCGGCTTTGGCTGTGGCCGTGGCCGTATCTGTGGCCGTATCCGTGGCTGTGTCAGTGGCGGCGTCAGTGGCCGCGTCGGCCGGCCGCCCCATCAGGACACCAACTCCCGCTCGTGCTCAGCGCGCGCGAACGGCAGGTCGTCGGCCGCCAGCCGCACGTCCTCGGGGTCCAGGACGGGCGAGCGGGCCAGGTCCCCGACCCGGTCGGCCAGCGCGAACGCGACGCGCACCCCGGTGTCGGCCGGTGCCCCGGTGAAGCAGTCCACCAGGGCACTCATCCCGGCGTCGCCGATCTGGAACCCGCGCCGGGCCAGCCGGCGGCCGGACAGCAGGGCGAGGTCCGCCGCCGAGTAGTCGGCCAGGACCAGCGACTCGGCGAAGCAGTCGAGCAGGTCGGCACGGCCGCGCAGCAGGTCCGCGGCGTGCGGCGGCTGGACGGCGAGGACGACGGCGACCTCGGGATGGTCGGCGACGGCCTGCGTCACGGCTTCCAGCACCGCGTCGCGGGCCTCGGGGGCCGACGCCGCGAAGGCGTCGTCGAGCCGCAGCAGCAGCACTCCCCCGGCGGCCTCGGCGAAGACGGACCGCGCGTAGAAGGCGGGTTGTCCCTGCCACCGGGCCGGAAAAGCGCTGAGCGCGATCTCGTGCACGGCGCGGGACCGGATCAGGCCGAGGTCGGCCAGGCAGCGGGCGTAGATCTCGGCGACCGCACCGCGGCCGGAGCCCGCGCGGCCTTCCAGCACCAGATTGGCCAGGCCCGTGGTCGGCTGTCCGCCGTCGCGCAGCCGGACCAGCCCGGTCAGCCGGGCCCGGAGGGCCTCGCGCACCTGGTCGAGCCCGGCCAGCGCGGCGAGCAGACGCATGCCGGGGGTGTCGTCGAAGCTGTCGCGGCGCCCGGCGTCCCCGGCGCCGGCGGCCGGGGCGCCGATGTCCTCGGGGGTGAACCGGCTCAGGTCCGAGTCGTGGGAGTCGGGGTGCGAGGCCAGCCGGGTGGCCTGGTTGCCGACCATCTCCTCGAAGACCTTGCGGGCGACGCGGCCGTTGCCGAAGGTGGGGCCCTTGGGCACCTGTTCGAAGTAGCGGGTGAGCGCGGCGACCGTGTCGTCGCCGAGGTCGTAGCGGTGCGCGGCGCACATGCCCCGCAGGATCGTGACGAGCTCGACGACGCTGTAGTTCGGGAACTCGATCGTGCGCGAGAAGCGGGAGGCCATGCCGGGGTTGGAGCTCAGGAACTGGTCCATGTGCTCGGAGTACCCGGCCGCGATCACCACGAGTTCGTTGCGGTGGTCCTCCATCATCTTCATCAGCGTCTCGACCGCCTCGCGGCCGAAGTCCGGGCCCGCGCCCTTGGACTGGTTGGTCAGGGTGTAGGCCTCGTCGATGAACAGCACGCCGCCGAGCGCCTTGTTCACCACCTCGGTGGTCTTGATCGCGGTCGCGCCGACGTACTGGGCGACCAGGTCGGCGCGGGCGACCTCGATCATGTGGCCCTTCGGCAGCACGCCGAGCTCGGCCAGCACCGCGCCGTAGATGCGGGCGACCGTGGTCTTGCCGGTACCGGGAGGGCCGGCGAAGACCAGGTGGCGGCTCATCGGCGGCATGGGCAGGCCCATCTCCTCGCGCCGCTGCGCCATCCTGATCAGGTCGATCAGACCGTTGACCTCCTGCTTGACGTTGGTCAGACCGACCAGGGCCTCAAGGTCGGCCAACGGGCCGGTGCCGATGTGCCGGGCCCGGCCGCCGGCGGGCACGTCGGAGGGCGCGCCGCGGTCGTCCCCGCCGTCGCGGTCGTCCGGGTCGCGCCGGTCGTCCCGGTCGCGCCCGGAGCCTTCGTCGGCGTGGCCTGACTCGCCCCGGCCGGCGCCGTCGGTGCCACCCGGGCCACCCGGGCCGCCCGTACCGCCCAAGCCGCCCGGCCGGATCCGCGGGCTCCGGCGTTCCCCGGCCTCGGTGCGCCGCGGCGGCTCCCCGTTGTCGCGGATCTCGCAGTCCAGCAGGTCGACCGCGCCGTCGGCGGCGTGCACGCCGTCGCCGGCGTTGCCGACGACGCGGCAGCCGTGCAGCTCGGCGCGGCCGCCGTCGTGGACGTCCAGGCCGTGGCCCTTGGCCCCGTGCACGCGGCACCTGGTGGCGGTGAGCACCGCGCCGTTCTGGAGCGTCACAGCCGCGGCCGGTGCTTCGGCGAACTCTGTGTCGTCGGCGGTGATGGTGGCCTCGGCTGCGGTGGCGCCGCAGGAACGCAGCGCGCACGACTCCAACCGGACCCCGGCGCCGTCGGCGACGGCCAGGCCGTTGCCGTCCGCGGCGTGGATCTCGACCCGGCCGAGCTCGGCGGTCGCGCCCCCGGAGGCCTCGACGCCGGTGCGGCCGGTCCGCAGCGCGCCGCCGCGGATCTGGACCACGGCACCGGCCTGCACGGTGACCCCGGCACCGTCGGAAACGACGGTGAGCTCCTCGAACTGAGCGGTGGCCGCGCCGGCGGCCAGCACCGCGGTCTGGCTCGCGTCCCGGACGTCCACCGCGATGAACAGGGCGTCGCTGCCGCCGTCGGCCACGACGCCGACCGGGGAGCCGCTGATCCGCCACCGCTCGAAGCGGGGCCTGGCCTGCCCGGTGACGTGGATCGCGCCGCGGGCGGCGTCGGCGACGACGCAGTCGGTCAGCACCGGCGCGGAGCCCTCGGCGACGTGGACGGCCTGGCCCGCGGACCCGGTGAACCGGCAGCCGGTCACCTCCACCTCGCCGCGCGTGGCGACGTAGAGGTCGAGCACGTCGCCGCCGCTCACGGTCACCCCGGCCAGGCGGGCGCCGGCCGAGTGCTCGACGGCCAGCGCGGGCTTGGCGCACCCGGTGACCTCGCAGTCCTCGACGACGACCCGGCCGTGGCCGTTGGCGACGATCCCGTTCCCGGCCGGGCGGGTGATCGTGCAGCCCTGCACCGTCAGGCGGCCGCTCTCGGCGACCACGATCGCCGAGGACCCGACGTCCTCGATCACCGTGCGCTCGACCACGTTGGCGCCGCCGGAGGTCACCACGATCCCGGCACCGGTGCGGTTGGCTATGCGGCAGCCGCGCACGGCGAGCGTCCCGGCGGCGTGCGCCAGCACCGCGGTCCACGCCGTGCCGCCGACCTCGCAGTCGTCCAGGGCGGCCTCGCCGCGGCGCACCTCGACGGCCGGGGCCTGCTCGCTGGCGCCGACCAGGACCAGGCCGGAGAGCTGGACGGCGTCGGCGTCGACGATCAGGGTGCTGCCCTCGGGGCCGCCCTCCAGCCGGACACTGCCCGGGGCCTGCTCGGCGGCCAGGGTGACGACGCGATCCAGGACGACGCGCTCGGGGTAGGTGCCCGGGGCGATCGAGACGAGGGCGCCGTCGCGGGCCTGGCGCAGCGCGCCGGCGATGGTCGGATAGGCGTCGGGCCGGTCGGGGGCGACCACGAGTATCTGGCGGGTCATGAGGCCGTGCCTCCTGGTGCGGCGGCCGGAGGCCGGTTGGCGTGATCTCTCAAGAGGCTTTCCCCTCCCATTGCGCGGCAGGACCCGGCGGATCCGCGGCACCTGCCCGCCGCCCGCCGCGCTCGGTCGAGGCGGCGCCGGCGGTCGGGGCCGCGGCTGGGTTCGGGGCTGTGTTCGTGTTCGGGTTCGTGTTCGGGTTCGTGTTCGGGGCTGTGTTCGTGTTCGGGTTCGGGTTCGGCGCCGGGACGGCCGGCACGATGAGCCCGGGCGGACTGCCGTACCTTCCGGACAGGGGCTCGGGCAGCTCCTCGGACGGCTCCTCCGAACGCCACCGCTCCCCCGCCTCGGTCAGGCCGTCGAGCGCGACCTCGTCGAGCGGCACCCGGCCCGGGTCCACCCGGCCGTCGGCCCCGACCTCGGAGGCGGACAGCTCCCGCAGCAGCACCCGGGCGCCGTCCCCGGTCGCCACGCTCAGCACCTTGAAACTGGTCCCGGGCAGGAAGACCACCTGGTCGCCCCGCTCGGGCGCGACCAGCTGGGTGCGCCGCGCGGTCATCGACCAGATCAGGACGTCGACGCTGCCGGGCAGCCGGAACCGGCCGCTGGTCAGGCCCGGCGCGAAGCCCCACTCGGTGACCAGCCTGCGCTCGCCGTACCAGCGCAGCTCCCGCTCCGTCAGCGTGCTGCGGACCAGCACCGGGCCGCGATGCGACGGCAGGCGGCGCAGCCCGGAGGCGATGCACCGGGCCAGCGGCACATGCGGCCCGCCGGCCGCGGAGCGCACCAGGTCGTCGAACCGGCGGGTGTGGCCGGACAGGTAAAGCTGGACCGCGACCAGGTCGACCAGGACGTCGGCGGTCGGCGCGCCGCCCGCGCGCAGTCCGGGGAACTCGGACAGGACGCGCACGACCGAGCCGACAGTGGCGTCGTACTGCTCGGCGAGGTTGCGCCGAAGCCATTGGCGTTCGAGGTCGAGGGACCGGGAGGGCGGCACCGCGGTGGTCTCGGGACTGGGGACCGGTTGGACGCGGGCGCCGGCGGGGCTGAGGCCGGGCGCGGCGCGATCGCGGCCCGGGGCCGCTGTGGTGGTCGGAGCGAGACCGGCGGAGCTGGGACCGGGTGCGCCGGGCATCCGCCGGGGCTGCGGTGATTGCGGCGACTGCGGCGACTGCGGCGACTGCGGCGACTGCGGCGACTGCGGCGACTGCGGCAAGGACGGCGGTCGAAGCGGGTCGGTGTCAGCGGCGCGCATGGTCGCGGCGGCTTGGTTCGGGGTGATGGTGTGGCCGGGGGCGAGCGCGGCCGAGGACCCGGCGGCGGCGGACTTCGGGGCAGTGGACTTCGGGGCAGAGGACGGAGCCGCCGGAACCGGTGCGGATGCCGGTGTGGGGGCCGAGGGTGGCGACGCCGTGGTGGCGGGCGCGCCCGTGCTCGCGCGGACCTGAGGCTGCGTGGAAGCCACGGGCAGTGCGAAGTCGAGCGTGGGTGAGCCGCTTTCCAGGCTGAAGCGGCCGACCGGCGGCGGGGTGGAGGCCGGGAGCACGGAGGCCGGCTCTGGCACCGCCGCGACTTCGACCTCGGCGACAACCGGCTCGATCTCGGGGGCGGGTACCGGCTCGGCCTCAGCGGGTGCCACCGACTCGGCGACGAGGTCCACTACTGCTTCGGCAGCCCCCTCAGCGACAAGGGTCGGCTCGGTCGTCGCTCCTGCTACGCCGGCCGGAACCGGCTCGGCAACCGCCGCGACTTCAACCTCGGCGACAATCGCCTCGGCAACCCCCTGGGCAACCCCCACGACCGCGGCCGCCGGAACCGGCCCGGCAGTCGCTCCGGCAACGCCGGCCAGAACCGGCCCGGCAACCGCCGCGACGTCAACCTCGGCGACAATCGCCTCGGCAACCCCCTCGACCGCGGCCGCCGGAACCGACTCGGTCGTCGCTCCGGCAACGCCAGCCGGAACCGGCCCGGCAACCGCCGCGACTTCGGCCTCGGCGACAATCGGCTCGCAGACCGCGCCCGCCGCCTCGTCAACCGAAGCGATCCCGGCCACCGCGGCGCCGGACTCCCACTCCGGAACCAGCTCGCTGCCCGTCAGACCGAGCGCGGCCGTCACCGCCGCCGTCTCCGTCACCGCGGTCGCCGCCGTGGAGGGCAGCACCTCGGCGATATCGCGCACTTCCGCTTCCAGCCGCGGCAGCGCCTCGTCCGCCAGCTGGCGCATCCGCTCGGTGACCGCCGCGGATTCCTGTGCGGCGTGGAACACCCGGGTCCGGTCCGGCTCGGCCGGTGCGGCCCGGACCGCGGCGCCGTCGGCCGGCCGCCCCGGGGGCCGCATCCAGAGCCCGCTGCGGGTCACCTCCAGCACCGCGTCCGGCGCGTACTCGTACACCCCCGACGCCACCTCGGCCAGTCCCGCGATCGGGGCGCGGTAGCCCACCGGCCCGGGGTCGCCCGCCGTCCCGTTCGCGGCCCGCGGCAGGTAACGCAGGTCCCAGACATACGGCCGCCAGCGCATCGCGCCGTTCGGCAGCAGGACGCGGACCCGCGACCCGCCCGATCCCGACGGGGCCAGGACCGGTACGCCGGTCGCCGCCACCACCGCCGTGGCGAACATGTCCGCCAGCGCCTGGCCGAACGACCCGGCCGGCGGGCTCGCCGACTCCGTCTCCGGGTCCCAGGTCCCGTCCGTCTGGTCCGTCGCACCGAACTCGGCGAAGCGCACCGCCAGCCGGGTCCGCTCGTCGAGCTGGTGCCAGAACTCCGCCACGGCCGCGAGCGGCACCGACGCGGGCCCGGGATGGCCGACGACCACCCGCGGGTACCCCGGGTCCGTCTGCAGCCCGCCGGTCAGCCACTTGCGCAGCGAGTCGGCGGCCTGCGGTGCTCCGGGCCCGGTGATCCACGCGCCCGCGGGCAGGGGCTCCACGCGGACCCCGCCGCCGAGGTCGCGGGGCTCGGCGAACGGCCGGCCCTCCCAGGCCGGGGTCGGCAGCCGGCGCGAGTGGGCGACCGGGACCCGGCCCGGCTCGAAGCGCGTCCACCCGGCGCCGGCCCCGGCCGGGACGAACCAGCCCTCGGCGACCTCGACGGCGGCGCCGTCCGGGGCCACCACGACCCGTCCGAGCAGGTGCGAGAGCCACTCCCCCAGGCCCGCGGCGGACGAGGCGGGCCGGCCGACCGGGACCAGCCGCAGCTCGCCGGGCCGCTCGGCCAGGCACGCCGCGACGGTGTTCCGCTCGTGGACGGCCGCTTCCGGCGGCAGGTCCAGGAAGACGAGCGTGGGCTCGTGCCGCGCGGCGAGGTCCTCGCAGCGTTCGAGCACCTGCGGATCGGGGCCCGCCGCCGGGTGCAGGAGCACCGCGCCGCCCAGGTCGGTCCAGGCTATCGACGGCGACCCGCCGCGGCGCCGCGCGCTCAGGGCACGCATCACGAGGCCGCCTTCTTGGACGCCGCGACGCTCAGCGAAGGACCGGCCGGCAGCAGGCCCAGGATCGCGTCGGGCACGACGTGCCCCGTGACCCCGGTGTAGCCGAGGGACCCGAGCGCGTCGGTGCCCAGGATCTCGAACCGCTTCCCCGCGTCGGTGATCAGGAAGACCCGGGGGGAGCCGGTCTGCGGCACCGCCGACGCCGTCTCGGCCAGCAGCCCCGCGCCGGCCGGGACCACCACCCGCGCGTCCGCCGGCAGGAGCCGGTCGGCCTCGGTCACCACCGAGATCTGCGCGCCGGGTCCGGCGCTCGGCTGGAGCACGCACAGCCGCACGCCGTCGGCCGCGTACGGGGTCGAAGACAGCAGGTCCGGCAGGCGCCGCAGCAGCGACTGGTCGGGCGAGGCCGGCACGGCGGCGATGTCGGCGGGCCCGACCTGGGCCGGCTGACGGTATCCGGGCACGGTGGCGAACAGCGCCGCCTCGGTGCGGGTGATCGGTGCCAGACCGTCTTTCTGCATGACGTAGAACTGTGAGACACCCGCCGCCGTCGTCTGGAACAGCTGGCCGACGCGCGCCGGCTGTCCGGCGACCTTCGGTGCGCCCGCGCCGGCAGCCGGGATCGTCGCGGGGCGGAGCGGGTCGCCGGTGGCGAACGCGGCGAGCCAGATCGGATCGGCCGGAATCGGGGCCCGGTCGCCGAGCCCGAGGGCGGCCAGGACGGAGGTGTTGGGCACCTGGAACTTCTCAGTGCCCCAGAGCACGTACTCACCGGAGATGCCCGAGACGCTTGAGCCGCCCGAGTTGTTCGAGCCGCCCGAGTTGTTCGACGCCGGCTGCGAGGCCGGCGCGACGGCCTCGACCAGGATCGGCTGCCGCGGCACCGGGTCGGTCCGCCCCGCCGGGGCCAGGTCGACCACGGTCCCGCCGGCAGAGGCCGACCCCAGGCACAGCGCCCACGCCCCGTTCAGCAGCCCGGTCGGCGCCGGCAGCCGCTCCGGCGCCCCGGCGATGCCGATCTGCGCCCCGACCGGCAGCGCGGCCAGCGTCTTGTGGGCGACCACGCTCACCGGCTTGCCGCTCCCGGCCAGCCGCGCCGAGGCGTAGTTCGCGGTCGGCCACAAGACCCCCGCGAGCAGCACGTAGCGGGTCCCCGTGTCCTTGTCCACGATGATCGAGCCCGGCGAGCGCCACGAGTTGTCGGGCGCCGGGGAGATCAGGCCGAAGACCACGGCGCCGCCGGACAGCAGGAGCGCGAAGACCACGCCGAGCACGACGCCCAGGTTGGCGCGCCGCATCGGCTGCTCCCCGGTCCCCGGGTCGCCCGCGGTCAGCGCGTGGACCAGCCGGCCGGTCGCGAACTGGTAGGCCTGGATGTGATCGCGTCGGGTCTGCATGTCACGCCTTATTTGATGAGCGCGCGGAAGTGGGCGTAGACGTGGAGCACCTGGAGCAGGAGCGGCAGCAGGGCGACCGAGCTCAGCAGTTCCAGGTTGTCGGCGAGCTGGCCCCAGACCGGGAGCAGGCGGCGTCCGGGCATCTCCCGCGCGGCGGCCAGGAGCAAGCCGACGCAGAGCAGCACCACGAGCAGAGCCGTGGAGCGACTGGACGAATCCAGGCCCGCGATGACCTTCAGCGCCACCAGGGCGAGCCCGGTCGCCCCGCTCAGGGCCAGCGGCGCGCGCTGCCAGGCCAGGTTCAGACCGCGGGCCTGGAGCAGGACCGCGAGGCCGAACGCGGCGGCGAGCGTCTGGCCGGCCCAGCCCGGCTGGCGCACCAGCTGCACGAAGGCCGTGCCGTACACCAGCGAGCTGGTGACGAACAGCGCGTCCAGGTGCGCGACCGCGCGCCCGGTGCGATCGGTGACCTGCGCTTCGGGCGCTGGATCGATGTCCTCCTGCAGTTCCTCGGCGGTACGGGGAAGCTGCGCGACACGCAGCTTGGCGACGCGCAGCGCGATCCTGAGGTTCACCGTCGTCGCCGCATACGCCACGACGGCGATGATCCCGGCGACAGCCACGGCGCTCGCGCCGAACGCACTGGCCAGCGCCGCGCCCAGGGCGGCGCAGATCCCCGTCCCGGCCACGGCGCCGAACACCGCCGTGGACAGCCGGCCGGCGACCGCGACCAGGATCGCGACCGCCGCGGTCGCACATCCGGTGATCATCAGGGCCCGGCGATCCAGGGTGAACAGACCGTGGGCCCCGTGCCGGGCGGCGAACCCGGCGAGTCCGGCGAAGACGCAGGCGCCCAGGCCCACGACGATCGCGTTCCCCCGGTCGGCACCGCGCCGGCCCTCGGCCACGGCCGCGACCGCGAGCAGCACGCAGGCCAGCCCGTAGTCCACGATCCGCGTCGGGGTCGACCGGACGCCCGCGACGCCGATCGCGAAGGCGGCCGCCGCCAGCGCGGAGGCGGCCAGCAGCAGGATCCTGGTGAACTCCGGGCGCCACCGGTCGGCACGGGCCGCGACCGAGTGCGCGACGCCGACGCTGACGTCGTCGAAGTCGAGCGCCGGCAGCGCGGCGGCCTCCGGGTTCAGATACAGCACCTCGCCCTCGCGCAGGTCGAGGGATTCGGCGGTCGCCCCGAAGTCCAGCGGCGCGCCGCCGAGCCGCTGCAGCACCCACGCGTGATCGGCCGCGTCGGTCCCGGCCGCGTGCCGGACCACGACCGGCAGCAGTTCGCCGAGCGTCGCCGTGGCCGGGATGGCGAGGTCGACGCGCCGTTCCGGGCCCGACACGGTGATCCGGCACAGGTCGGTTCCGCCGGGGGCGAGCCGGGGCGTGGTGGTGGAGACGGTGGGGGCGGTGGCGTTCATCATGCTCCTGAGCCGCGCGTCATCGCCGGTCTCGGCGCGAAGCGCGGCGTGGGGATCGTGGGGGTCGGCGGAGGGGCGGAGCGGGACCACGGGTGCGAGCCCGTCGACGGCAGGGCTCTTACTCATCGCCGCCGACCAGCCCGGTCTGGATCAGCCGGATGTCGCGGCGGGTCACGAGCTGGGCGCGGCCGGGCAGCAGGGAACGGGGCTTGGCCTCGCCGATGAACTTGCCCTCCTCCTTCGGATAGGAGAACAGCACGGCGGGGCTGTTGAGCTCCCACAGCCGGCGCAGGACCGGGTCCATCATGGCGCGCATGGCGCCGGAGGTACTGCGGGCCAGCACGATGTGCAGGCCGATGTGCGCGCTGCTGCCGAGCAGCCGCACCAGCGGACCCATCGGGCCGCCCGCGCCGTTGCCGGTGGTGAACAGGTCGTAGTCGTCGATGACGGCGAACAGCCGGGGCCCGTGCCACCAGTCGCGGCGCTGGAGTTGCTCGGGTGTCACGTCGGGGCCGGGCAGCCGCGCGGTCATCGACACCGCGGCGCTCCCGGCGAGGGAGGCGAGGGAGTCGGTGTCGACGGCGTATCCGACTCGGAACTCCTCGGGGACGAGCTCGTGCAGCCCGCGGCCGGGGTCGCCGAGCAGGATCCGGGCCTCGGCCGGGGTGTAGCGGGCGGTGATGGCCTTGATCGCCAACCGCAGCGCGTTCGTCTTGCCGGTCTCGTCGTCGCCGAACACCAGCAGGTGCGGAGAGTGTTCGAAGTCGTGCCACACCGGCTGCAGGCGCTTCTCGTCCCAGCCCAGGCACATGCGCAGGTCCCCGCTCGGGGCGGGCAGCGAGGCCGCGGGCAGCCGGGTCGGCAGCATGCGCACGCCCGGCGCGCGGGGCCCGGTCCAGAACAGTTCGAGCTCGCTCGCGGCGGTCTTGGTCGCCGTGGTGAGGTCCTCCGTCCCGGCGTCGCCGTCCAGGCGCGGCAGGGCCGCCAGGAAGTGGTGCCCGGACCGGGTCAGGCCGCGGCCCGGCTGCTGCGGCACCGTGGCGGCCGGCCGACTGCCGATCTCGGACTCCATCGGGTCGCCGAGCCGCAGTTCGAGCTTGGTGCCGAACAGGTCGCGCAGCCGCGGCCGGAACTCCGACCAGCGCACCGCGGCGGCGACCAGGTGCACGCCGAACGACAGGCCGCGGGCGGCGAGTTCGTTGACCCGCGCCTCCAGCTCCTCGAAGTCCTGGCGCAGCGTGGCCCAGCCGTCCACGACCAGGAACAGGTCCCCGAAGGGGTCCTGGAAGGCCCCGCGTGCCCGGGCCGCGCGGTAGGCGGCCATCGACTCCAGCCCGAGCTCGGTGAAGCGGGCCTCGCGCACCTCGATCAGCTGCGCGACCTCCTCGATGGTGCGCAGCACGCGGTCCCGGTCCAGGCGCGTGGTCGTGGAGCCGACGTGCGGCAGGCCCGCGGTGGAGACCAGGCCGCCGCCGAAGTCGAGGCAGAAGAACTGGACGTCGTGCGGGGTGTGGGTGAGCGCGAGGGAGAGCATCAGGGTGCGGAGCAGGGTGGACTTGCCGCTCTGCGGCGCCCCGGCGATGCCGATGTGGCCCTCGGCGCCCAGCAGGTCCGCGACGAGCAGTTCGCGGGACTGGTCGTAGGGGCGGTCGACGACGCCCACCGGGACCCGCAGCGCGCCGAGTGCGGGATAGCCGGCCGCGTGCAGGCCGCGCGCCGGGTCCGGCACGATGCCGGGCAGCAGCTCGTCCAGGCTCGGCGCGGTGGACAGCGGCGGGAGCCAGACCTGGCGGGCCGGCGGGCCGCCGCCGGCGGCGAGCCGGTCGACGAGCACTTCCAGCAGGCTGTCGGCGTCCTCGCCGGACTCCGGGCCCGGATCGGCCAGGATCGGCACCGGGGCGGCGCCCGCCGCGGCGCTCGCCGGGGCCGATCCGCCGGGCCGGGGTGTCCGCTGGCGCAGGCCGAACTCCGCGACCTCCGCGGCGACCGCCTCGGCGGCGGCAGCCGAGCCGGCCGCCTCGGGCGAGACCGGGCAGGGCCCGGAGACGTAGGCCGCCTTGAACCGCACCAGGTTCGTCGTGTCGATCTTCAGGTACCCGTTGCCCGGCGCCGACGGCAGCTCGTAGGCGCTGGAGACGCCGATGACGCTGCGCGACTCCATCGAGGAGAAGGTGCGCAGCGCGATCCGGTACGACAGGTGGCCCTCGACCCGGTGGATGCGGCCCTCGTCCAGCCGCTGCGAGGCGAGCAGCAGGTGCACGCCGAGGCTGCGCCCGACCCGGCCGATCGTCACGAACAGCTCGATGAACTCCGGCTTGCTGGCCAGCAGCTCGGAGAACTCGTCGACGACGACCAGCAGCGAGGGCAGCGGGGCGAGCCGGGCGCCGCCGGCCCGGGCCTTCTCGTAGTCGAACTGCGAGGAGTAGCCGCTCTCCCGCAGCAGCTCCTGGCGCCGGATCACCTCGCCGTTGAGCGAGTCCTGCATCCGGTCCACCAGGTGCAGCTCGCCGGCCAGGTTGGTGATCACGGCCGAGGTGTGCGGCAGGCGGTCCATGTGCATGAACGTCGCGCCGCCCTTGAAATCCACCAGCACGAGGTTCAGGACCTCGGAGGAGTGGGTCGCGGCCAGGCCGACGATCAGGGTGCGCAGCAGCTCGCTCTTGCCCGAGCCGGTGGCGCCGATCAGCAGGCCGTGCGGCCCCATGCCGCCCTGCGCGGACTCCTTGACGTCGAGCTCGACGACCTCGCCGTTCTCGGTGACGCCGATGGGCACCTGCAGGCGTGCGGACTGCACGGCCCGGGGGCGCCACTTCGCCGCGACGTCGAAGGTCCGCGGGTTGCGGATGCCCAGCAGCGTGGTCAGCTCGAAGTCGCTCTCCAGCGGCTTGTCGGCCAGGTCGACCGCGCCGGAGGTCCGCAGCGGCGCGATCACCCGGGCCAGCGACAGCGCCGCGCCCGGGGAGAGCGCGTCGGCGGCCGCGGAGGCGGTGGCGTCCCCGACCGGGAAGTCGACGCTGCCGTCCCGCACGTGCAGCCGCAGGACCTTCGGGCCGCCGGTCATCGCGCCGGTGGCGTCGAAGAGCACGGTGTTGCGCAGCCCCGAGCCCAGCAGCCGGGACGTGCCCGGCAGCGCCGTGCGGTGCGCGACCACCACGACGAACGGCTCCGCCCCGCCGGGCACCGCCGCCCGGTCGTGCTCGGGCCGCTCGTCGACCTCGGTCCCGAGCAGCTCCACGAGCGTGTCGTAGTCGGTGGTCACCTGGCGCAGCGGGCCCGCCGCGTCCTCCAGAACCGGGTGGGCCGAGTGCGGGAGCCACTTGAGCCAGTCCCACTCGGCCAGGCCGGGCTCGTCGGTGAGCACCGCGATCCGCAGCTCGTCCGGCGAGTGGAAGACGGCCAGCTGGCCCAGCATCGAGCGCATCAGGCCCAGGGCGGGATCGCCCTGCCCGGCGAACTCGACACTGGTGAAGTTGCGCAGTCCCAGCGCGATCGGCACCCCGGCGACGGTCTGGTGGGCCCGGCTGAAACGCCGCAGCGAGATCGCGCACAGCGGTTCGAGGTCTTCGATCGGCTTGGTCTGCGGCGGGATGAACTCCAGCGCGGCACGGCGCTCGCCCAGCCCGATGCGCACCCGGGCGAAGTCCTCGTGGGCGCCGCGCCGCTCCCAGATCCGGGGACCCGTGGCCAGCGACCACAGCGCAGCCGGGTCGGGATGGTCCCAGGCCACCGCGGCGCGCTGGGCCTCGGCGGCGTCCAGCGCCTGCTTGCGCAGCTGGGCCAGGTAGCGCAGGTAGTCGCGGCGCTCCGCACGCATCCGCCGCTTGCGGTCCAGCCCGGACCGGCCGACCTGGCCCAGGCCCATGAAGACCATGGAGCCGCCCATCATGCCGGACATCAGGTAGGTGCCCGCCGAGCCCTTGGCGGCCGAGAACATCATGGCCATGGTGCCCATGCCCAGGGCCATCGGCATCATGCCGATCATCGAGCCCAGATCGGCGGTGGCCGGCTCGCCGAGCACCGGCGGCTCGGCCAGCTCCACCTGCCCTTCCGGGAGCGGCGGCGCGGCCGCCCGGGAGGGGCGCTTCACGATGACGGTGCCCATGAGTGGTGTGGCCTTCTCCGCTGAAGTGTCTCGACGCCGACGGTATGTGGTGGCCGGGCGGCTGTGCCGGTCCGGCCGCGAGGGTTGCCCGATCGGACACCCGCCGATGCCCCGATGCCCTGTGCCCGATGTCCTGGCGCTCTGGTGCCCTGGTGCCTCAGATCGCCCCGGTGCCTCAGATCGCCCCGTTGCGCAGGGCGAAGGCGACGGCGTGCGCGCGGTTGCGCAGCCGCCACCGGGTGAGCACGCCGTGGATGATGTTCTTCACGGTCCGCTCGGAGTAGTTCAGCCGCGCCGCGATCTCGGGGGTCCCCAGACCCTCGGCCAGCAGCCGCAGCACGTCGGCCTCCCGGGCCTCCAGCCCCGCCGGAGTCACCCCCATCGGCTCCAGCACCTCCCGCTGGATCGCCCGGACCTGGTCGACCAGCCAGCCCAGGGCGACCTCGGGCAGCTCCAGCCGGTCCTCGCGCACCGCCTCGATCGCCCGCAGGATGCGCTCGAAATCAGCCTCCTGCCGCGGGATGACGCTGACCAGCCCGTGGGTGACCGCGGTGAGCAGCTGCGGTCCCCGCACGCCGTCCCCGACCAGCACGAACCGCACCTCGCGGCGCGCCCGGTCGGCGGCCTGCCGCATCCACTCCAGGGTGTCGTCGGTCACCCGGGACACCAGGATCACCACGACCTCCGCCTCGTGCTGGCGGTCCACCGGCAGGACCAGGATCCCGGGGCAGGAGGACAGGAACGCGGCGACCCCCTGGCCGGTGATCGGGTCGCCGGCGAGCACGGCGACCGGGATCGGGGCGGCCGGCGCCCCGTCGCGCCGGCCCGGCGGGCGGCGGTCGGCCGGCACCGGCGCGAAGACCGGCGGCGCCGGAGTCTGCGCGGGCGGGGACTCGGCGAGCAGAGTCTCGGCGGTCGTGGACGTCGTTTCCAACACAGCGATCGGACCTTCCCCCAAGTGCTCGCCCATCATCAGCGTCATGATGACGATGCGAGCCGGCGGATATTTCGCGTATCAGCAATCTGTATAGCACGAATACCAACCCGCGCAGAAGAACGTCCAAGAGATTGCAAATTCTCAAAGAATTCACACGAATTTAATTGCCCATCGACGCCCTGCGTGCTTGCCTGTTCGAGGGCAAAATCAGCATCGGCTCCGGCACCGGCATCACAGAGCCCCGGCCCGCACCAGGAAAGCGACGGCGTGCGCGCGATTGCGCAGTCGGCGCCGCGTCAACACGCCGTGGATAATGTTCTTCACGGTACGCTCCGAGTAGTTCATCCGCTCGGCGATCTCGGCGGTGTCCAGGCCGTCGGCGAGCAGCCGGAGCACATCGACCTCCCGGGTGCCCAGCCCCACCGCGGTCAACCCTCGGGGCTGGAGCACGTCGCGGTGGATCGTCCGCAGCCTGGCGACCAGCCATCCGACGGCCTCGTCGGGCAACTCCAGCCGGCCCCGCGGGACCCCCTGGATCGCCCGCACGATCCGGTCGGCGTCCGCGTCCCGCCGGGCGATCACGCTGAGCGGTCCGCACGCGACGGCCGCGAGCAGGTGGTGCTCACGCAGGCCGTCGCCGACCAGGACGAACCCGACTTCACCCGCGGCGGCCCGCGCGGCCTCCCGCATCAAGGCCGACGTCCGGTCGGTGACCCGCCCGGCCATGACCAGCACCACCCGTGCGGCACCGGCGTCGTCGGCCGGCAGCACCCTGATCCCCGGCCGGGACCGCAGACAGGCCAGCGTGGCATCCCGCGTGACCGGATCATCCGCCAGGACGCGGACCGGGATCGGCGCGGCCGGCGGATCGCCCGCCCGCACGGGATCCGCCGCGATCCGCACGGGGTCGATCCGCACGGGGTCCGCGGGGTCCGCGGGGAACACGGGCCACACCGGGTCGGCCACGTCCTCGACGCCGGCCGGTGCGTAACCGCGCAGCGTCGCGATTCCGCGAGGAGGGGCCGGCTGATGCGGCTTTATCAGCACTTTGCCATTGTGACGGATGGGGCTTCAAGGATCCTTCACGGATCCTTCACGGCCCGGTCGGGCGCCCGCGGCACGGGCGTCGGCGGATCGGCGCGCAGCGAGCGAAGGAACTCCGCGACCTCGTCGACGTCCTCGGCGTCGAGGTCCCGCAACAGCAGCAGCGCCCGGCCCGCCAGGTCGGCGGCGAGCCCGGGTGCCGCCGCGGCCCGGTGCACCTTGGCCATGCCGAACAGGGCTCGGGCCGCGTGGTAGTCGTCGCAGGACTCGCTGATCGCCAGCGCTTCCCGGAAGTAGCCCAGGGCCGTGTCGGCATGCCCCAGCCCGTGCTCGGCCGCGCCGAGGTTGACCAGGATGTTGGCTTCCAGCATCACGTTCTGGCAGGCCCGCGCCGCTTCCAGGCCGAGCCTGCCGACCCGCAGCGACTCCTCGGACTCGCCGAGTTCGGCGTACAGCTCGCACAGGACGTCGAGGCACCCCGCCTCGTAGTAGACCAGCCCGCTGCGCCGCGCCAGGGCCAGGGCCTGTAGGGCATAGGGCAGAGCCGCCGAGTAGTCCTTGGCTTCGCGGAGCGTGGACGCCAGGTTGCCGAGCAGGCTGGTGCGCAGCAGGTCCTCGCCGAGGTCTTCGGCGAGCCGCAGACCGCTGTGGAGCTCGCGCACGGCGTCATCGTTGCGCCCCAGCCGGGAGTAGGCCACGCTCAGGTGGTTGTGCAGCACGGCCTGGGCCTTGCGGTCCTGGAGCAGTTCGGCGCCGCGCATCCCGATCCGCACCGTCTCGACCCAGTCGCGGGCCTGTCCGGCCGCGTAGAAGTAGTCGAAGAGCAGGTAGCACAGCTGCCACGCGCGATCGTGGCACCCGATCTTCTGGGCCGCCCGCACGAGCGGCGCGATGTTGTCCCACTCCTGGCCGCACCAGGTGACCCGTTCCTTCTGGTCGCCGAGGTGCGCCGGTTCGTGCGGGAAGTCGTCGGCGAGGGTGAACGGGAGCGGTATCGAGGCGGACTGGTACCCCTGTGCCAGGGTCCGTACATACCATTCCAGCATGCGTTCGAGCGCCCGTCGCCGGGAGGCGGCCGTCTCGCCGCGCCGGGCGGCCTCCTCGGCGTAGATGCGGGTCAGGTCGTGCATCCGATAACCGTCGGCGGTGGTCTCGACCAGATGCTGCGCGGCCAGGTCGTGCAGAACGGCGGCGGCCTCGGCGAGCGTGACGCCCAGCAGCGCGGCGGCCGCCTCCGGCCGGATGTCCACCCCCGGGACCAGCCCCAGCATGCGGAAGGCGCGGGCGGCCTCGGTGTCGAGCCTGGCGTAGGACCAGGACAGGACGCCGCGCACCGAGGAGAGCTCGTCATCCGGCATCTGCAGGGCGTCCAGCCGGCGCCGCACGTTCTCCAGGCCGGTGATCAGATCGACGATCTTCACCTCGGACCCCGCGGACACCTGCTCGGCGGCGATCCGCAGGGCGAGCGGCAGGTGGTCGCACAGCTCGGCCAGGTGCCGGGCTGCCGACAGCTCGGCGGCCACCCGCACGCTCCCGATCGAGGTGAACAGCAGCGTCAGGGACTCCTCCGGACTCAGCGGGTCCAGCCGCACCCGCCGGGCCGCGTACCGGACGGACAGGCCGGACAGCCGGTTGCGGCTGGTCACGATGACGAAGGAGGGTCCGCCCCCGGGCAGCAGGTCCTCCACCTGGTCGGCGGACTCGGCGTTGTCCAGCACGATGAGCACGCGCTGATCGCGGACGATACTGCGCCACAGGGCGACCCGCTGCTCGTGACCGTCCGGGATCCTCCTTCCGGTCACCGAGGTGAGCAGGTGGTATAGGGCGTCCTCCGGTGAGCGCGCCGGGTGGCTGGGGTCGAAGCCGCGCAGGTTCACATAGAGCTGGCCGTCCGGGTACGCGGCGGCCAGCAGGTGGGCGGACCGCACGGCGAGGGCGGTCTTCCCGATGCCGCCGGCGCCGACGATCATCACGATCTGCGGGCCGTCGGTTCCCTCCGGGTCGGCGCCGACGCCTGCGACGCGTGCCGCCTCCAGCACCTCGTGGATCGCGGCGACACGACCGACGAAGTTCCCGATGCCGCGCGGCAGCTGCGCCGGCCGGACCGGGGGGCCGGCTTCCGGCGGCGGCATCTGTGTCTGCGTCTGTATCGGTTGTGTCGGTTGTGTCGGTTGTATCGGCGGCTGGACGGCGGCTTGGACGGCGGCCCGGTCTGCGGCTTGGACGGTGGTTTGGACGGTGGCTTGGACGGCGGGCTTCGGCGAAGCGACGCGGTCCCGCACGGCGGCGGCCTTCGGCGCGGGGGAAGCGAATCCGGCGTCGCCGGCCAGAATCGACGCGTGCAAGGCCTGCATCTGGGCCGACGGGTCGATGCCGAGATCGTCGGCGAGCAGCTTCCTGAGCTCCCGGTACTGCGCGAGCGCCTCGGCGGTCCGCCCGCCCTGGTGCAGTGCCCTGATCATCAGGGCTCGCAGCGGCTCGTGATAGGGGTTCGCCGGAACGTGGTCCCGGAGCTGGTCGGCCACCGCGGTCGGCCGATCCAGCTCCATCAGCACCTCGGCGCGCTCGATCAGCAGCCGCAGCCGCAGATCCGCCACCCGGGCCCGGTGCTCGGCGGCGAACGGGCCGGGCAGGCCGCCGAGGGCCGAGCCCGGACGCCAGCGGGCCAGCGCCTCGTCGAAAGCCGCGACCGCGGCGAGGCGATCCTGCCCGGCCCGGCTCGCGCGGGCGCGCGCCGCCGACCGCTGGGCCGCCGCGACGTCCAGCCCATCCGGGGCGAGCCGGAGCGAGTAGCCCGACCCGGAGCTGCTCAACGGCTCGCCCAGCCGATCCAGGGCTTTGCGCAGGCCCGACATGTAGGTGTGGAGGTTCCCGGCCGCCGTGGCGGGCGGCGAGCCACCCCAGACGTGATCGATCAGATCGTCGCGCGAGACCACGCTGTTCGTGCTCAGCGCGAGTACGGCGAACACCGCTCGCTGCTTCGGCGGTCCGAGCGTGAGTTCCCGGATCCCGGCGAACGCGCGCAGCGGTCCAAGGGTCTCTACCCTGAGGCGGCCGTCATCCATGCCAGTCAACGTCCTGCCATCGCGCTGTTGGCCTTGCCTGTGTTCGTTGTCTGTCTTGTATTGTTCCGGCTTGTTCTCGTTGCCTGTCAAGGGAAACCGGCAGCGCGACGATGAGGTTACAGGGGCGCGGAGGCAGCCCACTTCACACGATTCGACGGGAGTGCGTCCAGGATCTGACGCGGCGGTGTCCGCGGGTCGGCGAGGCGCCCGCATCGCGGGGATCGGCACGGGCACGACGGCGATCCCAGGGCCGTGGCCGCCCGATCAGAGCTCGATGCCGGGCGGCCACGACCGGAGCACTAGTTCCAGCCGGTCAGAATCCAGCCACCGTTGCCCGCGTTGCAGGAGAAGTTGTGGATGATGCCCTGCTGAGCGTAAACGTCGCCGGCGTACTGGCAGTCGTAGTAGGTCGGGTACCACTGGTCCAACACACCGTCGGCCGACGCGGCGGCGGCGCTCGTCATGACGACCGTGGCCGTGGCGATGGTGATGCCGACCGCGGCGAAGGCGGTGCGCAAACGGCGAGTAGACATATCGTTCCTCCTCGAATCCCCAGTGCTCACACGTAAACAGGTGAACAGGTTCCATGGTGCTGAAGAGCCCTGATATGCGCCACGCGGTTGCCCGTTCGCGCCCGTACCACTGCCCGTTCGGTCACGATCACCCTGGTTCTTACCAGACTGGTGGGATTTCTCCGTAGTTCACCATCGTGACGTAAACATCAACCGGTCAGCGGACGCTCTGATCGTCTCCCACGGCCCTGGTAGCCCAGCACCGGCAGCCCGGTCAGGAGTCGGCGGCGGGCGGACGGCTCGCGCATGTGTCCTCCTGGGTTGAAGAGCTCTGAGACTCAATGATCTGAGACTGAATGCTCTCCAAACAGTGACCACTGGTCGATGTTCGGCAGCGCGAACCTCAACGTCCACTCCCCTGGGTACCTCGGGGCACCCGGACGATCTGTCGCGACCGAATCGGCGTGATCAAGGTGTTGAGCACCGGATCGACGAGCAGGACGACCGGGGCGACGCGCGTCGGGGAGTCGGAGTGCCAGCCCGGCACGGCCGCTTCGATCACCGCCCACGCGCCGTCCGCGTTTCCGGCCCTGACGAGCGCGCGGGCCTCTTCCAGGGCGCACTGAAACGCCGGCGGCTCCGGGAGCACCGGCGGCACGAAGGCTGCGGCCCGCGGAATCATCTTCTCCCGCGACGCGGTCAGCTCCGGTATGGACCGCTGCGTGCGGAATCGGTTCGGATCGAACAGGCGCTTCGCGGCCTCCGCGTCCGGGTCGCTCGTCTCCGTTCCCTGCGTTCCCTGCGTTCCCTGCGTTCCCCGGGAGCCGTCGGCGAGCTCGCTCGGCAGCGGCGGCAGGAGGTCCTCTAGCAGCGGCAGGTAGGACGGGACGCCGCTGATGGGGTCCTTCTCTGTCAGGTGCAGGAACAGCGGCACGGCCTCGGCGCGCAGCTGCTCCAGGCCGACCGCGGCCATGACGTGCGGGCGACCGAACACTCCGTTGCGCAGGGCGTGGTGGCCATGGGCGCTCTTCAGGAAGATCTCCAGGATCACCTTCAGATACGCCGCCGCGCCGGAGCCCTTCACCGCAGCCTGGTCGAACGTCCGCAGCGCCGCGTCGACATCGCCGTTCAGCGCTTGGGCGCGGCCTTCGGCGAGCAGTTCGTCGGCGCCGTCGGGATGCATGGGCGAGCCGCTGTACCCCCGCAGCTGCTCCATCGACTCGCGCTCGTCGGCCACCAGCGCCGCGAACGACGGGAAACGCTCGCTCAAGAAGCCCCAGGAGGACCACGTGTAGGCGGCCCACTCGCCGTCCGGGGAGACGTCTGCCGGGTCGAGGAACCAGTGCTGTGCGTCCCCCTCTTTGGAGATCAGCAGCGCACGCTTCACAATGGGGCCGAGGTCATCGGCGTCACCGAGGATGTCGCAGGTCTGCGGATCGGCCGCGCGGAACCAGTCGATCTCGTCGATCCCGCGCATCGCCCACATGAACTCGCCGATGTTCCGCCAGCCGTCACTGGCGCCGACGAAGGCACGGTAGCTCGCCGGCAGCCGCGCGCCGAGCCGCTCCTCCAGCGCCGCGATGCGCGACTCGTCGACCGGGTCCCCGCCGAGCCAGCCTCGGGACAGCTGGTCGTCAGTGAACTCCCGGCGCTCCCGCTCGTCCATGACGCGCACGACATCCATGCCGTACTCGGTCAGATACGCCGTCCATCCTTCGACGGTGGTGAGCGGCGAGGTGGAAGCGGGCGGCGGCGCGGACGCCGCGATTTTGGCCTCGGCCGGAACGCCACGCTTCGCCGGAACGCTGCGCGCGGCGGGCACGGCAGGAACGGAGGGCACCGCGGCCCTGAGCGGAGCCGCGGCCTTGAACGGAGCCAATGGTTTGAGCGGGGCCGCGAGCCCGGTCGTCAAGGGCCTCCCCAAGGGCGTGGCCGCCGCCAGGGCCGTGCCCCGATACCCGATGGGTCCCTCCCCGGCCCGCTGGTAGTAGCCGAGGAATCCAACAGCGGGGGCGAGCGCCGGGCGAAAGAATCGGATGCGCGCGAGCTGGAGTTCAGTCGACCCCGCATTCTCGGAGATCTCCAGGCGGTAGTGCCGGTACACGGCCTGTTCCCGGCTCCGGATGCGGAACGCCCGGCTCAGATGCCGCGCCGCGAAGGCCTCGCCCGTGCGGGTGTCGAGCGCCGTCCACGTCCGGCCGTCCGGCGAGCCGCTGAGCGTCCAGTCGCGCGGATCACGATCCGGGAAGTCGTCGGCCGACGTCAGCTCATAGAAGCCGACGGCTGCGGGGCGGCCAAGTGTGAAGTCGAGTCGCGCGATGCGGGAGAACGTCAGCCATTTGCTGTGGACCGAGCCCTCAAGCAGATTCTCGGCGATCTCGCCGGCGCCCGGATTCTGTCCGCTCGCCGTGATCTGTATTGAACTGGAAGTCTGTGTTCCCAAACTGGAAATCTGTGCTACCAAACCGGAAATCTGTGTCGCGCCCTCGCGCCCGACCGCACTGTCCGGCCCCGGCACGGCCAGGTCCAGCGCCACGGAACCGGAGTTGTCCGCGCAGTCACGCCAACTGACGCGCTCCACATCGGCGCCGCCATCGTCGAGCAGCACCCGCAGCTCGCCCGAGTCGTGCCAGCCCCCGCCCCAGCCCTCCTGTGTGCCGAACACGTGCACTGCCGCCGACGCGACCTGCTCCGGAGCGGCCCAGGACTCGGAGAGCTGCCCGCGGAACTCCGAGACGGTAGCGTCCGCGGCCCGGTGGTGGCCGTAGAACGAGGCCATCGAGGCCTGGAACGACACTGCGGCCTCCGCCCCGTCCTCGCCGCGCCAGGACAGGTGGCTGAGCTCCGCGTGCTCGCCGCGGTCGATGTGGACCAGCACACGCGGGACGGACTGCCAGGCATCCGTCCCGGCCGGGCGACGCTCGGCACGGAAGGCGCGGACCGAGACCGCCTCCGCAGCCTCACGTCGCAGGGCACGAATGGCACCCCCGCGGTTCTCCAGCGTCTCCACGGTGATCCGGTACAGCCACAACCGCGTGATCGACGTCGCCGAGGTCTGGATCCTCAAAACATTGGTCCCGGCGATGAGGTACTCACCGGGCACCGCCACCGCCGTGTCCGCCGGAAGGTCCCCGCCCGGGATGACATGGCCCTCAACAAGCACGATCCCGTTGATCAGCACGTCGATCGGAGCGTACCCGGGCAGCGGCCCACGCTTGGAGACCAGCGCCGTCACGGTGACCGCCGCCTGCGGCGTCTCCCCCGGCCCGGTCGCGTCGAAGTGCACCTCCACCCACCCGCCACCGTCAACCATCAGATGCGAGGGAGCGGTGGAACAACCACCGCGGCGGACGCTGGCGCCGCCAAGCCTTGCCGGATCAACGGAGAAGTCCGCATAGATCGGTTCCATGCACCGAAGCTAGCGTCGAACGCCGACACCGGGGCGACCACGATGAGAGTCGGACACGTCTGGCTCCCCGTTTCCGACAGCATGGAACCGCCCCGGGCGACGTGCCCCCCGACATCCCCGGGGCGGCCCGCCGAGTCAGGCCACTGTCACGTGACAGATCTGGTTGTTGCTGCTGCCGCTGATCTGTTCCCGGTACGGCCGGGTGCCGCGTTCGCAGGCCACGTACAGGAAGTCGCGGATGATGGTGATTCCGCTGCACGAGCCCTCGGCCACCGGGTAGGTGTGCTTCGGAGCGATGAAGCCTGCTGTGCCGCACGTGCCCGAGGTGCCCTCGCACGAGGGCCAGCCGTAGTTGCCGCCCTTCACGATCAGGTTGGTCTCGTCCATGATGTTGTTGCCGAACTCCTGCTCCCACAGGCGGCCCTGGGAGTCGAAGGCCAGGCCTTGGACGTTGCGGTGTCCGTAGCTCCAGACCGCGTTGTGGAACGGGTTGTCCGGCGGGATGGTGCCGTCCGGGTCGATCCGCAGCACCTTGCCGTTGAGGCTGCTGGTGTTCTGGGCGTTGGCGCCGTTCTGTGCGTCGCCGGTGCCGGCGTAGAGGTACCTGCCGTCCGGGCTGAAGCGGAGCCGTCCGCCGTTGTGGAACTTGTTGCGCTCGATGCCGGTAAGCAGGATCTGCTCGGTGGCGGTTTGCAGCGAGTCGGTGGTCGGGTCGTACTTGATCCGGACGATCCGGTTGTCGGTCGGCGAGGTGTGCATGATGTAGAGCCAGTGGTCCGAGCCGAAGCTCACCGGGTTGATCTCCAGCCCGGTCAGGCCGCCCTCGCCGTCGGTGCTCTGCGCGTTCGGCACCGTGCCGATGCTCTTCTTCGCGCCGGTCTTCGGGTTCAGGTGCACGATGTCGTGGGCGTCGCGCTCGTTGAACAGGATCGTGCCGTCAGGCAGCGTGACCAGGCCCCACACCACGTCGTCGTCGGTGCCGACCTGGGTCACGGTGCACACGCCGTGCGCCGGTGTGCGGCCGGTGCCCGCCGCGGTGGTGACGTCCAGGATCGGCGTGCAGCCCGCGCTCTCGTTGCCGTGCTCGGGCACACGATGGCACGGTTGTCGGCCTGACCGTTGGCGAGGTAATGCAAGGGCGTGATCGCGCCGGAGGGCTGCTCCACGAGTATCGGCAGGTCGCATAGGTTATCGGCGCCCTCAGCCCTGGGATTCCGTCGGGTCAGCCGGCGTTGACCACCTGCGGGCCAGCACTGTCCAGCCGCCGGGCCACGTGAGCGGGGCGGGCATAGGTCGGGACCAGACCACGGGCACGGTTGAGAGATTCGTTCGCCTTGGCATGATCGCCTAGGACGCCGTGGACGTGGGCGAGCGTGCAGTGGATGTCGGCCAGATCGAGTCGGGAGCCGGGCTGCCGGCGGGCCTTGCGCGCCAAGGGCAGTGCGGTTTCCGGATCGCCGGACAAAACGGCGATCAGAGCCTGGAACGCGGGTGGAAGCGGCTGTCCGGCCATCACGGCCTTCGCCCGCGGAACACCCTCGGTGACCGGGATCTGCCGGGACTCGACCGCGTACAAAGCGAGCTCGGCGAGGTGTACCGCCTGCCCGGCACGGAATTTCTCGGCGGCGTCGGGGTTCTGGGCGGCCAGGAGCGATACGTGTCGATCGATGACATCGAGGGCGTCGGCGAAACGGCCCTCCATGTAGGCGACACGCGCGGCCACCGTCGAGGCGAGATCCTGCTCAGCGGCGAGTTCACGCATCGGCCGGTCATCGCCCTGCCCGAAACGGATGTGGGCGTACCGCACGGCGATGGCACGGGCGATGGCCTGCGGATCTGCTTTCAACCGCGGGTTGAGTAACGAGGCGATGTAGAGGCGCTTGTCCCGGGTGCGACTCACCAGCAAAAAGCACGCCGCCAGCAGCGTGCCAGCCAAGACGTCTCGCTGGAAACGACTTCCCGGCGCGAACAGCAGACAGGCCAGCAGCCCCCACCCCAGAATCGCCAGCAGCTGGGAGAGCCGGAACATCCACATACGCGTCGCGAGTGACCGGGCGTCCCGGTAGACGCCGGACACGCCGAGATTCCACGGCGCGGCCCGCCAGTGCACCGTCACGCGCCGGCCCGGCCGTACCAGCAGCACCTTGCCGGCGCCTACCTGGACGGAGAATAGCGACATCCGCAGCGGGGGCATGACGAGGATCAGGGACAGAAGACCGGCGTAGTAGGTGACCACAATCGTCGCACCGATCACCGCCAGATCGAGCGGCCGGTCCGAAGGCAAGCCGAAGTCGAACATCCCACCCTCCCGCGGCCAGCGCGCTTCGCCGAGCCCGGGTGGATTCTAGTAGCTCGTCACGCAGCCTTGGCCGGGTAACTGGTCCAGCTGCGGATGGGTGAGCTCTGGGCGAAGTTGGTCTGGGGGATCTCGCCGACATACCTGAGACGTTCGGTGAACCGCGCTCACGACACCTCGGTGGTCCGGTCCGCGAGCTTCGCATACGCCTGGAACCCAACGACTGGCGCGTGACGTACTGGCAGGCCCAGGCCGGCGCATAGTGCTGTTTGACCGCGTTCCGTAAGACACGGATGCGCGAGAGCGCCAAGGTCGACCCGGCCTTGACCGCCCAAGCCCGTGACCTGCTCGCCGCTGACGAGGACCTGGACCCCGAGGCCCGCGCCGTCTATGAGGAGGCCCGGCTGGCCGGACAGATCGCCTAGGCCATCTACGACCGGCGCACCGCGCTCGGCCTGAGCCAATCAGCGCCACGGCCAGGTGCAGGCCGCCGTAGGGCCGACGCGGTATGACCGCGAGCAGCGCGGCGATCAGCGCCCGGTCGGCCCAGGACAGCCTCGGCCCGCTCCTGCTCTAGCGTTGCAGGACCGCGACCTGGTGGCGCAGCAAAAGGATCTCGGGATCCTTCCAGGCCGACTGGCGTCGGGCCAGTCGTGGCCAGGCCACGGATGACGTTTCCGACAACCACAGCACGCCACGTTCGTCACGCGGGCCGCGTGGGACTGGGCTGCGGTCGAGGGGGACGTCGAGATCATCGGCCCGGACGACGAGGTGGCGCCGTCTTCATTGGATGTAGCAGGCCTTGACCTGCCCGGGATCGGGGTCCCCGAACACCGCGTCGTCACATGCGGTATTGCCGGTCACCGTGCTGTATCCGTAGCGGCCATTGGCGCCGAAGGCGACCTCGTGAGTACCGGTGAAGGCGCAGTTGATCGTCTCAGCAGAGCACGGAGTCCACGTCGTGACCCCGGGAGGCGGAGCCTCGATGTAGCAGGCCTTGGGCACGCCGGGGTCCGGGTCGCCGAAGAGTGTGTTGTTGCAGGCTGTTCCGCCGGTCACGGTCGCGTAGTTGTACTTGCCCTGGGCCCCGAACGCC
>NZ_JBGCCM010000043.1:0-94395 GCF_041262085.1 Catenulispora sp. GAS73
CCGCGGCGGGCCCAGCGCCGGCGCGCGCGCCCCGGGTGAGGGTCTCTGCCGCCCACGCGCTGTCGGGGCCCCCGGCCCCCCCCCCCCCCCCCCCCCCCCGCTTCCGCGCTCGGCTTTATGACGCCGTGGACGTCAGTGAGCGCAGTGGTGGTGGTGATGATGGTGCACCGTGCGGTGGTGCTCCTTGTGCTCCTTCGGGACCCAGAAGGCGCCCTCGATGCCGCGACCCCACTTGCAGTGGCCTTCGACCTCGTACCTTCCGGGGTCGGTGTCCCGCGGGACCTTGAACCAGCCGGTCTTGCCCTCGGCTGTCCACTTGGCGAGCTTGACCCAGTGGCGCTTGCCGTCGATGGTGACGTGCACCTTGGCCGGACCGCAGTGGCAGGCCTCGGTGCTGAGACGCACGACGTGCCCGGGCTTCACCACGTGGGGCGAGGTTTCGATCCTTCCGGACCTGCCTTCGTCCGCGTAGGCGGACGTGGCGGACACTCCGAAGGCTGCCGCTCCCATGACGGTGATGGCGGCGATGCGCGATGCGCGCATGTGGGGTCCCTCCTGACGGTGTGGTCGCAGAGCCGATCTCTGCACCCATCACGCCCCATTCCGCGATCGACGAACGGGCGACACGTGTTCTTCACACTTAGCGCCCGTTTGGATCAGTGGATTCGTCAGGTGGGACCCCGTGGGATGACAAGACGCGGTATTTCACGTACCGGGCTTGTGTCCCCAGATGTAGACCGTGTCCCCGATCTCCAACGTCTTCCACAACCGCCGTGCGTCCGTGACGCTCATGTTCACACATCCCTTCGACTTGCCCTTGCGGAGGTCGTCGCGGGATCCGTGCAGAGCGTAGTGACGGTGGAAGAACTGGCTGTAGGGCAGCAGCGGCGCGTTCGGCCACTCGTGTCGCGCGTAGACGTGGAAGGTGCCGTTCGGGGTCCACATCCCGCGATAACCGGTCCGGACCAGGACCGGATCGAAGATGATCCTCGACCCCTTTTGCACCCACATCCGCTGGTGGTCCTGATCGACGCAGACGATGCGGCCCGGCGGGTGCGGGCACAGGTTCGCCCGGTCCGGTTTCGCGTCGGCGGCGGCGACGGCCGGGGTGAGGGTGATCAGCGCGATACCGGCCGCGATGACCGCGGCTGTCGCTCTGGCACGGGAGGCGGCACGGGAAGCGGCCTGGGAGGCGGCCCGGGAGGCGGCGCGGACGCCGGCTCGGTGGAAGGAGGGATTCACGGTTCATCGATGCTCGGCTGCGGCGCCGGGTGTGCGTGCGGCGGATCGGAGTCACCCACTCGTCGCAGCACGATCACCCGGGTGCAGTACTGCCGGCCCGGCAATGAGGACAAGCGGGACATGCCTGGAGATCGCCGGGGCTTGGAGAACACCGCGGTGAGCTACAGCCCCGAGCGGGCCGCGTCCACCATCCGCCTCGCGGCCATGAAGACCTTCGCCGAGCTGGGGCCGCCGGGCTGGCCGAGCAGGACCCCGTAGACCATGTGTACGCCGCCGTGCCTGTCGGCCTCGCGCGCGGCGAACATCAGGCACGAGCCGGCCGGGGAGGTCCAGCCGGTCTTCGTTCCGACGAAGCCGTCGGTGCCGAGCAGGGGGTTCGAGTTGTGGACCGTCCCGGCCACCGGCACGGTGGCCGACTTCTCACCGACGACGCCGGCCAGCACCGCGTTCGCCATCGCCATCTGGTCGAGCCGCAGCTGGTCGGTGGCCGTCGAGACGGTCGCCGTGTTCACGCCCGCCGGGTCGGCGTAGTGCGTGTTGCGCATTCCCAACAGCGCGGCGGTGGCGTTCATCCGGGACACGAAGCCGCTGATGCTGCCGGCGTCCCAGCGGGCCAGGACCCGGGCCATGTCGTTGGCCGAGGGCAGCAGCATGGCCTCCAGCGCGGTGCGCTCGCTGATGCGCTCGCCGGCGGCCACCGGGATCACCGATTCGCCGCCGAGGCGCGCCGCGCGGTAGTCGGTGACCTCTGATGCCAGGACCGTGATCGTCGGGCCCTGATCGCCGGGCCGCAACGGATGGTCCGTCAGCACCTGGTAGGCCGTCATGACCTTGGTGACGCTGGCGATGGGCTGCGGCGTGGACACCGGGCCGCTGGTCATGACGTGCCCGGCGGACCACAGTGCCGCCTGGCCGGTCGGCGGCAGCGGGGAGCTTGGGAGGGCCTGGGCGGGCACAGCCGTGGCGGCGGGGGCGGCGGTCATCAGGACGGCAGTGCCCCAGCGCGCGAAGCGGCGACGGAGAATCGGTGTGCGCATGCTCGGCAAGTTATCCCGGTTCACGGCCGTTCCGGGCTGCGACACGGCAGCGGATGCAAAGGTTTTGATGCCTGGCGACGCTTGCCTCCGGACGGTGCCGCGGCAATCGAAACCTCCATGCGGACGAACGGGTGATGCGTGGCGGCAAACGGGTGGCTCCCGGGACATAGCCGGTAGATCAGACTACGTACTGTCCATCTATCAGACATGGTTACAGCCCCAGATTCCGCACTTCCGGCCCGGGACCGGCAGCGCCCGACCGCGGCTCGCCGTGTCGCGGTCTTCCTGGCCGCCTGCTCGGCGCTGTTCGCCGTCGCCGCGCCGACCACCACGCAGGCCGCCACGACGCGGGTCGCGCCGCACTGCCCTCAGCTGACTCGCAAGGTCGTCTGCGTCGACCAGGACCATCAACAGCTGTGGGTACAGCAGGGCAGCAAGATTATCTTTCCCGCGGTGCGGATCCGGACCGGCATGCCCGGGCGCCGGACCCCGGACGGTCTGTTCCACATCTGGCTGCGGAACCGCCACCAGTACTCGTACCTGTTCCACGAGCCCATGCCGTTCAGCAGCTTCTTCCACGGCGACTACGCGCTGCACGGCAGCTACTCCGACATCCGCAAGGGCGGGTCCAACGGATGCGTCAACCTGACGGTCGCCGACTCCGCCAGGTTGTTCCCGATGCTCGGTATCGGCGACGTCGTCTACATCTGGGGGCACAAGCCCCGCTGACCGCCGTCGGCTGCGAGGAGTCCGGCACGTAGTAGCAAGCTGATGACAATCTACTGAAATGAGGCAGTGATGCGCTGGATCATCGCCTCAAGCCTGCGGCTCGCGGCGGTCCTGACGGCCGCCGCGGCCGTGCTGCTCGTGGTCGCCGTAGCCGGGCTCCGTCATGCGCCGGTAGACGTGCTGCCGGAATTCAACCCGCCGCGGGTCCAGGTTCAGACCGAGGCGCTCGGCCTGTCCGTCAGCGAGGTCGAGCAGCTGGTCACCGTGCCGTTGGAAGACGAGTTCAACGGCTTGGCGTTCCTGGACCGCATCCAGTCGGCCTCGCTGCCCGGGCTCAGCGTCATCGACCTCTCCTTCAAACCGGGGACCGACGTCTACCGCGCGCGCCAACTGCTCACCGAGCGCGTGTCCCAGGGGCCCGCGCTGGTCGCGGTCGGCACCCCTCCGGTGATGATCCAGCCGCTGTCGGTCCAGGCGCGGGCCACGGCGGTGGCGCTGTCCTCGACCACGATGTCGGCCACCGACCTGTCGACGCTGGCCCGCTGGCGGATCCGGCCGCGGCTGCTGGCCGTGCCCGGCGTCGCCAACGTCGTGCTCTGGGGCCAGCGCGACCTTCAGCTGCAGGTGCTGGTCGATCCGGCGCGGATGAACAACCGCGGCGTGACCCTGAACCAGGTGATCAACACCGCCGGCGACGCGATGTGGACCTCGCCGCTGACCTTCGTCGAGGCGGCCTCGCCGGGCGCGGACGGCTTCATCGACAACCCGAACCAGCGGCTGACGATCCAGCACCTGCTGCCCATCCACACGCCCGCGGACCTGGCCGCGGTGCCGATCGAGGACACCACCGGCCAGCCGGTGCTGCTCCGGGACGTGGCGACCGTGGTCGCCGACCATCCGCCGCTGCGCGGGGACGCGGTGCTGCGAAGCGGCCCGGGCTTCCTGCTCGTCGTGGAGAAGTCGCCCGGCGCGGATCCGGTCAAGGTCGCCTCCGGGATCAGGGCCGCGATGGCCGAGCTCGCCCCCGGGTTGCGTGGTGTCACCGTGGACACCGGCGTCTTCGAGCCCGCGACCTACGTTCACGCCGCGCTGGTCCACCTGGGCTGGACGGCGCTGGCCGGAACGGTGTTGCTGGCGTTGTGGTTCGGCGTGTGCTGGCGGTCGTGGCGGGTGCTGCTCATCGCGCTGGCCGGGACTGTGCTGCCGGTGGTGGCCGCGGCATATGTGCTCTATTTGGTGGGCGCCACGTTCACGGTTCTGACGCTCACCGGCCTCACCGCGGCCCTCGGCGTGGTGGTGGACGACGCCGTCCGCACGGCCGAGGCCGTCCGGGTCGCCGGCCGTGAGGACTCCGCCGTCGTCGGCGCTGTTGTCGGCGTACGCCGTCCGCTGATCTTCGCGCTCGCGGTGATCGCCCTGGCGACGATCCCGATCCTGACCTTGCAGGACCGCGCGGGAGCCCTGGCCAGACCGATGATGGGTGCCTACCTGCTGGCGGTGGCGGCTGCCGCGCTCGTGGCGATCACCTTCGTCCCGGCGCTGGCGCATCTGGTGCTGCGCAAAGCCGTGCCCCGTCGCCCCGCACTCAAGCTGCGGCGCGCCTACGATGCGGTCCTGTCGGTGTTCACGGCCAACACCGCCGTGCTGTTCGGGACGGCAGCGGTGCTGCTCGTGGGCTGCGTCCTCATCATCCCGCAGTTCGGGAACCGCTCACTGATCCCGACGATGCAGGAGCGCAGCCTCCTGGTGCGCTGGCAGGCGCCGGCCGGGACCTCGCTGACCGCGATGGAGCAGACCACGACCTCGGTCGGCCAGTCGTTGCGCGCCGTGCCGGGGGTGACCGACGTGGCCAGCGACGTCGGACAAGCGCTGCTCGGCGACCGCGCGGTCGACGTGAGTTCCGCACAGACCTGGATCACCCTGTCTTCGAAGGCTGATTACGGCGCGGCGAAGGCGGCGGTCAGCCGGGTCCTGAACGATTACCCCGGTGTGCGGCACACGCTGCTCACCTTCACCGAAGCCTCGCTGGCGGACAACCGCACGCGCAACGGACCGCCGGTGCGGGTCCGCCTGTACGGCACCGACCCGACGGCTCTGGCCGCCACGGCCGGGCGATTGAGGGAGGCGGTGACCGGGGTGCGCGGAGCGGCCGACGTGGCGGTCCAGACGCCCACCATGGAACCGTCCATCCAGATCGCGACCAACGTCGACGCCGCGGCCGCGCACGGCCTCAAGCCCGGAGACATCCGGCGGGCCACGGCCGTCCTGATCGCCGGAATCCCCGTCGGCAGCTACTACGAGCAGCAGCAGATCTTCGACGTCGCGGTGTGGAGCGAGCCGGGGATGCGCGGCGAGATGGCGGCGATCCAGAACCTGCCGATGGACACCCCCGGCGGTGGCCAGGTGCCGCTGAAGGACGTCGCGACGGTGTCTGTGCAGCCGGCGCCCGCCGAGATCGACCACGATCAGGCTTCCCGCTACATCGACGTCACCGCGGACGTGCCCGGTGGAGACGTGCGTGGAACTGTGGACCGGGTCCGCTCCGCGGTCGAGAACCTCGCGCTGCCGGTCGGTTACCACGTCGAGGTGTCCAGCGATGTCGTGGCGAATCAGAACGCTGATCGCTATACGTTGCTTGCCGTCGGCGGCGTCGCGGTCGGGGTGTTGCTGCTGTTCCAGGCGGCTCTTCGCAGCTGGCGGCGTGCCGCGTTGCTGTTCTGCGCGCTGCCGCTCGCACTTGCCGGCGGCGTGGCGACGGCGCCCGTCGCGGGCGGGCCGCTGACGGTGGGGGCGCTGGCCGGCTTCCTCGCGGTGTTCGGGGTCGCGGTCCGCGCCGGGCTGGTGGTGATGCGGGACATGGAGCGTTCGCAAGCGGATTCCGCGGTGCGGGCTTCGGGCTCCGAGGTGCCCGGCGCGGCGACATCGAGGGCTGACACAGTCGAGATGGCCGTGCGCCGGTCTGTGTTCCCGACTCTGGTGACCGCTGTGGGTGTGGTGTTGGTGTCCTTGCCGTTCGCCGTCGTGGGCGACATCGCCGGGATGGAAGTGGTACGGCCGCTGGCGATCGTCGTGATCGGCGGCATGGTCACCACATCCTTGGTGATGCTGGTTCTGCTGCCCGCGCTATGTCTGCGATGGTTCTCCAAGGCGGCGCGCACGTGACCCCCGGGCGCTTCCGTGTCGTGCGTCTGGGAGCCATCCTCGCGACCCTCGTGACCTCGGCCGGCTGCTCGCGCCACGAAGGCGACAGCCCGCCGGCGCCCCCGGCGGTCCTCGACCCCGCCCCCGGGGCCGTGCTGCCGACCGTGAAGCTGAGCGAGTCGGCGTTCGAGGCCGTGCGGGTCCGCACCGATCAGGTGCGGACCGCGTCGGGCGGCATGGTGATCCCGACCGCGGCCGTCATCTACAGCCCGGACGGCGCGGCCTGGACCTACGTGGCGGTCGGGCCGCGGTCCTACCTGCGGCACGCGATCGTCATCGTCCGCGTCATCGGGACCGAGGCGCTCCTGAGCTCCGGACCGGCGGCCGGGACCGCGGTGGTCACGATCGGCGCGCCGGAGTTGCTCGGCGCCGAGTACGGCGTGGGAGAGGAGTAAGAACCATGACTCGTCCCACGGTGATGCGCGCGATCGTCTCCTGGAGCCTGACCTACCGGTTCCTGGTCGTCGCGGCGGCGGTCGCCCTGATGGCCTTCGGCGCGGCCACCATCCGGTCCAGTGCCGTCGACGTCTTCCCCGAGTTCGCGCCGCCGCAGGTGGAGGTCCAGACGGAGAGCCTGGGACTGTCCACGTCGGACGTCGAGTCGCTGGTGACGGTGCCGCTGGAGTTGGCCATGAACGGCATGCCCGGACTGGACCAGCTGCGCTCGACGTCGGTGCCGACGCTGTCCTCGATCGTCATGGTCTTCAAGCCCGGAACGGACCTGCTGCACGCCCGGCAACTGGTGCAGGAGCGGCTCGGCACGGTACGCCCCACGCTGCCGAAGTGGGCCTCGCCGCCGGTGATGCTGCCGCCGGTGTCGGCGACCGCGCGGGTGGTGCAGATCGGCATGGTGGGGCCCGGGTATTCGACCGAGGAGTTGTCCCGGCTGGCGCTGTGGCGGGTGAAGACCCGACTGCTGGCCGTCGACGGCGTGGCGGACGTGTCGATCTGGAATGAGCGGCAGCCGACCTTCCAGGTACAGGTGGATCCGGCCAAGCTCGCCGCCGCGCACGCGACCCTGGACGAGGTCGAGCGCACCGCGTCCGACGCACTCGACTCCGGGGCGCTGAGTTTCTCCAACGGAAGCGTCGTCGGGGCGGGTGGATTCCTGGACACTGAGAGTCAGCGGCTGCAGATCGTGCACCAGCTGTCCGTGTCCAGTCCCGCAGAGCTGGCCAAGGTACCGCTGGAAGACCACGCGGCCAAGGGTTCGCTGGTGCCCTTGAGCGCTGTCGGCCCGGTCGTCCAGGACAGCCTGCCGATCATCGGCGACGCCGTCGTCAACGGTCAGCCCGGGCTGCTGCTCGTGGTGGAGAAGCTGCCGTGGGGTGACACGCTGAAGATCACCTCGGGCGTCCAGAGTGCGCTGAAACAGTTGCAGCCGGGGCTGCCCGGCGTCACTTTCGACAGCACCATTTTCCGCCCCGCCACGTTCATCGACGAGTCGATCGCGGGCCTTCGCACCTCGCTGCTGATCGGCTTCGCGCTCGTCACGGTGATCCTGGTGCTGTTCCTGTTCGAGTGGCGGGTGGCGTTGATCAGCCTGCTGACGATCCCGATGTCGCTGGTCACCGCGCTGGTGGTCCTGCACTACACCGGCGCCACGATCAACACGATGATCCTGGCCGGGCTGATCATCGCCCTCGGTGCGGTCGTGGACGACGCGATCATCGACGTCGAGAACATCTTGCGCCGGCTGCGCGAGGCCCGGTCGGCCGGCAGCGACACCCCGACCGCCCGGATCATCCTTGAGGCGTCGCTGGAGGTCCGTGCGCCGATCGTCTACGCGACGCTGATCATCGTCGCGGCCGCCGTCCCGGTGTTCCTGCTGCACGGGCTGACCGCCGCGTTCTTCAAACCGCTGGCGCTGGCCTACACCCTGGCGATCGTGGCCTCGCTGTGCGTCGCGCTGACCGTCACCCCCGCCCTGACCCTGATCATGCTGCGCCGCGCCCCGCTGCGGCGCGGTCCCTCACCGCTGGTGCGGTGGCTCCAGCGCGGCTACTCGGCGCTGCTGGCCCGCATCGTGCGGCGCCCGGCCGCGGCCTACGCGGTGTTCGCCGTCGCCGTCGTGGCCGGCGCGCTGATCGTGCCGCAGCTCGGCCAGTCGCTGTTCCCCACCTTCAAACAACGCGATCTGCTCATCCACTTCGATGCCGTCCCCGCCACGTCGGACACGGAGATGGTCCGCGCCACGACGATGCTTTCCCAGAGGCTGCAAGCGATCCCCGGGGTGCGGAGCTTCGGCGCGCACATCGGCCGGGCTCGCGGGGGCGAGGAGGTCGTGGGCATCGATGCCGCCGAGGCGTGGATCAGCACCGATCCCAAGGCGAACTACGACAAGGTGGTCGGGCAGGTGCGGGACGTCGTGAACACCTACCCCGGGTTGTTCCGCGACGTGGAGACGTATCTCAACGAACGTATCGAAGAGGTCTTATCCGGCTCCCGGCAGGCGGTGACCATCCGTGTCTACGGACAGGATCTCAACCAGATGCGAGCCACTGCGACCGATGTCTTGCACCAGGTGACACAGGTGCGCGGCGTGCAGGACCCGCATATGGACATCTCGGTGGACACACCGCAGATCCAGATCGAAGTGGACCTGGCCAAAGCCGCTGCCGTCGGCCTGAAGCCGGGCGATGTGCGGCGCCAGGCCGCGGCCGTGGTGGCGGGCCAGGAGATGGGCAACATCTTCATGGGGAGCGAGATCTACGGCGTCTACGTCTGGAGTGTCCCGAGTGCGCGCGACAGCACGAGCGCGATCGCCGCGATGCAACTCGACACCCCGGCCGGCAAGCACATCCGGCTCGGCGACATCGCCACGGTCAGCGTACGCAGCGACCCGTACCGGGTGACGCGCGACGGGAACTCGCGCTACCTGGACGTCAGCACCGACGTGAAGGGCCGGGACCTGGGAGCCGTGGCCGACGACATCCGCAACCGCCTGGGGGCGGTGGCGATGCCGGCCGGCATGCACTTCGCGATGCTCGGCGAGTACAAGGAACGGCAGAACGCCCAACGGACGCTGCTCACCACGGCGATCGCCGCCGCGATCGCGATCCTGCTGCTGCTCCAACTGTCCTTCGGGTCGTGGCGACTGGCCGGACTGCTGTTCGTGACTCTGCCGATGGCGCTGGTCGGCGGCATCATCGCGATCAGCATGGGCGGCGGCGTCATCACCATCGGCGCCCTGGTCGGCTTCTTCACGGTGTTCGGCATCGCGGCCCGCAACGGCATCCTGCTGATCAACCACTGCCAGCACCTGGAGCGCCGCGAAAACATGGAGTTCGGACCGGCGCTGGTGGTACGCGGCGCCCGGGAGCGTCTGTCACCGATCCTGATGACGTCACTGGCCACCGGCCTAGCGCTGGTACCGCTGGTACTGCGCGGCGACCTGCCGGGCCACGAGATCGAGTACCCGCTGGCGGTGGTGATCCTCGGAGGACTGGTCACGTCGACATTGCTGACGCTGCTCGTGGTGCCTTCGCTGTATCTGCGGTTCGGGCGGCGCCGTCAGCGGTCGTGACGGCCACCAGCCGGAACCCTCCTCACCGCCGGATCGCGACGGATGCCTGGACAGAATCCACGCAATCCGAGGCGACGTCGCCGAGGCGGCGCTGAGCCGGCTCCTGTATCAGCGGCAAAGAGGGGCCGCCGTCTTGAGAAGTAGCGGCAGAATTTGCCGTCATGGGCCTTGTGGGTGAGCTTACGGTCCGGTCAATCAGTTGCGAGGGGATCGAGGACGTCAGCGTTCTGGCGGCGTCGGGCATGGCGGGGTCAGCGATCCCCAGCGCCGCGCAGCGGGCTCTCGTCGATGAGCTGCTGGACGGCGGCCGCGTCGGTGGGAGTCGTGATCGTCAACGTTTCCAGCGCCGCGGTCCACACCAGGACGGCCTCGGCCTCATCGCCGAGAGCCCGGTGGGCCCGGCCGGCGGCGATCTCGTGGGTGGCGGCCGAGTGCCGGTCGCCGAGGGTGCGCAGGGCTGCGATTCCGTCGTGCAGCCAGGTCAGGGCCTCGTGTGGCCGGCCTGCTTCGAGCAAGGTCTCGCCGAGGTCGGCCAGGGTGTGTGCTTCGCCTTCGCGCAGGCCCGACTCGCGGAGTTTGGGCAGGCTCGCCAGGTGGACGGCGATCGCCTCGTGGTAGCGGCGCAAGCGCCGGTAGCAGCGGGCGAGGTTGTACTCGGCGAAGGCGACGCTCATCTCGTCGCCGGCGGCCGAGGCCAGTGACAGGCTCGCCTCGATCAGCGGCAGCGCCTCCGCAGCGCGGTCCGCCTCGGACAGTGCCTTGCCCAGGTTGATCATCGTGGTGCACATGCCGGTGCGGTCGTCGAGCTCGCGGTAGATGTCCAGGGCCGCCTGGTGGGAGACGATCGATTCGTCGATCTCCCCGCGGGTGAAGTGCAGCAGTCCCAGCCGGTTCAGCGCCGCGGCCTGCGCCGTGCGGTCGTGCAGGGCGCGGGCGAGGTGGAGGGCTTGTGTGAGCTGGGCTCGGGCCACTGCCGGGTCGCCGGTGAGGACGGCGATCATCCCCAGATACTGCCGTGCCGTCAGCTCGGCGGCGGGGTCGGCGTCCGCGACGGCGCGTTCGAGGGCGGCCTGGCTCATTCGCCGGCTGCTGTCCCAGAACCCTGACGAGCGCAGGAATGACTGGCCGGCGTGGATGATCGCCAGCGATTCCGCAGGCGGCAGCTCCGGTTGCCGCAGCGCGTGCACGACGGTGTTCGTGATGTTCCGGACTTCGGTTTCCAGCCAGTGCCTGGCCCGGTTCGCATCCGTGAAGACCGCCTGTGAGGGATCCCCGTCGGCCTGGCCGCTCCGGATCAGCGCGAGCGCGCTCTGAAGCCTCCCGCGGTAGAGCGTCACCAGGCGTGCCAGGGCACTGACACGGTCGGCGCCCGACTCGCCGGTTTGCGCCGCCTCCTGCGCGAACAGCCGGATCAGGTCGTGGTACCGATAGCGCCCGGCGGCCGAGGGCATCAGGAGGCTGGCATCGACAAGCGCCTCGGCGAGCCGCCGGGCCG
The DNA here is from genome assembly GCF_041262085.1 of Catenulispora sp. GAS73. Taxonomy (NCBI): domain Bacteria; kingdom Bacillati; phylum Actinomycetota; class Actinomycetes; order Catenulisporales; family Catenulisporaceae; genus Catenulispora; species Catenulispora sp. GAS73. The sequence goes on from NZ_JBGCCM010000043.1 coordinate 11,231, forward strand.
CGGTGTCGGGCAGGTCGAGCAGGGCGGCGGCGCTGGACACCGCGATCTCCTCCAGGCCGCCGATCGACAGCAGCCGGAAGGCCCGGGCCTGCGGGGCGGGCAGGCCGCGGTAGCTGAGGTCGAACGTGGCGCGCACCCCGAGGTCGCCGGCGACCAGTTCGTCGAGGCGGTGCCGGTCGGTGCCGAGCAGTTCGACGAGATCGCCCGCGGTCCAGGACGCTCGGGTGGCCAGCCGGGCGCCGGCGATCCGCAGCGCCAGCGGGAACCGGCCGCAGGCGGCGACCAGCTCCCGGATCGCTGCGGACTCGGAGCGGATCTGCGGGCGTCCGGCGATCCGGGCGACGAGGGCGGCGGCGTCGTCCGCGGGCAGGACGTCCAGGTCCACGTGCTGACACCCGGCCAGATCCGGCAGCTTGTGCCGGCTGGTCAGCAGCACGGCGCAGGATCCTGATCCGGGAAGCAGCGGCCGCACCTGCGCCGCGTCGGCCACGTCGTCGAGGACGATCAGCAGCCGACGCCCGGCGCTGAGGCTGCGGAACAGTGCCGAACGTCCCGCGCCGTCGGGCGGCACCTCGCCGGCCGGCACACCCAGCGAGCTCAGGAATCCGAGCAGAACGTCGGCGGGTACAGCGGCAGCCTGGCCGGCACCGCGAAGGTCGGCGAACAGCTCGCCGTCGGGGAACTCGCGGGCCAGGAGATGACCGGCGTGGACGGCGAGCGCGGTCTTGCCGATGCCGCCCGGGCCGGAGATCGCGACCAGGGCCGGCGCGTGGGGTCCGTCGGCCTGCGGTGCCTGCGGTTCCTGCGGTGCCTCCGGTTCCTGCGGTCCTTCCGGTGCCAGACGCGAGCTGGTCAGCAGCCGCCGGATCAGCTCGGTCTCGCGGTCGCGTCCGGTGAAATCCGCCGGATCCGCCGGCAGTTCGGACGGTCGCACCGTGCTGCCCGGCGGCGCTGTTGTCGACGGCTCGCGGGCCGTCGCGACGACCCCGCGTCCGCTCCACTCGGATTCCGCCAGTGCCCACAGCGCGCGCAGGTCGGTGTCGATTCCTCCGGCCAGTGCGCACAGCGCATGCACGGCATGCCACGGCGGCACCGCCTTACCGGTCAGCCACCGCGCCCAGGAAGACTTGCTGTAGCGCGTCTCAGTCGCGAGCGCGGCCAGACTCAGACCCGCGCGCTCGCGCAGGGCCCGGATCTCGGCCGCGAGGTGGGTCGAGGCCGGCGGGATCCGCATCGGATCCTTCGTCGTCCCCGACGCCCCGGATGCGTTTCCGGCGCTGGAATCCGGGGCCCGCCACGCGCCGTTCGCGGTCCGATGCAGCACCGTGATCCTCGTCGGGTCGGCGCCGGCCAGCTTCGCCAGCGCTTCGACGACGTCGAGCGGAGGAATCACCCGGCTGTCCAGATACCGTTCCCATGACGAGGCACTGCGCCCGGTCTTGCCCGCGAGCTGAGTCAGGTTCAGACCGCTGGCATCCTTCATCCGCCGCAGCTCGACGACGAACTGGACCACCAACGGGTCGAGCCCGTCCCGCAGCGGCTTCCAGCGAGACATCCGTCAGCTCCTCCTCGCGGCGCCGGGTCTGCCGGTGGCGTGGCCACCAGTATCCTCCGTGTCGGCCGTCTGCGGCGGCCGAAGAGCCGTCATAACCGGCCGGAGACGCGAAGCGGCCCTTGAACCGCACGGGTCGGTTCAAGGGCCGCAGTCGGCGCCGACGGCTATTGCGGCGGATTTTGGCCGAGTGGAATGACGAAGGTGTAGCTGACTCCGCCGGAGAGGACGACGGGGATCAGTGAGATACCGACGCCGACGCCGCCCTGGCTGGAGACGACGGGCAATCCGGCGTTGTTGTGCGTTCCGCCGTAGCTCAGGCCACCATGCACGTAGCCGAGCTCACCTACCGCTGCATCGCCATACGCACTCCATCCAGATAGCTGGTTGAGGGTGTCGGCATTGGAGATGGTGGGATCGATGGACACGGTTGCCCCGATCCCGCCCAATCCGACCTGCGGCGAGAAGGTCAGTCCGTAGTGACCGGTGCTGTCCTGCTGAAGGCACAAGGATGCGCCGATCGCCAGGCCCACCGCCGCGCTGCCGCTCAGACAGACGCCGCCCGAACCTCTGCCCGTGACCTGGGAGATGAAGGCCTTGAGGTAGCCCGACCCGACGCAGCTCCCGTCGGAATGTGCGAGAAGGCACTTCGACCCGCCGGACTCGCCGACGCCTCCGAGGCACATCAGGAACGAGAAGATTCCACACGACGAGCCGTGCGACGCGGTGGTCTGGCTGACGCGCGAGACCGCGTTGACAACGCTTTGCGCCGCTGTGACCGCAGCGCTGTCGGCGTCGTTCCCGCAGATCCAGTTGCCGCCCGGACCCCAACATTGGTCACTTGAGCTATTGCCTGCGTCGGTGTTGCCGCTGGACCCGCAGATCCAGTTCCCGCCGGGGCCCCAGCACTGATCGGTCGGGCTGCTTCCCTGATCGGTGTTCCCGCTCCCGTTCGAGCCGCAGGAGTTGTCGGACTGGCAGGTTCCGTCGTAGCTCCCGCCGCCACCGCCGCTCAATGTCATGGCCCCGCTGGGGTCGCTGCCGTTGACGGGGTCGCCGGCGGCGTAGGCGTAGCCGTTGAGCTGCTGCGGGGAGCCGGCCTCCAGCAGGGGGTCGGTGGTGAGGAACCGGCCGGTGGCGGGGTCGTACTGGCGGGCGCCGTCGTTCACCAGCCCGGTCGAGGCGTCCTGGGGCTGGTCCAGGAATCCGCGTTGGTCGGGCCAGTTTCCGCCGCTGACGGGGCCGACCTGGTTGCCGTAGGGGTCCAGCTGGCGGCGGGTGGTGCTCATCGTGACGCTGTCGACGCTCAGCTGGTCGGTGCCGTGCTGGTCGCCGACGAGATACTGCGGGTTGCCCCCGCCGACGCGCTCGGCGACGACGGTCGAGCCATAGGTGTAGTAGCGGGTGCTGGTGGCGACGCCGGTTTTGGTGCTGTAGCTGAGTTGTTCCCCCGGCAGGTAGAGCGTGTCTGTTCCGGTGGTGCTGTTCCGGGTGATGAGCTGGCCGCCGCCGGCGTCGTCGACCTGGGTCGTGGTGGTGCCGGAGGTGGTGGTGTCCGAAGCCATCCGGCCCTGGGGGTTCCAGGTCAGGGTCTGGGTGCCGGACGCCCCGGAGGCCGGGTACGTGGTCGCGTCGCCGGCGTTGTCGTAGACGTAGCCGGTCAGGTTCGTCTGCCCGGCGGGGCCGGCGATGGCGACGGAATTGAGCGCGTGGGCGTGGCCGCCCTGGCCGTAGCTGTACGTGGCCGTGGCGTCCGTGCTCTGGCCGCCGAGTACGTGCTGGTCCTGGCTCTGCCGTTGCCCGAGCTGGTCGAAGGTCCACGTCGACCAGTACGGCTCGGGACCGCCGACCGCGCTCTTGCCCGCGGTGGCCGGGTCGGTCGGACAGCTGCCGTCACTCGTGGGATGTGCGGCGGTGTACGCCTCAGTGAGCCGGTCGAGTGTGTCGTAGCTGTAGCACTGCTGTTGCACCGGTGCGGTGGAACCGTAGCCCTGGGTGTCAGTGACCGAAGTGATGCGCTGGTCCGGGTTGTAGGCGTACTTGGTGTCGTCCAGTTGCGGAAGCGCGAGCTGGGCCGACACGTTCGTCTCGGCGACCTGCCTGGTCTGCGCGGTGTAGGCGTAGGTCAGCCAGACCGGGGCGTTGGACGCGCCGAGGGTCAGCTGTGCGGTCTCGCCGTAGGGCGTGTAGCTCGTCGCCGAGACGTAGGCGTTGTATCCGGCGTTCGACGTCGCGTCGCCGAGTGCGTTGAAGGTCGTCGTGACGGTCTCGGCCGGGCTCCCGGGCAGCGCCGCCGGCGTGGTGGAGGTGATCAGGCCGGTGCTCGTGTTGGCGGTCGTGGTCGTGTAGGTGCCGGCGAGTCCGGTCTCCCCGCCGGGGACGGTGACGATCGACCCGCCCTCCCGGCCGGCGCCGTCGTAGCCGTCGACCTGCTCGACGATCGTGCCGGTGGTGCCGTCGGCCAGGGTGACGTTCGTGGTCGACGTCGAGGTCAGCCGGCCCTTCTGCTCGGTGTCCCACAGCCAGCTCGCGGTCTGCGTGCTCGCGTTCTGGGTGAGCGAGTCGTACTCGCCGGTCCTGCGGTTCAGCGGGTCGTACTGGTATGACAGGACTTTGTTGTCGGCGTCGGTGGTGGAGGCGACGTTGCCGTCGCCGTCGTAGACGGTGGTCGTGGTGCCGGTGTCCGGGTCGGTCCGCTTGATCGCGCGGCCGAGTAGGTCGTAGCCGGTCGTCCACTGGTTGCTAGCGCTGTCCTTCATCCCGGTCTGCTGCCCGAGCGCGTCCAGGGTGTACGTGGTCGCCAGCGTTCCCGGAGTTCCGGGAATGCTCCCGGTCGCCGGTCCCGCGACTGTGGATCCGCTGACGGTCGGCGCTCCGCTGTACTGGTCGAGTTCGGTCGTTCCGCCGCGGACGTCGGTGAACTTCGTGGATGCGGTCACCGCCGGGTCGAAGGTCCTGCCGTCGGCGAGGCGCCCGATGGTGCTGGTCCGGTCGCCGCCGTAGACGGTCTGCACCGCGGAGGTCGGCGTGAGCCCGTTGTACGGGGTGACCAGGGTCGCGCGCCCGCTTCCGTCATAGGCGGTCTGGGTGCGTGAGTTCACCGCCGAATCGGCGACGCTGATCAGCGTCGGGCCCGGAGTACCGTTCGTCGCGTACCCGTTGTTGGCATCGACGACCCAGCCGTGGGAGTCGTACTTGGAGTCGGAGGCCAGCATGGCGCCGTTCTCACCGACGCTCTGGGTCTGCAACTTCTGGCCCATGGCGTCGTAGAGCGCCACCGAACTCCGGTAGTTCAGGTTGTTGCCGGCGGCGCCGTCGTCGACGAGCGTGTTCGTGGTGACGGCCTCGGGCCCGTTGTTGCGCAGTGTGTAGGAATACGTGGTGCTCGCCGACGTCAACCCCGGCGCGAAGCCGGGTGTCCACACCGCGATCAGGCGGCCCAGCGCGTCGTACTGCGCGCTGGTCTTGTGGTTCGCCGCGTCAGTGCTCTGAGTTACCACACCGCGGCCGGCGTCGTAGACCTCGCTGGTGGTGGCACAGCCTGCCAGCGTCGAGGAGACGGCGCAGATCGGGTTCGCGACCGCCTTCCGGGTGAGCGATCCGCCGTCGGCCGGGGTGTAGGCGGTCCTGGCGGTGTGCCCGAGCGCGTCGGTGGCGGTCAGCACCCGGCCGGAGGCGTCGTAGGTGGCCGTGGCGTCGTCGGCGATCCAGGTGAGGGTGCCGCCGTTGTTCGCCGACGCCACGTCGGTGCGGGTCAGATCACCCAGGCTGGGCGCGGCGCCCAGGCTCCCGGACTGGTCGTAGTAGTTCCGTCGGTCGCGCAGCACCGCGGAGGCGGTCAGCGGCGCCCCGACCGGGCTCGGGCAGGACTGGGCCGCGGTGACGGTCTCCGCCACCTTGTCGCGCAGCCAGTTCGTGCTGTTGTCGGCATAGCTGGTGGTGGTGCACGTGGTCGGCACGTTCGTGCCCGAGCTCTGCGTGGCGACGACCCGGCCGGCCGAGTCGTACGAGGAGGCCGTGGCCGTCGATCTGGTGCCGCCGGCGGCCAGGTCGGTGTACGCGGTGGACGAAGCCGTGCCGACGATCTGCGCGAGCAGCGGCGGCAGTCCGGCCGCGGTGCGGGTGCGGGTGGCCGTGGTGGCGACGACCTCGGGGGCGGTGACCGTCGCCGAGAGCTCCGGTCCGGCTGCCGGCAGGCCGTTGGATCCCAGGGTGGCGCCGTTGAAGGTCTGGGATTCGTAGGACCGGCCGGCGTAGGTGTCGGCGTCGGCGACCTGTCCGCCGAAGGTGTTGTGCACGACCGCCGACCGGACGCCGTTGTTCGGCAGGGTGTCCTGGTCCATGCCGCGGAAATACGTGTTCTGAGTCAGCGTCAGGCCGTCGGCGACGCCGTTGGAGGTGTGTCCGGTGTCGCCGGTAGTGGTCTGGACCTGGGCGTAGCCGCGGAACTGCCCGTAGGTGCGCTGGGTGGGCTTGACGAGCTCGTTGTCGTCGTAGTGCCAGGCCGCGCCGCCGAGGTAGTAGTAATGCGTGATCTGCTTGGGAGACAAGGCATTGGGGTCGGACACCTGGACCGAGGCCACGGTGTACTTGTTGAAGTAGTCGAAGATCGGTCCGGTGTAGCCCGGCGGCGTCCAGAACACCGGGTAGCAGCTCATCGTGTTCGTCGACGCGAACGCCTGCTGCTGGGCGGCGGTGTCGGAGGCCGGAGGCAGGTTCGACGGCGTGCACTGCGGAGTGTTGTAGGTGACTGAGATGGTCTCGCCGGTCTGTGTGGCGATGTTGTACATGCGCCAGTGCGCCAGCCCCGGAAGGTGGTTGTAGCCGGGAATCCGGTTGTCGTACAGCTGCCCCTCGAACGTCGCCGGCGGCTCGGACACCGGGTTCGCTCCGCTGGAGTCGTAGCCAGTGTGGACGATGTTCGACAGCGTCAGTTCTTCGTCGCCGGTGCTCGGGAACTGCTGGGTCAGCGCGTAGGAGTCGACCGACTGGTACTGGCCGGTGCTCGCGTTCAGGACTTTCGTGGTGATCGTGGTCAGCCGCTTGGTCGTCCACATCGTCGGCGAATGGATCTGGCAGGACGTCGACTGGCATTGCAGATTCTGGGGCGTGTCCGGCCAGTAGTTGGCGTTGGGCGCGGTGAACTGCGACGGGTCGCAGCTGAACGTGCTTGAGATGCAGCGTTCGGCCGTCAGGAACTTCACGACGTCGGGGACGGGGGAGCCGTAGACGGTGCCGTTCTCCAGCCGCAGGCCGTAGTCGATGTGGTCGAGTTCCCCACCGCGCACGTACTGCACCGGTACGGCGCCGTTCTGGCCGTTGTCCGGTGTGTAGTAGTTGGTTTCGCGGTCGTAGTAGTAGACCGTCGCGTTGCCGTGGACGTCGACCACGTAGTCCAGGTTCCACCGCCAGCCCTGCGTGCACGAGGAGGAGGCGAAGTCGGCCGCGTTGCACGGATCGCCCGGGTGGGCGCCGTACACGGGCTCGGTGAGCACCGAGTTCGTGCTGTTGGGAGCGCCGGGGGCCTTGTCCTGCCCGAAGTAGTACTGGGTGCCGTCGGTCGTGGTCACCCTCCAGTACTCCCCGTTGTGCGTGCCGTTGCTGTCCCCGGTGAGCTGGGTGACCTGTGAGCCGTCGTCGGCCTGCAGGCGGAATCCGCCGTGGTCGTCCGCGACGATCGCCGTGCTCTTGCCGTTCAGGGACAAGGCGAGGATTTGTCCGGCCCAGCACGAGTCCGGGGTCTGATCCGCTGACGGCAGCGTGGTGTCGTCCGAACAGCTGCGGTAGGTCCGCTCGACGAATCCGGGCTCGTATCCCCAGCCCTGGCCGATCCACGAGGACTGGTTGTTGGTGGTTCCGGTCTCCCCGTCCACGGCCGCCGAGTCATAGGACAAGGCGATGCGCGGTGCGACCGCGCCCGCCGACGCCGGCGGCACGGTGATCGGATACGACCAGGCGAACGACCCGTCGCTGCCGCCGGCCGTCCAGGACCCTTCCGGGCTCAGCGAGGAGGCGCTGAAGTTCCCCACCGGGCCGGTCGGCCCGTCCGTGGCCGCGGGCGTTCCCGCCCCCGGCGCCGACGGCCCCTTCCCGGCCGCGACGGGCGAACTTGAGACGATCGTCGTGGGAGGTATCGCAGGCTGTTGTGACGCCGCGGCGCTGGTGGGCCTGGCCACCGCCCCCGCCGTCACCACGGCGAGCGCCAGGGCCAGCGCCGTGGCCGTCAGTCTGATTCTCGTCCCTGCCGCAGTTGGCGTGTACTCCATAGTCACAACACCTTGTCATTACCGACGACGGACACGGGTCCGCTTTCCGGCGCACCGTAACCCGCGCACCCGCCCAGGCGGCAGCAAACCGGTGGTGCACACGTCTCGCCGGCGGGATAAGCGGCGCCGGGGCGATACCCGTTCTGCTCGCCCGTGCCCAGCCCGCGTCATTAGCCTGCAACGGCCGCCGACCGCCCGGGACCAAGCAGCTCAAGAGACGAACGGGAAATCAGGATATGAACATCGCTGATATCAATAGACTGAGAAGTAGATCACTGGCCCGGATGGTGGCGATCGGCGCCACGATCACCGGCCTGGCGCTGAGCGGGGTCGTGGCCACCCCCGCTCTGGCCGCGACCAGCCAGGCGGCGGAGGCCGCCGCAGCTTCGGCGCCGGCACCTGAGTCGACGCCGACCCACGACGCCGCGCCCGCAAAGCTCGCAGCCCAGCTGAGCGCCGGCGCGAGGGCGAAGGCCACCGGCCGGCCGGTGCGCGTGGACGCGCTCACCACCGAAACCCTCGCGGTGACGGCGAACCCGGACGGCACCTTGACCATGACCTCGAACGAGCATCCGGTGCGGGTCCAGAAGAACGGATCCTGGGTGCCGATCACCACCACCCTCGCCCGGAACTCCGACGGGACGTTCTCACCGATCGCCTCGGCGCTCCCGCTGGCGTTCTCCGGCGGCGGCACCGCCCCGCTGGTGACGGTCACCGATCCGGGCAGCCCGTCGAGCGCGCCCCGGACGCTGTCGCTGAGCTGGCCGACGCCGTTGCCCAAGCCCGTCGTCTCGGGCGGCACCGCCCTGTACCCGCAGGTGTTCCCAGGCGTCGATTTGAGGATGGCGGCCACGGCGGACTCCTACACCGAGGTTCTGATCGTGCATGACGCGGCGGCCGCGGCCGATCCGGCCCTCAGGACGCTGCACCTGACGGCGACCGGCACCGGCCTGACCATGAAGCAGGCCGCTCAGGGCCGCCTCGACGTCGTCGACCAGGCCGGCTCGACGGTCTTCACCGGCGGGGCACCCAGGATGTGGGACTCCACGTCGGACGGCCGCAAGGGCCCCGCGCCGACCCCCGACAACCCCGGCTCGGGGATCGTCCGGCCGTTGGCCACGACGGTCGGCGAAGGCGCGAGGCGAGCCGACATCGCGCTGGTGCCGCCGACAGACGCGCTGGCCGGCACCGGGGAGAAGTTCCCGCTCTACCTCGATCCCGGCCTCACCTGGCAGCAGAACGTCTGGGTCACGGTCGCCGATTCCGGCGGCCATTGGCTCAACGGCAGCGACAGCGGCCATGTCGAAGTGGGTTACTGCGGCTATTCCGACTGCCATCTCACGGCGGACTTCAGAACGTACTTCCAGATGAACACGACTCCGCTGGACGGCGGCACCAGCAACGGGACGCACGCCAACGTCCAGGCCGCGACGCTCGGCATCACCCAGATCTGGAACGGAAACAACGGCTGCGCGGCCGATCCGGTCGACCTGTACTCCGCGGGCCCGATCTCCGGCTCTACCACCTATCCGGGGCCGGAGTCGAACTACCTCAGCCAAGCCTCCTCCGGGGCCGGAAACGGCTGCCCGGCAGCGGCCGTGTCGCTCGACGCCAGGGCGTTCATGCAGACGACGGCGGACAACTGGTGGTCGAACGCCACTGTCGAGCTCCGCGACGACCCGAACCATCCCTCGGTGTGGAAGCAGTTCGACGACAATCCCGTACTGTCCGTCACCTACTTCTATCCGCCCAGCGCGGCCACGAACCTCTACGTCGGCTCGGGTGTGTCCTGCAACGGCACGACCTACGTCAGCACCTTGACTCCGCAGCTGACCGCCATAGCCAGAGACAACAACAGCCCGCCGCTCAACGTGAATCTGAACTTCTCCATCAACGGGCACACCGGCTCCGCGAAGAACACGCCGTCCGGCAACGTCGGTGCCTGGCAGGTACCGGCTGGCGCGCTGAGCGCGGACCATTCGTACACGTTCAGCGTCGCGGTGGACAACGGCCACCTGTCGGCGCCGAGCACCACGACCTCCGGCACGTTCACCGTGCTCGCCACGCCGCCGACGACTCCCACGATCACGAGTTTCGACTATCCGCCGGATTACTGGGGCCAGCCGTCCCAGACCGGTGGCACCTTCACGGCGAGCAGTCCTGATCCGAACCTGCAGGGCTTCATCTACACCCTGACCGGTCCGGGCACGGAGCGAGCCGCCGACAGCTCGGCCTGTGCGACGAAGCGAGTCCAGAACTTCAACAGCAGCACGCAGCTCACCGACGGCTTCGCGCCGATCCGGGGCGGCAGCGCCGCGATCGCGATCCCGCCGGGTCTGTCCGTCGGCTATCACACGCTGAACGTGGAGGCGGTGAACTACGCCAACATGCCCTCCCACGAGTCGGCGACCTATGCGTTCTACGTCGCTCCCGACATCACGCAGCCGAGCGCGAACCTGGCCCTGCACCAGCCGGTGACCGTCAGCAGCACGGTGAACAGCAGCTGGCCCGCCTCGAACCTGACCGACGGGAACTACCAGGCCGCCGGCACGGACAACGGATGGTCGAGTGCACCGCACACGGCGGCGGCGAACACCGAGTGGGCCCAGGTAGACCTCGGCGCGACGAAGCCTGTCGACGACGTCGACCTGTATCCCCGCGACGACACCCCGGACGTCACCGGTTCCGGCTTCCCCTCCGCCTTCACCATCGCCACCAGCACCGACGGCACGACGTGGACGACGCGGGACTCCGGGCCAGGTGACTTCCCCCGGCCGGGGGACGGCCCGCGGCACTTCGCCTTCACGCCGACCTCGGCACGGTATGTCAGGGTCACCGCCACAAATCTGACCACTGACACTTACGGCACCTACTACCTCCAGCTCAAGCAGATCGCGGTCTACAGCGGCGTCATCTCGGGGACGTACGAAGCTGCGGGCACCGACCTCGTCAGCGCGTCGGTGACCGGTGCCAACGGTGACAGCCCGTACATTTTGACTCAGCTCGGTACGTACAGCAGCCTGTCCGACGGGGCTCAGACCTTCTTCGTCGGCAACCAGCTCGGCGACGTCTACACGTTGAACCTGACGGTGCCGACCGCCGGCTACTACGCCCTGGGCGCCAACATGACCCGCGCCACGAACTACGGTCAGGTCTCTTACACGATCGACGGCAACGCCTTGACCGCCAACGGCGCGCCGTCCTTCGACGGCTACCGGTCGAGCTGCTGCGACTCGGCCTACGTCGTCCTCGGCGGCGCGTACCTGACCGCCGGGCAGCACAGCCTGGCCATGACGGTGACCGGGAAGAACGCCGGCTCCACCGGGTACAACGCGGCGGTCGACTACCTGACCGTCGCTCCCGTGCGCCAGTCCTCGTTCGCGAACTTCTCGGCCGCGATGAACAACAGCGGCATCGCCACCGACAACAAGCCGTCCTCGGCGTCCTTCGACTTGGGGACCGGGAACAACGCGCTGTCCTCCGGCGCGCTGGCCGCGGCCGGCCTCAGCGCCACGGCACCGGATCCGATCAACGGCTACGCGTTCCAGCTGACCGCTCCGAACGGCGGCAACGACAACGTCATCGCCCTCGGCCAGACCATCCCCAACCCGGTGCCGAGCGTGCCGACGAAGTCCGTGGCGCTGCTCGCCGCCGCCACCTGCGGCTCGGTCTCGGGCGGGTACGTGACCATCACCTACACCGACGGGACCGACCGGCAGGACGGGCTCGGGACCGTCCCCGACTGGAGCAGCAGCCCGCCGGCCGGGATCAACCCGGCGCTCACGTTGACCGCCTACGACAAGGGCGCCTCGGCCACACCGACCACCCGCGACACCTACCTCTACACGGTGGCGCTGCCGACCGACGGCACCAAGACCATCGCCTCGATCACACTGCCGTCCCATACGACGACCATGATCCCGGGTTCGTGCTCCACCGCGCTGCACGTCCTGGCGATCGGCACCCGTCCGGCCGACACGGCCACAGTGGGTGGCTCGGCCGCGAACTGGGTCGGAGTCTGGGCCGCACCCGCCGACACCACGACGGGTTCGTCGTCGAGCCCGGCCTTCAGCGCCAAGACCTTGCGCGAGATCGTGCATCCGACGAACACGAGCCTCGGCGCGGCGGCAGGACCCGAGATCCGGATCCGGCTGACCGACCCGGAGGGCGCGAGCCCGGTTCAGTTCGGGGCGGTCACGCTGGCGGCTCAGGCCGCCGGCACCGGACCCGGAACGCTTGGCGCGACGGCGCCGACCGCGCTGACGTTCAACAACTCGGCCTCCGTCACGCTGGCCCCCGGGACCGAGGTGTACTCCGACCCGGTCGCACTGCCGAGCACGGCGGGCGGGAGCGGAAACCTGGTCGTCAGCTTGTCGATCCCGGGCACGGCGACGATCGCGCCGGTGCATTCCGACGCCACGACCTACGGCGGCGGGCCGGCGACGTACGTCGCGTCCGGGAACGCGACAGGCGACACGGCGGGCTCGCCGACCACGTGGAGCAGCACCGGAACGGCCACCGACTGGTTGTATGTCGAGGACGCGGATGTCACGACGACCGATACGACGCAGGGAACTGTCGTCGTCCTCGGCGATCAGACCAGCCTCGGGTCCGGAGCGGACGGGCACACCTGGGTCGACACACTTCCCTCGGCACTGGGCGACCTCAAGCAGAGCCCCGGTGGGATCGTGAACCTCTCCACGGCTGGAGCGACCACCGCCGGCGCGCTGGCCAACCTGCTCAACACCGTGCAGGACGAACCGAACGTGCGCTCGGTGATCATCGATCTGGGCACCAACGACCTGCTCGCCGGGACCGACTACCCGACTCTGGAGAACCGATTCAGGCAATTGATACTGCCGCTGAGCAGTCTCGGCATCAAGGTGTATCTGACCTCGATCGCGCCGGACCCGGCGAACCCGTTCACCTCGGCCCAGGAACAGATCCGGGTGCCGACCGACAACGACATCACGGCCCCGTCGAACTGGAACTACAAGGGATACATCGACTTCGACTCGGTCGTGACCGGCGGCACCCGGGGGAACTCCGGGAACCCGACGTCGCCCACGCTGCTGACCGGAGGCGCGCCGAACGCGGCGTACTACCAGGATCTGGCGAACGCGGCCGGCGTGCCGACCATGGCGACGGGAGTCGGGTCGCTGTGATTTCCTCTGATCTGTGTTGATCTGTGACGATCTGTGCTGATCTCCTCTGATCGCCGGCGTCGTCGCCGGGGTCAGCATCCGGGCCGGGGCCGCCGCGTCGTCGTGGCGGCCCCGGCGCGTCTCACGGCACCGTCATCCGCGTGGTGCATACGAGCTGGTCAGGCGCGCTCCGTGCCAAGTTGTCCGCACCTTCGCGGCCGATCTCGACACGGATTCGGCCGGTGATGGACCCTTACGACATGGATCAGCTGGCAGTCAGCAAGCCGGACCGTGTTCCGAACCAGCAGGGGGCCCGTCGCCGGCAGGTCATGGTGACGAGTCTGGGGCTGCAGATCCCCGACGCACTCGACATCACCGCGTGGGAACAAGTCGGCCACAAGATCTCGGCGATCGCCAACTGCACCGCATGGTGCCTGGGCGACTGGCTCGTCTACGGCCAGTACAAGTACGGCGAGCGCTACCGCGCCGTGGCCGCCGCCGTGAACCTGGACTTCCAGACCCTGCGCAACTACGCCTGGGTGGCCCGCCGCTACGAACTGGAAAGCCGCAGAGAACACCTGAGCTTCCAGCACCACGCCGAGCTCGCCGCCGTACCCCCCGAAGCCCGCGAACACTGGCTCGACCTGGCCGAAGAGCACCACTGGTCCCGCAACGAACTCCGCCGCAACCTCCGCGCCACCCGCACCGCCACCCCGCCGGCCCCCACCCCCACGGCCCTACCACAACTGAGCATCGCAGCCGACCGCATCGCCCGCTGGCGCGACGCCGCCCGCCGCCTCGGCCGCGGCCTTGAGGACTGGATCGTCCTGACCCTCGACGACGGCGCCGAACAGGCACTCTCCTGAGACGCCGCGACCGAGCGAAGCCGCCGCCCGAGGTCGGGGAGGAGGCAAGACCATGCGCGCGGTGGTGGGCAGGCTCTGCAAGGAAGCCGAGGATGGAGTCCTCCTACGCGATCACGGACAAGGGCTTTGCGGCCTTACGAACGATCGGCGATTTCGACACCGCGGAGCCATGTCCTTTGCTCAACACGTGCCAAGGGTCAAAACCGGTCGGCGCTGACGGCCTCGCGCGGACCAGAGCCCCGCGCGGAGGCCGTCGGGGGTGGGGCGCTGCCTGGCCCGCGTTACGCAGTCGGAACCGGGAGCGCAGGAAGGCCGTGCGCCGCCAGGACCGCGTTCACGTATTCGGGCTCGTCGATCGGCACGCCGCGGTCGCCGAACCCCCACGCGTCGGAGGCGGCGACACCTTCAACGGATATTGCGCCATTCTCGCCGGGGCCGTCTGAAGGCGATCATGTTCCGCGTGACTGGGCTGGGGCCAGCCAGCTTAATAGTATGGGCTGATCGTCGCGGTGTATGAACCTTGAGTACAACCTCGCGCCTGTGGTGAGGCGGACCGTCGAGGATCTCACGAGGGACGCATGTCATTGTGATCGTGAAAGATCGCAAGTCAGCGCCCTGTGGGTGCACCGATTATCAATGTCGCCGCAACTATGCCGCCCCGGCATTCGTGCCGGGGCGGCGTTAGCGCTCGGTCAGGATTCTGCGACGATGAGCGGCTGGGCTGCGTCCGGGGGTGTGCCCGATCCACTCTTTGCTCAGTGCGCCGGCAACCAGGCTCGGCGCGCTGTCGGCCGCCGCTGCCGCGGCTTGCATGCGGACCTCGGTCGCGGTGTCTGGGTCCAGGCCGTGCGCACACACCCGCTGGCGGTTGCCGATGGCGGGGAACAGCACAACTCTGAATCTGGTAGTCCGACAGGATCTCGCGGCGCTCGGCGTTGTCTGCGGCCTGCGTCCCCGGGCGTAGTGTTCGCGGAACCACTTCGCGTCGTCGGCGTGGTCGTAGAGCCCGGCGCTTCGGTCCTCGCGCAGGCGCGTACGGTCCGACTCCAACTCCGCGATTCGCGCGGCGTACCCGGTGCCGGGGTCGTACTCGCGGCGGAACAGCGGGATGCGGCCGTATTCGCTGAGGGACCACTTGGTGACGATCTGGTCCATCTTGGCCTTGCCAATAGTTGGAGCGGCCCGACAGTGCGCTGCGGCGGGGACGCCTCGTACTCTAGATGTGCAGCCGTGAGCCATTCCTGTGGTTCGCCCGGCTATGTAAGCTTTTGCCCGCAGGTTCCGTGGAATCCGAGCCCTGACAGTAGGCTGACGCCCCTCGGGGCGCGCTTGCCATTGCGTTCGGGCGCGCACTTCGCGATGAGCGCATCCTGCGTAAGGAGCTCTTCGCTTAGGTTCTCCGGCCTTGCGCGCTCAAAGCGTTTCGTCCCGATTGCGCTTCTGGATCGCCCGGAGCTCCATCTGAGCCCCGAACGCTTCCATCGAGAAACGCATCTCGTCGCCGGGGTCGTCTAGGTCCCGCGGATGCCGGTCGCGCCGAACACCACGATGTCCACAGCCACTCCTCCTCGAACGTGTGTTCCAAGACGCGTCTCGCGCCTCCTCAATTGGACATCGGGGCTGCTCGCGGTGCCACCGCGATTCGTGTCCGGAGGCGTGCGGCAGGAATATCAGGTCACGACGAACGATCGGATAATCTGACGCCGCACGGGTAACCGAAGCCACCCCCGCCGCCACCGATCTGGGAGGGCCACACCGCATGACCGAGGAACTGGGGCCGGATACCGGCCCGCTGCTGCCGGACTGGCTCCCCCCGGAGATCGACCAGACCAAGCCTCATCCTGCTCGGATGTACGACTACATGCTCGGTGGGAAGAATCACTTCGAGGTGGACCGCGAGGCCGCTGAGGTGGCGATGCAGGCCGCGCCCGCGGCTCGGGCCATGGTGCTGGAGAACCGGGCCTTCCTCGGCCGCGCCGTCCGCTATCTCGCCGAGGCGGGGATCACTCAGTTCCTGGACATCGGCACCGGCCTGCCCGGTGTGGGCAACACCGGCGAGGTGGCGCGCGCGATCCGGCCCGAGGCCCGGGTCGCCTACGTCGACTACGACCCCATCGTTGCCGTCCACTCCCGGGCCCTGCTCGCCGGCGATGAGAACCACACTGCGGTGGTGCTCGCCGACGTGCGCGAGCCCAAGTCCATCCTGGAGCACCCGCAGGTCCGCGAGCTGCTCGACTTCGATCAGCCGGTCGCGGTTCTGATGGTCGCGCTGCTGCATTTCGTCGCGCATGAAGAGGACGCCGCCGGCATCGTGGAGGCCTTCCGCGACGCCCTGGTCCCCGGCAGCGCCCTGGTGATCTCGCACGGTACCGACGGCGGCCAGCCCGAGGTCTCCGCCGCCGCCCGCAAGGGCTGGGACAACGCGAAGTCGAAGCTCGTGGTGCGGGACCACAAGGAGATAGCGGCGCTGTTCGGCGACTTCGAGGTCGTCGAGCCCGGCGTCGTGCAGTTGCCGCTGTGGCGCCCGGATGGCGAGGTGCGCGCGGACTGGGAGACGATCTGGCTGGACGGCGGGGTCGGGTTCAAGCGTTGAGCGCGGTCGTCGCGGTTCTTGGATAGTGGGTCGGGTCCGGTGTCGAGAACGCCGGGCCGGCTCCGTCCCAGGGGTGCAAGCGGCCGACGGAGCCGCGCGACACCGAAGGAGAACCGCGATGACGACCGCCCGCGTGACGAACGTCCGGAAGATCCGGCGCATGGACCACGTCAGCATCAACGTCGAGGACATGGACGCCGCCAAGCGCTTCTTCCTCGACGGCCTCGGCATGGAGCTGGTGGGCGAGGCGAAGGTCGGCGGCGAGATGGTCGGGCGGATCATCGGGCTTGAGAACCCGATGTCCGACGTGGTCTTCGTCCGTACACCAGATGGCCACAGCCAGATCGAGCTGGTCAAGCATCTGGCCGCCCCCGACGAGCTCGGTCCGCACGCCCCGGCGGCGAACCGCCTCGGGCTGATCCACATCTGCTTCGAGGTCGAGGGGCTGGAGGGGATCCTCGCCGACCTGCGGGCCCAGGGCTACGACACCGTCGGGACGGTCGAGAACTACCAGGACGCGTATCTCATGTGCTTCCTGCGCGGCCCGGAGGGCATCATCGTCGAGCTGGACGAGGACATCAGCGCGGGACAGAAGGGCTCAGGGAAACGATCATGAAGTACCTCCTCCTCAAGCACTACCGCGGCGGCCCGGCCCCGGCCGTCGACTTCCCGCCGATGGACCAGTGGACGCCCGAAGAGGTCGACGACCACGTCCGGTTCATGCGCGACTTCGCCGCCCGGCTGCACGAGTCCGGCGAGTTCGTCGACATGCAGGCGTTGTCCGCCGACGGCGCCTTCGTCCGCCACGGCGGCCAGGGCCGGCCGCCGGTCACCGACGGGCCGTTCGCCGAGACCAAGGACCTGATCGCCGGCTGGTACATCATCGACGTCGACTCCTGGGACCGCGCGGTCGAGATCGCCGGCGAGCTGTCCGCCGTTCCCGGCCCCGGCGGCGAGCCGCTCTACGAGTGGCTGGAAGTCCGGCCCTTCCTCGGGGCCGAGGCCCCGAAGTCCTCCGAGTGAGCCCGAGTGAGCCCGAGTGAGCCCCGAGTGAGCGGACTCGACGCCTCGCTGCTGCGGGACCTCGTCCCGGCGGTGATCGGCGTCCTCGTTCGGCGCGGGGCGGACTTCGCCTCGGCGGAGGACGCCGTCCAGGAGGCGCTGATCCGGGCGTTGCAGACCTGGCCGGAGGACCCGCCGCGGGACCCGAAGGCCTGGCTGGTCACGGCCGCCTGGCGCAAGTTCGTCGACGCCGCGCGCGCCGAGGCCTCGCGGCAGCGCCGCGAGCTGGCCGTGGACGCCGAGCCGCCGGCCGGCGAGGTCGCCGGCGCCGACGACACGCTGCGGCTGTACTTCCTGTGCGCGCACCCGACGCTGCCGGCCGCCGCGGCGCTCGCGCTGACGCTGCGCGCGGTCGGCGGCCTCACCACGCGCCAGATCGCCCAGGCCTGCCTGGTCCCGGAGGCGACCATGGCGCAGCGCATCGTCCGCGCCAAGCGCAAGATCGAAGGCCTGCCCCTGGACCAGCCCGGCGACCTGGCGACCGTCCTGCACGTGCTCTACCTCGTCTTCAACGAAGGCTACGGCGGCGACGTCGACCTGGCGGCCGAGGCGATCCGGCTGACCCGGCACCTGGTCGTCCTGACCGATGGCGAACCCGAGGTCTCAGGACTGCTGGCACTGATGCTGCTGCACCACGCGCGCCGCGCCTCCCGCACCGGCCCCGGCGGCAGGCTGATCCCGCTGGCCGAGCAGGACCGCTCGGGGTGGGACACCGCGCTGATCGCCGAAGGCGTGGAGATCCTGCAGGTCGCGCTGGCCCAGGACCGGCTCGGCGAGTACCAGGCGCAGGCCGCGATCGCCGCCCTGCACGCCGACGCGCCTCAGGTCGCTGAGACGGACTGGGTGCAGATCGTGGAGTGGTACGACGAACTGCTGGCCTTCACCGACAGCCCGGTGGTCCGCCTCAACCGCGCGGTCGCGGTCGGCGAGGCCGACGGGCCGCAGGCGGGCCTGGCGGCGCTGGCCGCCGTGGACGCCGACGTGCCCCGGCGCACCGCCGTGGCAGCGTACCTGCACGAGCGTGCCGGGGACCTGGCGCCGGCCGCCGAGCTGTACGCCGAGGCGGCGCGCGCCGCCACCAGCGTGCCGGAGCTGGAGCACCTCACGCGGGAAGCGGCGCGGGTGCGGCAGCTGTTGCGCTCCTAGCTGTGGCTGCCGCTGCCGCACCCAAGCTTCGGAATCTGCCTACTGCGCGGCCCAGGCCGCAGCTTGCCGCGCCGCCAGCGTCGTCAGATCCCCGAGCGCGACGTTGTAGTCCACGACGTGCGTCCCCAAGTCCGAGGTCTGTGTCGAGGTCGGCAACAAGCCGCCGAGGTCGGTGAGCTCCAGCCAGGAGGCGCCGTCCTGGTTCTCGCACTGCCCGAGCAGCTCGCCGCGGAAGTGCGCGAAGCCGGCCGGGACGTCCGGCAGCGTGTAGCCGGCGGCGACGACGGCGAGGTTGCCGTTGGGTAGTAGCGCGTTGCCGTCGACGAGTTGGCGCGAGGGAAGGTAAGTGTCCAGGGGCTGCTGGCTGTCGGGTGCGGCGCCGGCCAGTAGCGCGTGCGGGTTCGTGCACGCGATCTGGTACCCGGCGCCGGTGGCCCGGCCGAACACGGCGGTCGCGCCCGGCGCCTGGCCGGCCGGTTCGTTGTAGCTGGAGTACGCCACCACGCAGCCGAACGCCGTGTCGTTCGAGCACAGCGGGATGTGCTGGAACGTGGATCCGGCGTCGGTGCCGCCGCCGTCGGCCTTGCCGACCGGCACCTGCACGTTCCCGCCGAGCAGGTACGCGCCGACCAGCTGCCGCTGCATCGCGGGGTTCCCGTCGATCTGGTTCTGTATCAGGGTGATGAGGTCGGCGCTGCCCTGCGAGTGCCCGATCAGGATCACGCCGCGCCGCTGGCCGGTGGCCGGGTCGACGTTGTCGTGCGCCCAATAGTCCTGCCAGGCCTGCGCCACGTCCATCTCGCCGGTGGCCAGGTCCGCGGGGGACTTCAGAACGACCCCCAGCGCCACCTCGCTCAGCGGTGCCTGACGGTATACGGGCACGAACATCCGGCAGGTGCCGGCGAAGCGCTCGGCCTGGGCCAGCGTCACCGCCGTCTCGGCGTCGGTGGGCGTCGGCGGCAGCGAGCCGACCTGGAGCAGCGGGTTCGCCAGCGTGTCGATCGTCGGGTAGACGTAGAAGCAGTCCACCGGTGGCACGGCAGGGATCTGGAAGGGTTCGTCGACCGCTCCGACGTCCTCTGTCTTCCCGCTGGGGTAGTGCACGGTCGGGCCGCAGGGGTCGTTAGCCAGCGCCGGATTGCACAGCCACACCGGTGCCGCCAGCGGAGACGCGGCCGAGGCGGCCGAGGTGGCCGATGCTGGCACCGCGGCCACGAGTCCTGAGACCAGCAGCAGACCGGCGGCGAGCGCCGGATACGTCCTGGTTCGCATCATGCATGAACTCCTTCAGGTGAGCGGGACCATGCGCCGACCGGGCGGCAGGCTGAGGGGAGGTTGGTCGTCGCGCAGGCTGAGGTCGACGGGGACCGGGGAGTCCACGAGGACCGACAGGTCGTCGACGCGTACTTCGACCGGACCGTGCGGCGTCGGCACGGAGCCGCGGGCCCAGTCGAGGTCGCCGAGGCGGGGTGCTATGCGGACCCGGGCGTACCCGGGCTCCGCGGGGGTGATGCCGAGTACGTACACCAGCAGGTCGCGGCTGGGGGTGGCGGACCAGCCGTGGCAGGCGCTGCCGCCTTCCCACGTCTCGCGCAGAGCCGTGGGTCCGGCGTCCAGGAGCTTGCCCCAGTCGCGGCACAGATCGGGGACTCGGTCGGCCGCGCCGAGCAGCGCGAGCGCGTCGTGCACCACGTAGCGGAAGAACGGCTGCGCGCCGACG
Source organism: Catenulispora sp. GAS73 (assembly GCF_041262085.1). Classification (NCBI taxonomy): domain Bacteria; kingdom Bacillati; phylum Actinomycetota; class Actinomycetes; order Catenulisporales; family Catenulisporaceae; genus Catenulispora; species Catenulispora sp. GAS73. The sequence goes on from NZ_JBGCCM010000043.1 coordinate 31,580, forward strand.
ACCAGGTGCTCGGTGTCCCAGTCGGGCACGGGGGCGGCGAACATCGCGGCCGCCGCCGGGGCCCCGTCGGCGTCGCTGCCGTGCGCGGCCACCGGGGAGCGGGTGAACATCGGCGCGCGGTCGAGCAGGAAGGTGCGCAGCCGGACGTGGCGCTCGGTTGGCACGATCTCGGCGCAGACCGCCGCCGCGGTGGTGTGCTCGCTGACCGAGGGCTGCACGACGCCGTCGATCATCTGGTCCCGGTAGGCCCACCGCTCCTCGTCCCAGAACACCTCGAAGCCCTGCGCCAGGCGGGTGTGCAGGGTCCAGGCCCAGCGGGCCCGGCCGGTGTCGCCGAGCCAGTCGGCCATCTCGGCGAAGTCCGCCAGCGCGCGGGCGAACAGCGCGTTCAGCGCCGCGCTGGTGGCGCTGGCCGGGACCGGCGACCAGTCCAGGAGGACCCAGCCGGTGACGTCGTGCAGCAGGCCGTCCTCGCCGAGGAAGGGGGTGAACCAGCGCAGGACGTTCTCCACCGTCGGCATCAGGGCGCTGACCAGCTCGCCGTCGCCGGTGTAGCGGTAGAGGTTGTGCACGGAGCGGATCCAGTGCAGCGACCAGTCCGGGATGCTGACGATGCCGGGGTCGGCGGCGTCCCCGGCCGCGACCATCGGCAGCAGGCCGTCCGGGCGCGGCCGCGCGGCCAGCACCGGATGCCAGCGCGCCAGGCTCCAGTCCGGGTTCGCGACCAGGTCCACGGACTGGTGCACGACCGAGTCCCCGGTCCAGGCGCGCTGCTCGCGCGTGGGGCAGTCGATGTAGGCATCGTGCGCGGTGAGGTCGACGGTGCGCAGGCCGGTGGCGTGCACGCGGTTCAGCAGCGGATCGTTGCACGCGAAGTAGGGTCCGGCGGGGCGCGGGCGCAGGCGCTCGACGACGGCGAGGTCGTCGAGGGCGAGGGGGCTGGCGGTCACCAGGAGCAGGTACCGGCCGCCGGAGGGATCGTGGGCCTCGAAGGTGTCGGCGTGGCCGCGGGCGGTGTAGTGGAAGGTCTGAGCGCTGGCCAGGGCTGCGGGCTTCGGAGTCTCGACGAGGGCGCCGGTCAGGACAGTGCCGGCGGGGGCGGTGAGGGCGAAGCGGACGGTGCCGCTGACGATCTTGCCGAAGTCGACGACGAGGAGGTGGCTGCCGGCCGGGACGGTCAGGCCGGGGCGCCAGGCGCCGGGGTCGGTGCGGTTCTCGCCGGTTTCGCGGAGGGCGGCGGCGAGGCCGTCGGCGGCGGTGGCGGAAGCATCAGCCTCAGCAAGCTCGGTCACCGACACTGTCTCCGGGTGCTGCGGCATGGCCGTAAGCTGCGGAATCGGCCGCGCGAGCACGGCACCGTAAGGATCGGCGGGCGGCCTGCTGCGGCCGGTCCCTCCGACGTGGATCGAGGCGACCACCCGCGCCGCGTCCCAGCCGGTGTCGTCGAACTCCGGCGAGGCCCATTCGGGATCCAGCTCCCGGGCGTCGAATATCTCAGGGATCTGCGGCGAGATCGTCGTCAGCGGCCGCGACGGCGTCCAGGCTGTCGCCTCCTGACACAGCCAGCTGTCATCGGTGGCGATCCACTCCTGGCCGACCCGCAATTCCGCGACCAGCGAGCCGCCGCCGAGCGTGAAGGTCGTCGGCGTCGGCAGCCACCATGCGGTGCGGCTGCCGTAGAAGCGTGCGAACACCGCGATCGTGTTGCGTCCGGCGCGCAGGACAGGGGCCGCGTCGCCGTGGTCGTGGCGCAGCTCCCGCAGGCCGTGCCGGATCGGCCCGCGCGAGAGCTCCACGCCGTTGACGTACAGCACGTACCGCGAGTCGGCCGTGATCCGGAACGGCGCCTCGTCCGGCACCTCCGCCAGCTCGAACGACCTGCGGAACAACACTCGCCGGTCGTAGTACTCCGGATCCAGCGCGCCGTTCATGGGATTGTCGGGAGCCGGGGCCCCCACGCCGGTCTGCGCGGTCCAGATCCACTGTCCCCGCCACGCCTGGGTCGCCGGAATGCTCATCGTTGTGCCTTTCTCGCGGGGGCTCACAGGGAGGGGACGTTCAGCGCACGCCACGTACCGGCCGTACCGCCAGCGCGCCGGCGATCGCGAACAGCGCCGCGACCACGTAGAGCGCGCGGTAGTTGTGGCCGCCGCCGATCGCGAGCACGAGCGGGGCCAGCGCGGGCATCAGGATCTGCGGGACGGCGCTGGCGGTGGTGAACACGCCGAGGTCCTTGCCGGCGTCGCCGTCCTGGTCGGGCAGCACGTCGGCGGCCAGGGCCAGGTCGACGGCGAGATACGTGCCCAGGGCGGCGCCCGCGACGGCGAGTCCGACCTCGAACACGGCCAGGTTCGGCGCACCGGCGGCGACGACCGCCCCGACCCCGAACAGCGCCGCCGCCACGCCGACGAAGATTTTGCGCCGTCCCTGCCGGTCGGACAGCCGTCCGCAGTACACCGAGGCGGCGACCATGAACGCGACCATCACCACCGTCGAGACGCCGACCAGGCCGGTGGAGGTGTCTGAGGAGTAGTGGAGCTCGTCCTGCAGGAAGTACTTCATGTACAGCTGGACCGCGGCGAAGGCGCCGATCATCAGGAACCTGCTGAGCCAGGCCCACCCGAAGTCCGGGAACCGGCGCGGGTCGACCCAGTAGCTGCGTGCGACGGTCGCGGCCGTGAGCGGCGGCAACGCCGTCTCGGGCGGCAGATGCCGGTCCGGCAGGCGCTGCGCCAGCCGGAGCGTGAGGGCCGCCGCGACGACGCCGGGTACCAGGAACATCCCGGCCGGCGAGGGCTGGAACAGCACCGCGATCCCGGTACCGAGCACCGGTGCGACCGCGGTGGCCAACCCGACCAGGCCCCCGACCCGGCCGCGCACGTCGGTCGGGAACTGGTCCGGCAACACCGCGCTCAGCGCCGCGCCACTGGCGTTGTATCCGCCCTGCGCGACGCACCACCCGACGGCCAGCAGCCACACGCTCGGCGCGAACGCCATCACCACCAGCCCGGCGAACCCGACGCCCACACCGCCCGCGATCCACGGCCGCCGCATGCCGCGCCGCGAACGGCACCGGTCGGTGAGCCGCCCCGACACCGGCGTCACCAGCAGCGCGACCACGGCGGCCACCGCGACCACCGCCGCGAGCGCGCCGTCCTTGTGCGCGTGGTCGAGGTGGTCGATGCGGGTGGCCAGCGAGGAGGTCAGGACGGTGATGGTGGCCAGCGCGTTGCCGAACACCGCGGCCACGTACAGCGCGGTGAACCGGCCGGCGGGCTCCCGGGTCGCGGCGGGGGTGGAGCTTCCGTCGAGGGCGACAGCGCTCATGGCGGGCCTTCCGGACGAGTTCTATTTACTTAGGACTCAGTAAAAATTATCCTGGGGCCGTGACGCAAGAGCAACGCCGAAGAAACACGACGGACCGTCGGGCAGGGTTGACGGCTGGTGGTGATAGAGATGAGCGCGTGACGGACGGCGAACGCGGGGAGCTTGGCGGCGAGCCTGGCTCGGCGCGCGGCGAGCAAGGCGGGGGCACGCGCGATGGCATCCCGGGCTCGCAGCACGGCGGGCACGAAGAGGCTGGCGGCGATCAGGGCGGCGAGCGTGCTGGGCGAGTGGCGCGGGGCGGCGAGCGTGGCTCTGAAGACCGCGTTGGCGGCGGCGCACATGCCCAGCGAGTCAGGGGTCGTGCCTCTGGTGGTGCCTCCGAGCGCGGCGCCGCCTTAAGCCCCGAGCGTCCCGAGCGAGTCGGCCGTGCCGGCAAAACCGCCCGCGGCGCGCGCCGTCGGGCCGAGATCCTGGATGTCGCCGCGCACCTGTTCGCGCAGCGTGGCTACCGGGGGGTGGCGACCGCGGAGATCGCGCAGCAGATCGGTATCACCGAGCCGGCGCTGTTCTACTACTTCCCGACCAAGGCCGCGCTGCTGCAGGCCGTCATCGAGCAGCGTGATGCGGCGTCGCGGGAGATCGTCGCGGACCTGGCCGCGCTCGGCGGGCTCGCCGCGATCGACGGCATGCCCGCCTTCGCGCGCCGCAATCAGGCCGACCCACACCTGGTGCGCCTGTTCGCGGTGCTGGTCGCCGAGAACCTCGATCCCGACGACCCCGCGCACGGGCAACTCGCCGAGCGCTACCGCCGCCTGCGCAATGCGATCGCCGACATGATCCGCGCCGCGCAGGCCGCCGGGGAGATGCGGCAGGACGTCGATCCGCACGCGAAGTCGGTCGAGATCGTGGCGTTCATCGACGGCCTGCACACGCAGTGGCTGCTGGACCCGCAGGACATCGACCTCGTCGCGATGGTCCAGGCCTATGCGCGCGAGCTGGTGCTGGAGCTGCGGCTCAGCGGCTCGTAGCCGACTCGACATGGCTTCGGACCAGCGTGCCGTCAGATCTCCACCGTAGTGAGATTCCAAGCTCATAGGTGGGTTCCCATGTCTGACAGCGCTGACGAAACACCAGTCACCCGTGCCGTGACGATCTACAACCTGACCGAGCAGCTGCCGCTGTCGGCGGGCACCGGCGGCCTGGACCTGATCTTCGACATCGGAGAATCCCAGCGCTACCTCACGGATCCGCTCGGCCTGCTGCCCCGAGTGCTCCTGGTCGAAGACGTCCCGGCGCGCGACTTCTGCGGCCGGCTCGGGCGCTTGCTGTCCACGGTGACGGTCACCGTGTTGCGGACCCCACGCGGCGACCCGCTGGTCGTCGTGGAATCGCGGTTCAGCGGATCACCTTCCGTACCGGACGTCGTCGGCTACCGCGAGCAGCTGCAGGAGAGCAGGGACTCGCTCGCGGTGGCGGGCACCGCGTTCAACGACTGGCTCGGCGCCAAGCTCTCGATGCCTGCGGGCTTCCGCCTCGGCTACGGCCACACGCTGATCTTCGTCGGAGGCGAGCTCGCCGAGCGGCTCCTCGCGGACGAGACCAGGCTTTCCCCGGCTGTCCAAGCGCTGCTCATCGAAGACACGGTCTTCCACCGGCACAACGGCCGGCTTGAGAAGCCGGGCTTCCGCTCCCCGCCGGACCTGAACACCCGCGGCTCCGCGCTGGTCGCCCACACCCGGGGCGCCTCCGTCATCGCCGGCTGGAACCGGCGCTCGGAGGACAAGATGACGCTGGTCGTCGTCCTGGTCATCGCGGCGTTCGCGGTCCTGTACCGTGCGCGGATCCGCGCCTACCGCGCGCTGGACGACCATTCCAGGTCGCACGGCGGATCGATCGAGGAGGCGCGTGAGACGCTGACCCAGCTCGCCGACGAGATGGGCGAGATCCAGCTCGATCTGAGCTTCGGCGTGGAGGCCTACGTCGACAGCGTGCTGATACCGGACAACCTCATGCAGCTGTTCCGTGCTTCGCTGTACGACCAACTCGCAGTCGCCACCGCCGCCGCGAACACCGCCCGCATGGTCGAGCGGTTGGGGACCGTCATCCAGAGCCGCGGCGCGGCCCTGGTCGCCGCCGGGCAGGAAGTGCGGGAACGGCAGGACCGGGTGCTGACCGGCCTGTTCGCGGTGGTCTCAGTGCTGGCCGTGCCGCCAGGACTGTTGCTCTCCTTCTTCAGCGTCAACAGTCGCGACATCGATCCGAGAACGACGATCTTCGATCTACACCGCTATTGGGGCGCGTACGTGCTCGCCTTCGTCCCCTTCACGACGCTCATCATGATCGGGCTGCTCCTTGCGCGACGTGAACGCGCGAAGGCCCGAACGCGGAAGACCCGGCCCGACCGTCGGCGATGAGCTGCCGGCTGATGACGAGCTGAATCACCGCCGCACAGCCAGCTCCATGTCCTCCATCTCGACATCCTCCCCGTCAGCGTTCTGCATCCGCACCCGCACGGCCGAGCCGCTGCGCGTGTCGACGACCTTCAGCGGCCCCGCATCGTCCTGCAGGTACTTGTCGCCCCACTGCATCAGCCCCAGCACCACCGGCAGCAGATCGCGCCCCATCTCCGTGAGCACGTACTCGTACCGGGTCCGCTGCCCCGGCTCTCGATAGGGCTGCTTCGCCAGCACTCCGAGCTCGGTCAGCTCCTTCAGCCGTGCCGCCGCGACCGCCTCGGTCACCCCGACCCGCCGCGCGAAGGCGTCGAAGCGCGTCGTGCCGTAGTAGGCCTCGCGCAGTAGCAGGATCGCCGATCGGGTGCCGATCGCGCTGATCGCCTTGTCGATCGAGCAGTGCTCGGCCTTCCAGCGGTCGCGGTCGGCCAGGACGGGTTCCAGCTGCATCGCCATGTGACCCACCTTACCTTGACTTGAGTCGGCCATAGTCAGGATCTATCCTCTAACTATGGTCAACAAAAGCCAGAGAGGGGCAGGGTCATGGCGACAGCACGGGACGCGGTGATCGTGGGGGCGGTCCGCACTCCGATCGGCAGGGGCAAGCCCGGCGGCGCGCTGTCCGGCGTGCATCCGGTGGACCTGCTGGCGCACACGCTGCGCGCGCTGGTGGAGCGGACCGGCGTGGATCCCGCGCTGGTCGAGGACGTCATCGGCGGCTGCGTCGACCAGGCCGGCGAGCAGGCGATGAACACCACGCGCAACGCGTGGCTGGCCGCCGGTCTGCCGGAGACGGTGCCGGCGGTGACGGTGGATCGGCAGTGCGGTTCCTCGCAGCAGGCCGTCAGCTTCGCCGCGCAGGGCGTCATCGCCGGGGCCTACGACCTGGTCGTGGCCTGCGGCGTGGAGTCGATGAGCCGCGTGCCGATGTGGTCGAACGCGGCCGGCAAGGACCCGTTCGGCCCCGGCGTCGCGGCCCGCTACCCCGAAGGCCTGGTCCCGCAGGGGATCAGCGCGGAGCTGATCGCGGCGAAGTGGGGCCTGAGCCGGGAGCGGCTCGACGAGTTCTCGGCCGAGTCGCACCGGCGCGCGGCTGCGGCCCACGCCGCGGGGCGCTTCGCCGACGAGATCGTTCCGGTCCCGACCGAGGCCGGCCTGGTGACCATGGACGAATCGGTGCGTCCGACGACGACCTCGGAAGTCCTGGCCGGCCTGCGCACCGCCTTCGAGGACCCGAACTACGCCGAGCGCTTCCCGCAGATCGACTGGTCCGTGACCGCCGGCAACAGCAGCCCGATCAACGACGGCGCCGCCGCCCTGCTCATCGCGAGCGCCGAGACCGCCGAACGCCTCGGCCTGACCCCGCTGGCCCGGCTGCACAGCTTCGCCGTCGTCGGCGACGACCCGATCATGATGCTCACCGGCATTATCCCGGCGACCGAGAAGGTCCTGCGCCGGGCCGGCCTGAAGCTGGACGACCTGGGCCTGATCGAGGTCAACGAGGCCTTCGCCTCCGTGGTCCTGGCCTGGCAGGCCGAGACCGGCGCCGACCTGGCGAAGGTCAACGTCAACGGCGGCGCCATCGCCCTGGGCCACCCCCTCGGCGCCAGCGGCGCGCGCATCATGACCACGCTGGTGCACGAGATGCGGCGGCGCGGGGTGACGTACGGCTTGCAGACGATGTGCGAGGCCGGCGGGCTGGCGAACGCGACGATCGTCGAAGCACTCTGATCAGCCGAAGGCGCTACCGCTGACCCGCGGCTAAAGGTCCGCGAGCCAGCGGTGGTCCGGATACACCCGACCGATGAGCCCGGCCAGCCGCTCGCGCTGGGCCGGGCTCAGCTCCGGCACCACACCCTCGAAGTCCCGCTGATCCTTGGGCCGCGCGTGCTTGGCCTTGAACAGCAGCACCAGCTCAGGGGTCAGATACGGGATGCCCTCGGCGGTGTGGCGGATGATCTCGTCATACGGCAGCCGGATCGTCGGGGCGTGCCGACAGATCCACGTGTGCCCGTCGTGCGGCTCGCGGAACACGTCGACGAGGTAGTCCCCGCTTGCCGGGTCGCGCAGCCAGGTCTGGTGCGTGGCGGCCAGCGCTTGGGGATGGCGCAGTGCCCAACCCGCCGCGAGGGCTTCGATGTCGGCGGGGGAAAGGTCGGTGTGGCCGTCGGGCCCTGATTCGCTCACCGGACGGAACCTACCGCGCGTCGGCAGCGGCAGCCGACCCCTTCTACCGTGGCCGGTTTTGTCACCGAGTTGTCTGACCACTCTACAAAACCGTTAAATCAGTGTTCTCCCTCTATCGCCCCGCCGAACGCGCAGGTCCGATCCTGGACACGGTATGCACCCGCCCTGAAAAGGGCGAGGTCGGGCAGCACTGTGTGGGGGGATCCATGACATCGAGCACATCAAAACATCGCTGGCACAGATGGTCGTTAGGCGGCCTGAGTTCGCTGGCGCTGGCCCTCGGGAGCGTCGGCGTGGCCGTCGGCCTCGTCTCCGGGCCCGCCGGGACGGCGCACGCCTCCAGCGGCGCGCCGACGTTCGTCCAGCAGGCCTGGGCGCACGCCGGTGGGGTCAGTGCGCTGACGGTCAAGCCGACCGCCGCCGTCGCGACCGGCGACCGGCTGGTCGTCGAGGTCGGGGTGTGGAGCGTGGGGGCGGCGACGGCCGGCTCCGTGACCGACTCCGCCGGCGACGCTTACACCGAGCTGACGCACTTCACCGCCTCGGACGGCACCGAGATGAGCGTCTGGACCGCGCAGGTCACCTCCGGGGGCGGCACCATTCCCACGCTGACCGCCAAGCCGACCGGCTCCGCCGACGTCGGCGTGGCGATGCTGGAGTACTCGGGCGTCTCCAGCATCGGCGGCGCCTCGGTGGTCGACGTCCAGGGCCACGCCACCGGCAAGACCTCCGGCGCCGGAACGGTCGCGGCCGGTGCCACGGCGCCGACCACGGCTCCGGGCGAGCTCGCGCTCGGCTTCTACGCGGACTCCGGGTTCGGCAACACCCTGACGGCCGGCTCCGGTTTCACCGGCCGGGTGAACGTCTCCCAGGTCAGTGACATGGAACTGGCCGTGGAGGAGCAGCTCACCGGCGCGGCCGGCGCCACCCCGAACGCCGCGTTCGGGACCGGCGCCTCGACGATCTGGCTGGCCGCGACCGTGGTCCTGAAGCCCGAGGGCTCCGGGGCCGCCACCGCGCCGGGCACCCCGACGAACGTCGCCGCCACCGCCGGCAACGCCTCGGCCACCCTGGCCTGGAGCGCGCCCGCGGACGGCGGATCGCCGGTCACCGCCTACACCGTCACGCCTTACGCCAACGGCGTCGCCGGCACCCCGACCGTGGTGACCGGCACTCCGCCGGCCGCCTCGGCGACCGTGACCGGGCTGAGCAACGCGGTGCCGTACACCTTCACGGTCAGCGCGACCAACGCGGTCGGCGCCGGTCCGGTGTCGCAGCCCTCGAACACCGCGGTCCCGGACCCGGTGCCCAACGGGCAGTTCGGCGCGCTCCAGACCTGGCCGATCGTCGCCGTGCACTCGGCGGTGCTCGACGACGGCAAGGTCCTGGTCTGGGACGGCTGGCAGAACCCGCAGCCCACCCACGTCTACGACCCGGCGACCGGCGCGTTCACCACCGCCACGCCGAGCGACAGCCTGTTCTGCAGCGGCCTGGCCAAGCTCCCCGACGGCCGGGTCCTGGTGGCCGGCGGCTACGGCGCCTCCTCGACCGGCATGCTCGGCATCGCCGACACCAACATCTTCAACCCGGCGACCAACACCTGGACCCGCGCCGCCGACATGCATCTCAAGCGCTGGTACCCGGATCTCACCGAGCTGCCGGACGGTCGCTACCTCGTGCTCAGCGGCAACTCCAGCGATGCCAACACCTGGTCGGACACCCCAGAGGTCTACGACCCGGCGGCCAACGCCTGGACGCTGCTGTCCAGTATCAGCACGCCGCAGGTCCACGAGGTCGAGTACCCGTTCTCCTACCTCGCGCCGAACGGAAAGATCTTCACCATCGGCCCGGAGGAGGACGTCTCCTACTGGCTCGACGCGAACGCGCAGACCTGGACCTCCGTCGGCGCCAGCGGGCTGAAGAACGGCTCGGCGGTGATGTACCGGCCGGGCAAGATCCTCTACAGCGGCGGCGCCGCGAGCGTGGAGACCACCAGCAGCTCGGTCGCCGCGGCGGCCACCATCGACCTGACCGCGGCCACGCCGAGCTGGCAGGCCGTCGCGCCGATGCACTACCCGCGGATCTACCACACCCTGACCACGCTGGCCGACGGCCGGGTCCTGGCGGTCGGCGGCGAGGCGACCTCGGACCAGAGCGTCGTCACCACCGGCGCCCTCCCGGCCGAGATCTGGGACCCGGCGACGAACCAGTGGACGACGATCGACTCGATCGCCGCCGCGCGCAACTACCATTCCACGGCGGTCCTGCTGCCGGACGGCAGGGTCCTGATCGCCGGCGGCGGGCACCCCACCGGCCTGAGCGACCCGGGCCAGTACAACGCGCAGATCTACTCGCCGTCGTACCTGTTCAACGGCGCGCGCCCGACCATCACCACCGGGCCCGGGTCGGCCACCTACGGCAGCGCGATGACGGTGAGCACCCCGGACGCCGCCTCGATCTCCGCCATCAACCTGGTCTCCTTCGGCTCCGACACCCACCAGTCGGACATGGACCAGCACTTCGTGCCGCTGTCGTTCACCGCGGGCAGCGGGACGCTGTCGGTGCAGGCACCCTCCGGCGGGGCGATCGCGCCTCCCGGCGACTACATGCTGTTCATCGTGAACAAGGCCGGCGTGCCGTCGGTCGCGGCCACGGTGCACCTGAGCGCGTCGGCGCCGACGGCGCCCGGCGCCCCGACCGCCGTCACCGCGACGGCGGGACCGTCCTCGGCGACGGTCTCGTGGACCGCCCCGGCTTCCAGCGGCGTGCCGATCACGTCCTACACGGTGACGCCGTACGCCAACGGCAGTGCCCTGACACCGACGACCGTCACCGGTACCCCGCCGGCGACTTCGACGACCATCAGCGGCCTGACGAACGGGACCAGCTACACCTTCACCGTGACCGCGACGGACTCGGTGGGCACCGGCCCGGCGTCGGCGCCGTCGAACGCGGTGGTGCCGACGAACGTCGTGGCACCGGTGTTCGTGCAACAGGCCTCGACACACGTCCCCAGCGGTTCCTCGACCGGGGTGACACTCGGAACGCCGATCACGGTCGGGAACCGGCTGGTCGTCGAGGTCGGGGTGTGGAACTCCTCCTCGGCGACAGCCACCGCGGTCACCGACTCGGCGGGCAACGTCTATACGGAGCTGACGCACTTCACGGCCTCCGACAACACGGAGATGAGCGTGTGGAGCGCGCCGATCACCGCCGGGGGCGGGACCAAACCGACGGTCACGGCCAAGGTCTCGTCGGCAGCCGCCGTCGGGGTCGCGGCGGTGGAGTACTCGGGCTTGTCGACGGCGGCGGAACTCGCCGCGGTCGACACGCAGGCGCATGCGAGCGGGACCACCGGTGCGGCCGGGACGGTCTCGTCCGGGGCGACCACGGCGGCCTCGTCGGCGGGTGAGTTGGCGGTGGGTTTCTACGCCGACTCAGGGTTCGGCGACGCGTTGAGCGCGGGCACCGGGTTCACGCAGCGCTCTAACGTCTCGAACACCGGCGACATGGAATTCCTCGTCGAGGACCAGGTCCCGGCGGCCGGAGCCACGTCGGCGGCGACGTTCGGTACCGGAGGCTCGACGGTCTGGCTGGCGGGGACGGTGGTGTTCAAGCACAGCTGAGTACTCGCGCGACGAAGGTGGGCCCCGGAGATCTCCGGGGCCCACCGCCGTATCCGAACGTATCCGAAGCAGCTCGCCTACAGCAGCGCCGTGTTCCCGTGCGCGGAGGACGGCAGGTAGTAGCGGCTCCCCGCGAACGTGGCCTTGTACCCGCCGAGCAGCACCCCGACCGAGTCCAGCAGCCCCGGCGCCGTGCTGCACGCGGCGTGGCCGGCGTTGTCCGTCGTGGCGCTGCACAGGAACTCGCCGGTGTTGTCCGTGAAGGTGATCTTCTGTCCGACGACCGGCACGCCGTTGCTGGTCAGCGTGGCGTTCAGGTTCGCCTCGCCGAGCGGCAGCAGGGTCAGCGTGGCGGTCCCGGCGGTCAGCGCGGTCGGCAGCGGCTTGATGACCGACACCGCAAGGTAGACCGGGTTGTTGCCGACCCCGATGGTGGCCGTCACCGAGTCAGAGGCCAGATTCACCGCCGACACGCTGGCCGCGCCGAAGTCGGCCACGTAGGCCGCGCCGCCGGTGGGCGCCACGACCAGCGCGATGCCGTGCGGCGCGGCGCCGACGGTGAACGTCGAGGTCACCGTCGCGCTCGCGGTGCCGATGACGGAAACGGTGCCCGAGCCCGCGTCGGTGACGTAGACCGTGGAGCCGTCCGGGCTCACCGCGGCGCTGTGCGGGCTGGCGCCGACCGGCACCGTCGCCGACACCGTCTCGGTCGCGGTGTTGATCACCGAGACCTGGCCGCTGCCGTAGTCGGGCACGTAGACGTGCGAGCCGTCGGGGGAGACCGCGAGGCCGACCGGTGTCTGGCCGACCGGGACCGTGGCGACGACGGCATCCGTGGCCGCGTTGATGACGGTGACCGAGGAGCCGCCGGTGTCGGCGGCGTAGACCCGGGACCCGTCGGGCGACACGGCCAGGCCCTCGGCGCCGGGACCGGCGTTGACGGTGGCGATCACGGCGTCGGAGGTGGTGTCGACGACCGACACCGTGCCGGCGACGTCGTCGCCGACGTAGAGCCGGCTGCCGTCCGGGGACAGCGCGGCGGACTGCGGTTGGCGGCCGACCGGGATGGTCGCCACCACCGCGGGCCCGGCGGCGGCCTGGGTGTCGATGACCGACACCGAGGACGCGCCGGAGTCGGTGACGTAGACCTTGTGGCCGTCGGCCGAGGCGGCGATCCCGGTCGGGGCGGCGCCGACCGCGACGGTGGCGACCACGGTCTGGCTGGCGGTGTCGATGACCGAGACCGTGTTCGAGGCCGCGTTCGCGACGTAGACGTAGGTCCCGGGCGGCAGCGCCGAGCCGCCGGCCGCGTGCGCGGTGCCGGCGGCCAGGGCCGGCACCACGGTCGCGGCCAGCACGCCTGCGGCCAGGAGCGCCGAGGCGCGGCGGGGGCGGGTGGGCCGGGGGTCGGCGGGCTCGCAGGAGTGCGGGGTGAGCTGGGGGGTCACACGGGCTCCTTCGGATGCGCTGCCGCCCTGCGGTCGGGCGGCGACGGTGGGTGGGGCGGACTGGCGTAGGCGCGAGGTGACTCAACGCTCTGTTTTATCGCGGCCCGGCCCCACTATCGAGAGGTCGGGGCCCGCGTGAGGGAAAGCCCTCGGGGGAGGACCGCAGGAAGTCCGTACGGGGCCTGACGAACTCTCGTTCTGCTGTTTCTGTTCTGCCGCCGACGCCTACTCGCTCCGGTCGTGCTCCCGCTCCTCGACGCCCCGCGCCCACGTGAGCGCCAGCACGCTCCCCGCGACCCCGATGACGATCAGCGCGATCGCCACGCTCACCCCGCCGGCGCCGGTCCAGTAGACGTCCTTCAGCTCGATGAGCAGCGCCGCCTCGTCGACCACCAGCGCCAGCCCGATGCCGAAGAACAGCCCCATCCACGTGTGCCACAGCGGCGAGCGCTCGACGATCCCGGCGCCGCCGACGCAGATCAGGATCAGGATCCCCCACAGGTAGTGGTGGATGTGGACGCCGCCGGCGGTGACGTTGCCGAACCCGCGCACGTGCACGTGGATGGCCCAGGTCAGCAGCCGCAGCCCGCCGAACATGACGGTGAACGACCACCAGGCGAGCACCAGTCCACGGCGGGTGGGGTGCACGTCTTTCAGGGTTCGGATGCGCGCCATCGCCATATCATCGCACCATGACGTCCACGGAGCTCCCGGTCCTGACCATCGACGGCAGCCGCTTCGACGATTACGAGGGGTTCACGGTCGAGTTCACGAAGCTGTTGACCGAGTGGACCTGGCGCGGGCACCTCGACGCCTTCAACGACATCCTGCGCGGCGGCTTCGGCACGCCGGAGGACGGCTTCGTGTTGCGCTGGCTGGACTCCGCGCGGTCGCGGGAGTTGCTCGGGGCGGAGAAGTTCGACCAGCTCGTCGAGATCATCCTGGACCACGGCCCCGGCGGGAAGCAGGCCGGCGACGAGGTGCACCTGGAGCTGCGGTAGCTGTACAGGTAGCGCAGCGCTCAGGCCTCGTCGAGCAACGCCAGGTCCTCGGGCACGTCGATGTCCGCGGGCGAGCCGTCACAGGGCACTGCGACCACCTCGTGCCGAGCCAGGAAGTCCCGTGCGCCACGATCGCCGATCGCTGCGGCCGAGGCCTCGGGCCAGTGCCGGGCGGCGATCAGGACCGGGTGGCCGCGTCGGCCTTCGTAGGCCGCTGCGGCGACGTCCGCGCCGGAGGCGATGACGGCGCGGACTGCCTGGGGCGTGACGAACGGCTGGTCCACCAACAGGATCACGGCCGCGCGGCACGAACCGGGGACCGCTGTCAGCGCCGCCAGCCCGGCGCGCAGGGATGAGCCCATGCCGGTCGCCCAATCCTGATTCACCGCTACCGCGCAGCCTGCCAGGTTCGCTCGGCGCTGGACGTCGGCCGCCTCGGCGCCGAGGACGACGACCACCGTGTCGCAGCCTCCGGCGCGCGCCGTGCGGATCGCGCGCTCGACCAGCAGCTCGCCGCCGTGGGACAGCAGAGCTTTCGGGTGTCCGCCGAGCCGTCGTCCGCCGCCGGCGGCCAGGATGATCGCGGCCACGTTCGCGTCCGAGGCGTCCAATGCGTCCTCCGAGCTATCGCAGCCGAAGCGCCAGGAACAGGTCGACCTGCGTCTCCAGATCGGCCAGGCTCCGGCCGGTCAGCTCCTCGATCCGGGCGATGCGGTATCGCAGGGTGTTGACGTGGACGTGCATCTGCTCGGCGCAGCGGGTCCACGAGGTCGAGCACGCCAGGAAGGTCTCCAGCGTGGCCTCCAGATCGGAGCGGTGTAGCGCGTCGTAGGTGCGCAGCGGTCCGAGCAACCGGTCGCAGTACGCCGCGCGCACGTCTTCGGGCAGCCCCGACAGCAGGAGCACGTGCGAGGCCAGTTCCTCGTGCCCGATGACGCTCACCTGGTCGTTGCGCGCCCGGCCGATGCGCAGGGCATGGCGGGCCTCGTCGACGGTGGCGCGCAGGCTCTCCGCGCGGCGGCTGCCGACGCCGATCGCCAGTCGTTCGCGACCCAGGCCCGCGGCCATGCTGGTGAGGAGGTCGCGGATGCGGTCGGTCACGTCCGGCGGCGGATTCGGGACCAGGGCGACGGCGTGGTCGTCGAACTCGGCGATCGGGAAGTCCGGGTCCGAGGGGCCGCGGCGTTCGGCCGGGCGGCGTTGTTCCGGTAGCTGCGCGGTCTCGGCCGGGTCCGTCGGCTCGCTGTCGCGCGGCGTGCGTTGGGTGACCTCCTCCAACAACGCCCGCAATATCGCCGCCGACTGTCCGCCCGGCCCGGCCAGCGCCATCGCCTGCACTTCGGTGTCCGGGCCCACCCCGACCAGGTCGGCGCGCGCGGCTATGTCGGCCACGCCGCCGTCCTCGGCGACCAGGTGCACCAGCTCGGCGCCGAGCTGCCGCAGCGGTTCGCGGCGGGCGGCCAGCCGTTCGCGCTCGATCGCCAGCACCGCCGCCGCCTTCGAGGCCAGGGCCTGCCGCCGGGGATCCCAGCGCTTGTGGTCGCCGTCGAAGACCAGGTACCAGTCGGTCAGCGGCGAGCCGGAGCTGATGGCGAACACTGAGCGGCGGCGGATCCGGGCCGGCAACTGGCCGGCGCGCAGCACTTCGCGCACCGTCGCCTCGGCCTCGGCCGGCGGCATCGGCTCGTGCGAGGCGGCGACCGGCCGGGCGGCCGGGGTGAGGACCCAGCAGGGCATGCCGACGTCCTGGGCCAACAGCTCCAGGATCGGCGCCAGCGCGGTACCGGCGGCCGAGGCCGAGGCCAGGCGGCCGTGGCGCTCCAGGACCGAGCTGATGTCGGCGGCGCGCTCGGCGGACAGCTGGCGGGCCAGGTGCTCGGTGAGCGTGGCGAAGGCCAGCTCGGTCGGGACGCGGAACAGCGGGGTGCGGTGCGTGCGGCAGGCCTGGATCAGATCGCGCGGGATCGGCGCGCCGGACGCGTCGCCGGCCGCGATGGCCGCGGCCCCGGCCTCGGAGACGGCGCGCGCGAAGCGCTCGGAGTCCCGGGGCTCGCGCCGCCAGATCAGGCCGGTCAGCACCAGCTCGCCGCCGTTGAGATAGCGGCCGGGGTCCAGCAGGTCGGTGGTGGCCACCCAGCTGATCTCGCGCTCCAGCAGCACGTCCGGGCCGGTCAGCAGCTCCAGACCGGGCATCGGGGTGTCCAGGAGCTCGCGCAGTCGCATGGTCACTCCCTTCTCCTGCCGGCGTCGGGGCGGTCGTGATCAAACAGAGGCTACCTCCGCTCCGCGCAGCCTAGGAACGGCCTGCGTGCGGCGTCTTTGGAGGATCCTCCGAAACCCCGGTTACAGACGCACCGTCGCTTCATGGTTTCGGCCCGTGGCCGCACCCCCGCCGACGGCGGTTCACTCACCATCGTGCCGCCCGGCACCACGAAGCCCGGAAAGGAGGCGCCGATGCCCGGTGATGCCCGCCGCGAGGCGGTGACCGCGCTGAACGCCTGGTCCGCGGACGAGGCGCGGCGCGCGCTGAGCGCCTGCTGCGCCAGCCTACGGTGGACGGACGCCATGGTCGACGGACGGCCCTACGGCGGCTGGACCGAGCTGGCGGCCGCCGCGAGCGCGGGGATCAAGGCGCTCCGGTGGTCCGACGTGCTGGAGGCGCTGGACGCGCACCCCCGCATCGGGGACAAGGCGGCGGGGGAGTCGCGCGAGGCGAAGTGGTCGCGGGCCGAGCAGTCGGCGGCGGCTTCGGCGGACGCGGCGGTGCTCGGTGCGGTGGCGCGGGCGAACGTGGAGTACGAGCGCCGGTTCGGGCACGTGTTCCTGATCTGCGCCTCGGGACGGCCGGCGGAGCAGATCCTGGCCGAGGCCCAGCGGCGGCTCGGCAACGATGCGGCGGCCGAGCAGCAGGAGGTGCGCGCCGAGCTGGCGGCGATAGTGCTGCTTCGGCTCGAACGGCTCGCCGCGAGCGGTGGCGCTGGTGCTGGCTCTGCGGGGGCAGCCGGCAACGCGACCGCCGGTGCGACTTCGGCCGCCGAGGCCGCAGCCGGTGAGTCCGCCGGCTCTGCTTCGGCTGGAGCCGCCCGATGAGCTTGTCGACCCACGTCCTGGACGCGATGCACGGCCGGCCGGCCGCGGGGGTGCCGGTTCGCCTGGATGTGGCGCGCCCCGACGGTTGGCTCCCGGTCGCCCGTGAGCGCACCGATGCCGACGGCCGTATCCGCTTCGGCGCCGAGTTGCTCGGCGGCCCGCATCGCCTGGTCTTCGACACCGCCGCCTACTTCGAGGCCGCCGGGGTCGCCGAATTCTTCTACCCGGAGGTGGCGATCGCCTTCGTGGTGACCGACCCGGACGCGCACCATCACGTCCCGTTGCTGCTCAGCCCGTTCGCCTACTCGACTTATCGAGGGAGTTAGCCGATGTCGATCGTCCTGGGGGACAACCGTTACGGCAAGTGTGAGAACCGGGTCGTCCGGATCACCAAGGAGGGGCCGGTCCACCAGATCAAGGACCTAACCGTCTCCGTGGCCCTGTCCGGCGACCTGGCTGCGACCCACCTGACCGGGGACAACTCCGGCGTCCTGCCGACCGACACCATGAAGAACACCTGCTTCGCCTTCGCGCAGCGGCACGGCGCGGTCGAGATCGAGGACTACGCGCTGCTGCTGGCGCGGCACTTCGTCGACTCCCAGCCGAGCATCACGCACGCTCGCGTCGAGGTCGACGAGCATGCCTGGGAGCGCATCGGTGACGGCCCGCATTCGTTCCTGCGCAGCGGCGGCGGTACCCGGACCTGCACCGTGCACTACGACGGCAGCGACGTCTGGGTGGTCAGCGGCCTGAAGGACCTCACCGTCCTGAACTCCACCGACTCCGAGTTCTGGGGCTACGTCAAGGACGAGTACACGACGCTGGCCGAGGCCCACGACCGCATCCTGGCCACGCAGATTAACGCGCAGTGGCGGCATTCCGGCGTATCCGGTGACTGGGGCAAGTCCTACGAGCGGGCCAGGAACGCGCTGCTGGAGGCGTTTGTGGCAACACACAGCCGCTCGCTCCAGCAGACCCTGTTCGAGATGGGCACCCGGGTGCTGGAGCAGAGCCCGGAGCTGTGCGAGGTCCGGCTGAAGCTGCCGAACAAGCACCACTTCCTGTACGACACCGCACCGTTCGGCCTGGACAACGCCAACGAGACGTTCATCGCCGCGGACCGGCCCTACGGCCTGATCGAGGGCGCCGTGCACCGCGACGACGCCCCCGACGCCGGCCCGGCCTGGACCTGAGAAGCAACCGGAGCCTACCTGTGGACTTCCTACGCCCCGCGACCTGGGCCGAGGCGCTGGCCGCCCGGGCCGAGCGGCCCGACGCGGTCCCCATCGCCGGCGGCACCGACGTCATGGTCGAGCTGAACTTCGACCGGCACCGCCCCGGTGCCCTGATCGACCTGAACCGGATCTCGGCGCTGCACCAGTGGAGCCGGGACCCGGACGGAACGATCCGGCTCGGCGCGAGCGTCCCCTACGCCCGCATCATCGACGAGCTGCGTGCCGACCTGCCGGGCCTGGCCATGGCCTCGCGCACCGTCGGCTCCCCGCAGATCCGCAACCGCGGCGGCGTCGGCGGCAACCTCGGCGCGGCCTCCCCGGCCGGCGACACGCACCCGGTGCTGGTCGCCACCGAGGCGGTGATCGAGGTGGAGTCCGCCGCGCGGGGCGTGCGCATGATCCCGGCGACCGAGTTCTACCTCGGCGTCAAGCGCAACGCCATGGAGAAGGACGAGCTGATCAAGGCGGTGCTGCTGGCGCCGAAGAAGGGCCCGCAGCAGTTCTCGAAGATCGGCACCCGCAACGCGATGGTCATCGCCGTGTGCTCCTTCGCCGTCGCGCTGGACGTCGAGGCGCGCAAGGTCGGCGCCGGCATCGGCTCGGCCGCCCCGACCCCGCGCCGGGCATTCGAGGCCGAGCTGTTCGTCGCCGACGAGCTGCCCTGGGACAGCCGCGGCGACCTCGATCCGAGGATCGCGAAGCGGTTCGGCGAGCTGGTCGCCGCCGCCGCCGCGCCGATCGACGACGTCCGCGGCACCGCCGCCTACCGCCGGCACGCGCTGTCGGTGATGGCCCGCCGCACCCTGACCTGGGCCTGGCGCGAGCATCAGAGCAGCGAGGAACTGATATGAGAGTGACCTTCACCGTCAACGGGCGCCGGGCCGAGGCCGACGACGTCTGGGAGGGCGAGAGCCTGCTGTACGTGCTGCGCGAGCGGGTCGGACTGCCGGGCTCGAAGAACGCCTGCGAGCAGGGTGAATGCGGGTCCTGCACGGTGTACCTGGACGACGTCCCGGTCTGCTCGTGCCTGGTGGCCGCCGGGCAGGTGCAGGACCGGGAGATACGCACCGTCGAAGGACTCGCCGACGGCGAGCAGCTGGACCCCATCCAGTCCTGCTTCATCAAGGCCGGCGCGGTCCAGTGTGGCTTCTGCACCCCGGGCCTGCTGGTCCAGGCGCACGCGCTGATCGAGCGCAATCCGAGCCCGTCCGATCCGGAGATCCGGGAGGCGCTGGCCGGGAACCTGTGCCGGTGCACGGGCTACGAGAAGATCCTCGACGCCGTCCGCGAGGCGGCCGCTGTGAAGGCCGGTGCGGCATGAGCACGATCGTTATCCAGAACGCCGCGATCGCCACGGTCGACGCCGCGAACACCGAGTACGAGTCCGGGCACGTCGTCATCGAGGACGGCCGGATCACCGCCGTGGGTTCAGGTCCCGCATCGCGCGTGGAGGGGGCGCGCGTCATCGACGGCACCGGCTGCCTGGTCACCCCGGGCCTGGTCAACACCCACCATCACCTCTACCAGTGGATCACCCGCGGGCTGGCCCAGGACGAGGCGCTGTTCGGCTGGCTGGTCGAGCTCTACCCGATCTGGGCCCGGCTGACCGAGGACACTCTCGGCGCCGCCGCGCGCGGTGGCCTGGCCTGGCTGGCCAAGACCGGCTGCACCACCTCGGCCGACCACCACTACGTCTTCCCGCGCCACGGCGGCGACCTGCTCGGCGCGGAGATCGAGGCGGCGCGCCAGATCGGCCTGCGTTTCCAGCCGACGCGCGGGTCGATGGACCGCGGTCACAGCGATGGCGGGCTGCCGCCGGACTCCGTGGTGGAGCGGCTGGACGACATCCTGGCCGCGAGTCAGGACGCGATCACGCGGTACCACGACGCGTCGTTCGACTCGATGCTGCGGATCGGGCTCTCGCCGTGCTCGCCGTTCTCGGTCAGCTCCGACCTGATGGTGCAGTCCGCCTCGCTGGCCCGCGAGCACGGGGTCCGGCTGCACACGCACCTGGCCGAGACGCTCGACGAGGAGCAGTTCTGCCTGGCCACGCACGGCTGCACGCCGGCCGAGTACGCCGACAAGCTCGGCTGGCTCGGGCCGGACGTATGGCTGGCGCACTGCGTGCACCTGTCGGACTCGGCGATCCGCCGCTTCGCCGACACCGGGACTGGCACGGCGCACTGTGCGTCGTCCAACGCGCGCCTGGGCTCCGGGCACGCGCGGATCAAGGACCTGCTGGCGGCTGGCGCCCCGGTGGGACTCGGCGTGGACGGCGCCGCGTCGCAGGAGTCGGGGATGCTGGTGGAGGAGCTGCGGCAGGCGATGTACGTCTCGCGGCTGCGCGCGTTGTCCTCCGATCCGGCCGAGGCGCTGAACGCTCGCGCCTCGCTCCGCCTGGGGACGATCGGCGGCGCGCAGGTGCTGGGGCGTGCGGCCGAGATCGGCTCGCTGGAGGTCGGCAAGCTCGGCGACGTGGCGCTGTGGGACCTGAACGGCCTCGGCCACGCCGGCATCGCCGACCCGGTCGCCGCGCTGGTCTTCGGTCCGCCGGCGCCGCTGCGCCTGCTCGCGGTCGGCGGGAAGCCGGTGGTCGAGGACGGGACGCTGCTCACTGCCGACGAGCACGCTCTGGCCCGCGAGTGCCGTATCGCTGCCCGCTCGCTGATGGAGGCGTCCTGATGCCGCCTCGCACCGCGCGCCGTCTCGCGTCGGCCGCCGCGATCAAGCTCGTCACCCGCGCCGAGAACCGACCCTTGCCGGAGGTGTTCTGATGCCTACTCGTGCTCCGGATCGTGCACCCCGTGATCTGAACCAGTCCACGACCACCGGCGGCGTCGGCGACAGCCCGACCCGCCCCGACGGCCCCCTGAAGGTCAAGGGCGAGTTCGCCTACTCCTCCGACCTGTTCATGGACGACATGGTCTGGGGCATGACTCTGCGCAGCCCTCATCCCAGGGCCCTGATCCGCTCCATCGATGTCGCCGCCGCTCTGGCGCTGCCCGGCGTCGACGCCGTCCTCACCCACGAAGAGGTTCCCGGTTACAAGCTCTACGGCCTGGACGTCCGCGACCAGCCGGTCCTGGCCATCGGCGAGGTCCGGCACCAGGGCGAGCCGGTGGCGTTGGTCGCGGCCGACCACCCGGAGACCGCGCGGCGTGCTCTGAAGCTGATCAAGGTCGACTACGAGGTGCTCGAACCGATCGTCGACGCCCGCCGCGCCCTCTTCGACCCGGAGTGCCCGCGCATCCACCCGGACGGCAACCTCGTGCGGCACCAGCCGGTCCGGGTCGGTGCCGACGTCGACGATCCGGCGGTGCGCGCGCAGTGCGCCGTCGTCGTCTCCGGCGAATACGAGGTCGGCATTCAGGATCAGGCGTTCCTGGGTCCCGAATCAGGGCTCGCGGTTCCGGCTGAGGACGGCGGCGTCGACCTTTACGTGGCCACCCAGTGGATGCACAACGACCTGCTGCAGATCGCCCCCTGCCTGGGTCTGCCGGAGGAGAAGGTCCGGATGACGCTGTCCGGGGTCGGTGGTGCTTTCGGCGGACGTGAGGACCTGTCGATGCAGATCCACGCCGCGATGCTGGCGCTGCGGGTCGGCAAGCCGGTGAAGATGGTCTACAACCGCGAGGAGTCGTTCTTCGGACACGTGCACCGGCATCCGGCGTCGATGAAGTACACCTACGGCGCGACCGCCGAGGGCAAGCTGGTGTTCGCCGACGTGGAGATAGTGCTGGACGGCGGCGGCTACACCTCGGCCACCGTGAACGTCGTCGGCAACGCGGCCTCGCTCGGCGTCGGGCCGTACGTCATCCCGAACATCAGGATCGATTCCTACGGCGCGTTCACCAACAACCCGCCGTGCGGCGCGATGCGCGGTTTCGGCGCGGTCCAGGCCTGCTTCGCGTACGAGTCGATGATGGACAAGCTGGCCGCCGCCCTCGGCCTGGACCCGGTCACCATCCGCCAGCGCAACGCCGTGACCCAGGGCGACAAGCTCGCCACCGGCCAGGTCGTGGACGCCCCGGCGCCGGTCGCCGAGATGCTGGAGACGCTCAAGGCACTGCCGATGCCGGCCCCGGCCGACACCTCGGACCTGCGCAACCTGCCCGGCTCGACCGCCAACACCACGCACGGCGAAGGCGTGGTGCGCGGCGTCGGCTACGGCCTCGGCGTCAAGAACATCTGCTTCTCCGAGGACTTCGACGACTACTCCACCGCGCGCGTGCGCCTGGAACTGCTCGGCGACACCGTCGGCGCCCTGGTGCACACCGCCGCCGCGGAGGTCGGGCAGGGCCTGGTCACGCTGGAGGCGCAGATCGCCCGCACCGAGCTCGGTGTGGAGCAAGTGACCATCCACCCGGCCGACAACTCGGTCGGCAACGCCGGCTCCAGCTCCGCCTCCCGGCAGTCGTACATGACCGGCGGCGCGGTGAAGACCGCGTGCGAGGCGGTGCGTGCCGCGGTGTTCGCGCGCGTCTCGCAGGACCACGGCCGCGACTACGACGACCTGTCGCTGGTCGGCGGGAAGATCGTGTCGGTCTCCGAGGGCGTGGTCGCCACGCTGGAGCAGGTGCTGGCGTCCGGCCCGATCGAGGAGACCCGCGAGTATCACCACCACCGGACGCAGCGGATGGATCCGTTCACCGGCCAGGGGAATTCGCACACCCAGCTCGCCTTCGCCGTGCACCGCGCGGTCGTCGACGTGGACGTGGAACTCGGGCTGATCAAGGTCGTGGCGCTGGACCTGGTCCAGGACGTCGGCAAGATCATGAACCGGCTGTCGCTGGAAGGCCAGCTGCACGGCGGCTCCGCGCAAGGCCTCGGCCTGGCGGTGATGGAGGAGATCCAGGTCCGCGACGGCATCGTCCGCAACCCCTCCTTCACCGATTACCTGATCCCCACGATCCTCGACATGCCGCCGATGAAGATGGAGATCTTGGAGAACGCCGACCCCCGCGCCCCCTACGGCCTGCGCGGCGCCGGCGAGCCCCCGACCCTGTCCTCGACCCCGGCGATCGCGGCCGCGATCCGCGACGCCACCGGGCTGGACCTGCGGCGCGTGCCTATCCGACCGGAGGACCTGACGGAGGTTGCCAGCAATGCGTGACATCACGGAAGACCTGCACGCCTGGCACACGGCCGGAAAGGCCTACGCGGTCGCCTCGGTGGTCGCGGTGAAGGGCAGCGCACCGCGCGAACTCGGCGCGGCCCTCGCGGTGGACGCCGAGGGCACGGTGGTGGGGAGCGTGTCGGGCGGCTGCGTGGAGGGGGCGGTGTACGAGCTCTGTGTCGAGTCGTTGCAGCATGGTCGGCCGGTGCTGGAGACCTTCGGATACAGCGATGATGATGCGTTCGCCGTGGGATTGACCTGCGGTGGGGAGCTCGAAGTCTTCATCCAGCCGGTGTTCCCGGACGCCGAGCCCGCCACGCTCGCTACGCTCTCAACCGCCGCTCCGGCGCGCGATGCCGAGCAGGTCCCGGAAGCGAGCACCGATCGGCCCGAGCCCGCTATCGGGGCGGCGCTGTCCGCGATGATCGCCGGCGAGCCGATCGCGTTGGCGCGCGTCGTCGCCGGTCCGGTGGACCTGGTCGGCCGGTCGCTGGCCGTTCGGCCCCAGGCTCCTGAGATCCTGTGGGGCCCGCCCGGCGCGTCGATCGCCGTGGACGGTGATCCATGGTCGGCTACCGGCACCATCAGCCCTGACCTCGATCGGATCGTGGCCCGCCACGCCCGCGCGATGGTCGAATCCGGCGCCACCGGCACCATTGCCGTCGGCACCGAGGGCGAGGGCCAAGACTGCGGCGAGGCGGTGACCGTCTTCATCGAGTCCTTCGTCTCCGCGCCCCGCATGCTCATCTTCGGCGCCATCGACTTCGCCGCCGCCCTGGTCCGCGTCGGCAAGTACCTCGGCTACCACGTCACCGTCTGCGACGCGCGGCCGGTCTTCGCCACCCGCCGCCGCTTCCCCGAGGCCGACGACGTCGTGGTCGCCTGGCCGCACCGCTACCTGGAGACCACGCGCGTCGACGCCCGCACCGTCGTCGCGGTCCTCACCCACGACGCCAAGTTCGACGTCCCGCTGCTGGTCAAGGCGCTGCGGCTGCCCGTCGCCTACGTCGGCGCCATGGGCTCGCGCCGGACCTGCGCGCAGCGCGCCGACCGGCTGCGCGAAGCCGGACTCGCCGAAGCTGAAATCGCGAACCTGCACGCCCCGATCGGTCTCGACCTCGGCGCCCGCACCTCGGAGGAGACCGCGTTGTCCATCGCCGCCGAGATCGTCGCGGCGCGACACGGCGGTACCGGACGCAGCCTGGTCGACGTCAGCACCGCCATCCACCACACCCCGTCCGTTTCCCCTGTCGAGAGCGGAGTCCCGGCATGACCCTGATGTTCCTCAACGGCGGCGCCATGCGCGGCGGCCCCCTGCACCACCTGCTGCAGGACGCCCCGCTGGTCGGCGTCGTCCGCACCGCGCCGAAGTATCGCTTCTACTCCGTCGGCGACGCCTTCCCGGCGATCGAGGCCGTCGAGTCCGGCGGCGTGAGCGTCGTCGGCGAGCTCTACGACGTGCCCTGGGACGTCCTGGAACGCTCGCTGCTCCCGTCCGAGCCCGAAGAGCTCGAACTCGGCGTCATCGAGCTCGAAGACGGCGGCGGCACCCTGTCGATGGTCCGGCGCCGCGCCTACACCGAGCCCCACACCTACCGCGACATCTCCCACCACGCCGACTGGCGTGCGTACAAGGCCGGCCTGGAGGCAGCCCAGTGACGCTCCGCTTCGACATCAACCTCTCGATCCTGTTTACCGAACTGCCGCTGCTGGAACGCCCCGCCGCGGCGCGCGCCGCCGGGTTCACCGCGGCGGAGTTCTGGTGGCCGTTCGGGACCGAGGCGGTGCCCTCCGACAAGGACGTGGACGCGTTCCTGGCCGCCCTGGACGACGCCGGGGTCAGCCTGGTCGGCCTGAACTTCCTCGACGACCTGTCGGTGGGCTCGCGCGGGCTGGTCTCCGTGCCCGAACACGCCGGCCGGTTCCGCGACAGCGTTGATGTGGCCGTTGCGATCGCCGAGCGCACCGGCTGCCGGAACCTGAACGCCTTGTACGGCAACAGGATCGAGGGCCGTGTCGAGCACCAGCGGGACGTCGCGCTGGAGAACCTGGCGGCGGCCACCGCTGCCGCCTCGCGCATCGGAGCGACCGTTTTGCTCGAAGCGCTGAACGCGATCGAGTCCCCGGCGTACCCGATCACCTCCACCGCCGCGGCGCTCGCCGAGATCGACCGGGTCTCGGCCGCGACCGGCGCGACCAACCTGGCCTTTCTCTGCGACCTCTACCACCTGGCCCGCATGGAGGAAGACCTGTTCGCCACGATCGCCGCCCACGCCGACCGCTTCGGGCACGTGCAGATCGCCGACACCCCGGCGCGCGGCGAACCCGACAGCGGTGCCCTGGACTTCTCCGCCTTGTTCAAGGCCCTGACCGAGGCGGGCTACACCGCCGAGTCCGGCCGGGGCTGGGTCGGGCTGGAGTACAAGCCGTCCACCGGCATCACCACCGACAGCTTCGAATGGATGGAATCGCTTTCATGAGCACGAAGATAGGCTTCATCGGCTTGGGGATCATGGGGTCCCCGATGGCTGCGAACCTGCTCAAGGCCGGATTCGAGGTTACCGGCTACGACCTGAACGCCCCGCACGTCGCCAAGCTCGCCGCCGCCGGCGGGACCGGCGCGGCCTCGATCGCCGAGGCGATCGACGGCGTCGATGTCGTGATCACCATGTTGCCCGCGCATCCGCACGTCGCGGCGGCGGTCCTCGGCGAGGGCGGGGTGTTCGAGACCATCAAGCCCGGCACGCTGTTCATCGACTTCTCGACCATCCGGCCCGAGACCTCCATCGAGGTCGCGAAGGCCGGCGCGGCGCTCGGCGTGCGCGTGCTGGACGCCCCGGTGTCCGGCGGCGAGAAGGGCGCGATCGACGCCGTGCTGTCCATCATGGTCGGCGGCGAGCCCGAGGTGTTCGAGGCCGCGCGTCCGGTGTTCGACGCGGTCGGGAAGGTCGCGGCGCTGTGCGGTCCGGCCGGGTCCGGGCAGGTCGTCAAGGCCGCGAACCAGCTGGTCGTCGGCGGCACGTACGCGCTGGTCGCCGAGGCGGTCGTGCTGATGGAGGCCTCCGGCGTGGACGCCGCCGCGGGCCTGGACATGCTCGCCGGCGGCCTGGCCGGATCCCGGATCCTGGAGCTCAAGCGGGTCTCGATGCTGGCCCGCGACTTCCAGCCCGGATTCCGCATCGACCTGCACCACAAGGACATGGGCATCGCCCTGGACGCGGCGCGGCAGGCCGAGGTGGCGCTGCCGCTGACCAACCTGGTCGCCGCGCTGATCCAGGCCGCGCGCTCGCAGGGCCTGGGCGACCGGGACCACTCCGCGCTGCTGGCCGTGGCCGAGAACCTGTCCGGCCGCTCCGGCGGCGCCGCACGAAAGGCGAACTGAAGCTCATGAAGATGCCCGTGATGAACGCGGTGGTGCAGGTCCTGAAGTCCGAGGGCGTCGATGCCGCCTTCGGTTGCCCCGGGGCCGCGATCCTGCCGCTGTACAAGGCGATGGAGGAAGAAGGTGGCATCGACCACCTGATCGTGCGCCACGAGGAGGGCGCCACGCACATGGCCGACGGCTGGGCCAGGACCAACGGCCGGGTCGGCGTGGCCATCGGCACCTCCGGACCGGCCGGGACCAACATGATCACCGGCCTGTACACGGCGATGGCCGACTCGATCCCGATGATCGTCATCACCGGCCAGGCCGTCTCCACGGCGCTGGACAAGGAGGCGTTCCAGGCCGTCGACATCGTCGGCTGCGCCACGCCGGTGACGAAGTGGGCGGTGCAGATCAAGGAGGCGGCGACCGCGCCGTGGATCTTCCGGGAGGCGTTCCGCGTCGCCCGGTCGGGGCGGCCCGGGCCGGTGCTGGTCGACATCCCGCTGGACGTCGCCAAGCAGTACATCGAGTACGACGCGGCGTTGGACTCGCCGCTGCCGGTGCCGGTCGTCGAGCCGCACGCCCCGCGCGTGGAGAAGGCGCTGGACATGCTGCTGGCCGCCGAGCGTCCGCTGATCCTGGCCGGCGGCGGCGTGATCATCGCCGACGCCGCCGCGGAGCTGCGCGAGCTGGTGGCGTACCTGGGGATCCCGGTGCAGGTGACGCTGATGGGCAAGGGCGCCGTGGACGAGGACGACCCGCTGTACGCGGGGATGACCGGCGTGCAGACCTCGCAGCGGTACGGGAACGCGTCGTTCCTGGAGTCAGACCTCGTGCTCGCCGTCGGCGCGCGCTTCGGCGACCGGCACACCGGGACGCTGGACGTGTACCGGGGCGATCGGAAGTTCATCCACGTAGACATCGAGGCGACGCAGCTGGGGCGGGTGTTCGAGCCGGACCTGGGGATCGTGTCGGACGCGCGGCTCTTCCTGCGGGCGCTGCTGGCGGCGGCCAAGGCGCGGGGCGTCGGGGACGGCGGCGGGCGCGGGCCTGCGGGCTGGGCGTCCCGGGTCGCCTCGCTGAAGGAGAACCTGACCCGACGCGAGGACTTCGACTCGGTGCCGATCAAGGCGCCGCGGGTCTACAAGGAGATCAACGAGATCTTCGACCCCTCGACCTACTTCGTGACCGCGATCGGCCTGTACCAGATCTGGGGCGGCCAGCACCAGAAGGCCTATCAGCCGCGCCGCTACCAGGTCTGCGGCCAGGCCGGACCGCTCGGCTGGGAGATCCCGGCGGCGATCGGCGTGAAGACCGCGCTGCGGCACACCGAGCCGGACACCGAGGTCGTCGGCATCGTCGGCGACTACGGCTTCCACTTCCTGGTGGAGGAGCTGGCGGTCGGCGCGCAGTACGACATCCCGTTCGTGTTGATCATGCTGAACAACGAGTACCTGGGCCTGATCCGCCAGGCCTCGATCGGCTACGAGATGAACTATCAAGTCGACATCCACTACGACGATTACGGCACCGACAACGTCAAGATCATGGAGGCCTACGGATGCTCGGGACGCCGCGTGTTCGCCCCTGACGAGATCCGCCCCACCCTGGAGTGGGCCCGCAAGCAGGCGGCGGCGACCAGCCGGCCGGTGCTGGTGGAGATCATGATCGAGCGCGAGGCGAACACCCCGCACGGCCCCGCGATCGACGCGGTGCGCGAGTTCGAGCCGCTGCCCGAAGCACTGCCGGAAGCACTGGTGTGAGGACGGTGTCCAGCGCGGGGCACGTGCTGCTGGCCACGGACAAGTTCAAGGGCTCGCTGACGGCCGCCGAGGCCACCGCGCACCTGGCGGCGGGCCTGCGGCGCGCCGTCCCGGGCCTGGGCGTCCGCACGGTCCCGGTCGCCGACGGCGGCGAGGGCACGGTCGACGCGGCGGTCGAGGCCGGCTTCGCCAGGGTCCTGACCAGCGCGACCAGCCCGACCGGCGAACCGATCGAGGCGGGCTTCGCGGTCCGCGGCCGGACGGCGGTGATCGAAGTCGCCGAGGCCTCCGGGCTCCGGCGGCTGCCGCGCGGGGAGGCGGCGCCGCTGTCGGCGACGTCGTACGGCACGGGCCAGCTGATCCGCGCCGCACTGGACGCCGGCTGCACGCGGATCATCCTCGGACTCGGCGGCAGCGCCTGCACCGACGGGGGAGCGGGCCTGGTTCAGGCGCTCGGCGCGCGGCTCCTCGATGCCGAGGGGAACGAGCTCCCACGAGGCGGCGCCGCACTGGCACGGCTGGCGCGCGTCGACCTGGCGGAGCTGGCGGAGATCGGGGAGCTGATCGTCGCCAGCGATGTCGACAACCCGCTGCTCGGCCCGAACGGCGCCGCCGCGATCTACGGACCGCAGAAGGGCGCGACGGCCGAGGATGTCGCGCTGCTCGACGCGGCGCTGGCGAACTGGTCGCGCGTGGTTCAGGACACGATTCAGGACACGATTCAGGACACCGTGTCGGGTCGGGGCTTCGGTCCCGGCTCGGCCGGCGGCTCGGCGAATGGCTTGGCGCAAGAGCACTGCTCGGCCCTCGGCCAGGTGCTCGGCACCGAGACGGCTGGCGGCCGGGCGCGGGCGGCGGGGGAGAGCTCGGCTGCCGGGGAGTTGCCTGGTCCGGCGCGGGGTGGTGCTTCGGTTGGCGATCGGGTGGTCGGCGCCGAGACGGCTGGCGTTCGGGCGCGACTCTCGGCCGATACTTCTGGCGTCCGCGCGGACTCGGTGCAAGAGTTCGCGGTGGCAGCTGGCGGTGCTGGTCTGCCAGTGCTTGATATCGCCGAAGCTTCGGGTGCGGGCGCGGCTGGCGGAATCGGTTTTGCTGCTCTGGCTCTTCTCAGCGCGCGCCTCGAACCCGGCATCGACATCGTGCTCGACCTGGCCGATTTCGCGGCCAAGGCCGCCGGCGCCCGCCTGGTCATCACCGGCGAGGGCTCCCTCGACCCCCAGTCCCTGCGCGGCAAGGCCCCCGCCGGCGTCGCGCGTGCCGCCGCCCGAGCCGGAGTCCCCGTCGTCGCGGTCGCGGGTGTCTGCACCCTGACCGCCGCCGAGCTCGAAACCGCCGGCATCCGCGCCGCCTACACCCTCAGCGGCATCGAGTCCGATCTCGACCGGTGCGTTCTGGAGGCCGGGCCGCTCCTCGAACGGCTCGCGGCCGACATCGCCGCCACCTTCAGTGGAGCCGCCTCATGACCGAACCCTTCGACCTCGTCCTCCGCTCCACGCGCGCCGCCCTGCCCGACGGGCTCCGGCCCGCCGCGGTCGGTGTTCGCGCGGGACGCATCGCGGCCGTCGGTGACTACCGGGCCGACCTCACCGCGCGCGTCGATCTCGACCTCGCCGACACCGCGCTGCTGCCCGGGCTCGTCGACACGCACGTCCACGTCAACGAGCCCGGCCGGACGCGCTGGGAGGGCTTCGCCTCCGCGACGCGTGCGGCGGCGGCTGGCGGCGTCACCACGCTCATCGACATGCCGCTCAACTCCATCCCGCCGACCGTCGACGTCTCGGCGCTCGCCGTCAAACGCAAAGCGGCGCACGGCAAGTGCTTCGTCGATGTCGGATTCTGGGGCGGTGCGATTCCCGGAAACACCGCTTCGCTGCGTCCGCTGCACAAAAAGGGAGTGTTCGGCTTCAAATGCTTCCTCGCCGATTCCGGCGTTGAAGAGTTCCCCGCGCTGACCGTCCCGGAAATGCGCGAGGCATTGCGCGAGATCGCCCGGTTCGACGGACTTCTCATCGTCCACGCCGAAAACGCCGAAGGCCTCGCCGCCGCACCTTCCAGTACCCGCTACCGCGATTTCCTCGCCTCGCGCCCGGCCGCCGCCGAAGACAGCGCCATCGCCGCCGTCATCGACGCCGCCCGCGAATACCGCGCACGCGTCCACATCCTGCACCTCGCCGCCGCCGAAGCCCTGCCGCGCCTCGAAGCCGCGCGGGCCGAAGGCGTACGCATCACCGCCGAGACCTGCCCGCACTACCTCACCTTCAGCGCCGACGAGATCGGCGACGGCGCCACGCAGTTCAAATGCTGCCCGCCGATCCGCGGCGCCGCTGACCGGGAGGCTTTGTGGGCGGCGCTCGCCGCGGGGCTGATCGACATCGTCGTCTCCGACCACTCGCCTTCGACAGCCGACCTCAAGCAGCTCGACTCCGGCGACTTCGCCGCGGCCTGGGGCGGCATCTCCTCGCTTCAACTGGGCCTGTCGGCGGTGTGGACCGGCGCCCGGGCCCGCGGCTACGGCCTGGCCGACGTCACGACCTGGATGGCCACGCGTCCCGCCGACCTGGCCGGGCTCCCCGCCAAGGGCCGCATCGCCGAGGGCTGCGACGCCGACCTGCTGGCGTTCGACCCCGATGCCGCGTTCACCGTCGATCCGGCGAACCTGCACCACAAGAACCCCATCACGCCCTACGCCGGCCGCGAGCTGCGCGGCGTGGTACGAGCGACCTACCTGCGCGGCGAGCCAGTAACCGCCGCCCCGCGCGGAAGATTCCTCACGCACTCGGAGGCCCGATGAGCGACACACCCTCCTTCACACAGCTGACCGACCTCGCGGCCCGCGACGTCGGAGGTGCCGTGGTCTGGGCCAACGACGAGTTCTTCGGCGAGAAGGAAGCCCTGATCCGCCCCGAACCGCCGACCTTCAGTCCGCATACCTTCGGCCACAAAGGCCAGATCGTCGACGGCTGGGAAACCCGCCGCCGGCGCCCCGGCGGCCCCGGAATCGACGGCACCGAGCACGACTCCACGATCGTGCGCCTCGGCCTGCCCGGCGTGATCCGCGGCGTCACCGTCGACACAGCGTTCTTCATCGGCAACTACCCGCCCTACGCCCGCGTCGAAGCGGCCAACGTTCCCGGCTTCCCCACCCCGGTGCAGCTGCTGGCCGCCGAATGGACCGAGATCGTCCCGACCAGTGCGCTGTCCGGCGACTCCGAGCACCACTTCGCCGTGGAGAGCACACGCCGCTTCACGCACGTCCGCCTCGCCATGATCCCCGACGGCGGTATAGCCCGCTTCCGCGTCTACGGCGAAGCCGTCCCGGACCCGCAGTTCCTCGACACAGGGGGAGTGGATCTCGCGGCGCTGACCAATGGCGCGCGCATCGTGGCCGCGTCCAACATGTTCTTCTCCGCCCCCGAGAACCTCATCAAGCCGGCCGAGTCGCGCGTCATGGGCGAGGGCTGGGAGACCGCGCGCCGCCGCGACGACGCCGGAGACTGGATCGAAGTCCGCCTGGCCGCGCAAGGCGTCCCGGCCGTCATCGAGATCGACACCGCCAACTACAAGGGCAACGCCCCGGACCACATCGTCCTGCTCGGCGCGGACCAGCCCGGCCGGGAAGCCGGCTCGGACTGGTTCGAGGTGATCGGCCAGACCCGCATGCTGCCGGACTACAAGCACCGCTTCCGCCTGGAAGCCGCCCGCCCCGTGACCCACCTGCGCCTGGAGGTACGTCCCGACGGGGGAGTGGCACGCCTGCGCGCCTACGGAACCCTCACCGACGCCGGCCTCGCCGCGGTCCGCACCCGATGGACGGACCACGCATAGCACAAAACCCACCCGGAATGGCATTCCCTCGCCGTAGGAATTCGACGGCGAGGGTGTCGCCATGCCCATTTCAGGTTTCGCAGAAATCTGCATTGTGGGAAGGTACGAATTCTGCGTCACTATAGAAAAACCCGATGAGCGTCATTGACCGGGTATCAGGCGACGGACTAGCTTCGCATCCAATAGGTGAACAGCCCGCGAAAACTCGCCCGGAACGGATGTCGGCTTCCGCCCCCCGTTTCCTGACTCAGCGCGCACGGCTCAGTGATAAACCCCTCACGCCAAGGGAGCCCCTCCATGAGCACATCCGAAAGCGGCACGCGCGATACTGCCAAACCCCCGGTACATCCGGTCGACGAAGTCCTGCCGGCGCCCCGGCTGACCGTCCTCGGCCTGCAGCACCTGTTCATCATGTACGCCGGCGCCATCGCTGTCCCCTTCGTCGTCGGCGGCGCGCTCAAGCTCTCCGCCGCCACCATCGCCCTGCTCGTCAACGCCGACCTGCTGGTCGCCGGGATCGCCACGCTGATCCAGGCGGTCGGCGTCGGCAAGCTGTTCGGCGTGCGGCTGCCGGTGGTGGCCGGCGCGACGTTCACCGTCATCCCGCCGATGATCACCATCGCCGCGAAGTTCGGCGGGGAGAAGGGCCTGCCCTACGTCTATGGCGCCATGCTCTGCTCCGGAGTGTTCGGCCTGCTGATCGCCAAGCCGTTCGCCAAGGTGATCCGCTTCTTCCCGCCGCTGGTCGCCGGGATCGTCATCACCGTCATCGGGCTGTCGCTGATCGGGCCGGCCGCCGCGATGATCGCCGGGCACGACACCGAGGACCCGCACTACGGCCAGGTCTCGCACATCATGGTCGCCTTCGCGGTGGTCTTCGGCATTCTGGTGCTGGCCCGCACGCTGCGCGGTTTCCTCGGCCAGATCGCGCCGCTGCTGGCCATCGTCGCCGGCAGCCTGCTGGCCCTGTTCACGCACAGCTGGTCCGGCGGCACCCGCACGCACTCCTGGGACCTGTCCGGCGTCGGCCACGCCGACTGGCTGGGCCTGGCGGCGCCGTTCCACTTCGGGGCGCCCCGCTTCGACGCCGCCGCGGTGATCTCGATGTGCATCGTCATGCTGGTCACCTACACCGAGTCCACCGCCGACATGATCGCGGTCGCCGAGATGACCGGCAAGGAGCTCACCGGCGGCGACATCACCCGCGGCCTGGCCGCCGACGGCCTGTCGGCGCTGCTCGGCGGCTCGATGAACTCCTTCCCCGACACGCTGTTCGCCGAGAACGTCGGGCTGGTGCAGATGACCGGCGTGCGTTCGCGCTGGGTCACCGCCGTGACCGGCGGCATGCTGGTGGTGATGGGTGTGGTGCCGAAGGTCGGGGCGTTCGTGGCGGCGGTGCCGGAGTTCGTGGTCGGCGGCGCGGCGCTGGTGATGTTCGCGACGGTCACCGCCGTGGGCATCCAGACGCTGAAGAAGACCGAGTTCCACGGCAACCACAACCTGCTGATCGTGGCGACCTCGTTGGGCCTGTCGCTGCTGCCCGCCTACGCCTCCGACCGCTTCGGCAACTCGATCTTCTTCGAGAAGTTCCCGGACTGGGCGCAGATCGTGTTCGGCAGCCCGATCACCATCGCGGTGGTGTCGGCCTTCACCCTGAACCTGGTGTTCAACCATCTCGGCGGCGGGGTCGCGGTGCCCAGCCACACCCTCACGGTGCGACCAGCGGCGGGATCCGACGCAGCGCCAGCGCTAGCACTCCAGCGATCCCCAGCAGCGAGCCCGCTACCGTGACCACGCCCGGCCAGCCGTCGGCCGACCAGGCCCGGCCACCCAGGCTGCCGAACACGGAAGAGCCGACGTAGTACGAGAACAGGTAGAACGCCGCGGCCTGGCTGGGGCTGGCGCCGGACGCGTGCGAGCGCGCCGTCACCCAGCCGCTGGCCAGGCCGTGCACGGCGAAGAACCCCACGGTCAGCGCGCCGATCCCGACGATGACGACGGGGAGCGAGCCGGTCAGCGTCAGCAGCACGCCGGCGAACGCGACGGCGCAGGCGATCGGCGCGATCGCCCGCCGTCCGAGGCGGTCGGCCAGGCGCCCGGACACCATGGAGCTGACGGTGCCCAGCGAGTACGTCAGGAATATGAGACTCACCAATCCGACGCCCAGATGGAACGGCGCGGCGGTGAGCCGGAAGCCCACGGCGTTGAACACCGCGACCAGCGCCCCGACCGCGCAGGCGCCGAGAGCGTAGAGCGCGAGCAGCGCCGGGTCCGCAAGCGCCCGGCGCTGCATCGCGAGCACGGTCCGACCGCGCAGGCGGGTCGCGACGAAGTGCCGGGACGGCGGCAGTGTGACGGCGACGATGATCGCGCAGGTCGTGGAGACACCGGCGGCGGCCACCAGAGCCCACCGCCACCCGGCCACCTCGGCGATCGGCGCCGTCACCAGCCGCGCCGCCATACCGCCGATCGCGGTACCACCGATGTAGAGCCCTGCGGCGCGGGCCTGGGCGGAGGGGTGCATCTCCTCGCGCAGGTAGGCGGTGGCCACGGCGGGCAGGCCGGCGAGGGCCACGCCGGCGAGCAGCCGCAGCGCGATCAGGGAGTCCCAGGTGGGCGCTATCGCGCAGGCCAGTGCCAGTACGGAGGAGGCGGCCATGGAGAAGCGGATCAGGACCGTGCGGCCCAGGGCCTCGGACAGCGGGCCGAACACCAGCAGCGCCAGGGCCAGACCGACGGTGGTCGCCGAGACGGTGAGCGTGCTTTCGGTGGGGGAGACGTGGAAGGCGCGGGTGAGGTCGGGGAGCAGGGCCTGGGTGTCGTAGAGGAGGACGAAGGTCGCGATGCCGGCGGCGAACAGGGCGGTGAGGACGCGGCGGAACTCCGGGGTGCCGGGGAGGTGGCCCTGGTGTTCGGGTCGTGCGGTGGTGGGGTCGGCGACTGTGCTCACCCGATGATCGTGACTCGATGTTTGTCATGCGTCCAATAGCGGAAACGGACTTTCTCGATGCGTCTCGCGTATCGGGCGGCGTATCGTGGGTCTTGTGCTGCTGCGCGATCTGAGCTGGTTTGTGGCGCTCGCCGACCACCGCCACATGACCCATACCGCCGCGATCCTGGGTGTCAGCCAGCCGACACTGTCTCGGGCGCTGGCGCGGGTCGAGGCTGAGCTGGGGACGCGGCTGTTCGAGCGGGGATCGGACGGCGTCGCGCCGAACCCGAACGGTGACCTCGTCGTAGCCGCGGCTCGGGAGCTGCTGGCTCGGTACGAGCAGCTGACCACCGAGCTGTCGGCGCGCTTGGATCCTGACGGGGGTGTGGTGCGGCTGGCGTTTCTGGACTCGATGGCGACGTCGCTGGTGCCGCAGCTGTTGCGCGCCTTTCATGGGCACGCGCCCGGGGTTCGGGTCCTGCTGAGCCAGGAGCCAGGTCACCATATCCAGGCCGACCTGCGCACCGGCGCCGCCGAGTTGGCGGTGACGTTTCCGCGGCCGGAGGGTGACTTCGGGTGGCTGCCGTTGCAGCGCGAGCGGTTGGTGCTGGCGGTGCCGCCGACGCATCGGCTGCGGGGGCGCAAGCGGGTGGCGCTCAGCGAGATCGCCGAGGAGGAACTGGTCATGACGCCGGTCGGCTTCGGCTTCCGGACGCTGGTGGACACGCTGCTGGCCGAGGCGGGGGTGGTACCCCGGATTTCGTTCGAGAGCGCGGACCTGGCCACCATCGAGGGGCTGGTGGCCGCCGGTCTCGGTGTCGCCGTCGTCCCGGAGCAGTTCGCGGGACTGTCCGGTACCGTCGGCATCGCCCTGACCGCCCCGGCCGCGCGCCGGACGATCGGCTTGACCTGGCGCACCGATCAGACGCTCGCGCCGGCGGCGGCGCGGTTTTTAGCGTTCATCGAGAGTCACTGGCCTGAGCCGTGATCTTGCCCGGGGCGTGAACGTGCGTTGGAGCCCGAAGGCCCGTGCAGAGTCCCCACCGCCGCACGGTCGTGCTGGCGCTAGCCATGTTAGCGATAACACCAGCCCTTAACCTGGGCCCCGGCCTGACCTCGCGACTCCGGGCGGACCCTTGACAGGCCTTGAGTTACCGGTAACACTCTCGTCCCACGAAGCTGTCGTCGACCGTCGACAGCGGCGACCTCCTTTTGTACGCACTCCCACCCCCTCCCGTCACCCCCTGACCCCGTGTCAGCCCTGCCTGAAGGAGCGACGTGAACCTCAGCAAGATCGCCGCCGCCATCACCGGCGTCACGCTCGCCACGACCCTCGCGGCCTGCGGGTCGTCCACCAAGACCGCGGACAAGGCGGCCGGCTCCGGCGGCTCGACCGCCGGCGCGCTGGTCGGCGTCACCATGCCCACCCGCTCCTCGGAGCGCTGGATCCACGACGGCGACAACGTGAAGTCGGGCCTTGAGAAGCTCGGCTACAAGGTCGACCTGGAGTATGCCAACAACGACATCCCGACCCAGGCCAACCAGATCGAGAACCAGATCTCGATGGGCGCCAAGGTCCTGATCGTCGCCTCCATCGACGGCACCGCCCTGAGCAACCAGCTGCAGGAAGCCCACGACAAGGGCATCAAGGTCATCTCGTACGATCGGCTGCTGATGAAGTCCGCGGACGTCGACTACTACGCCAGCTTCGACAACTACAAGGTCGGGGTGCAGCAGGCCACGTCGCTGCTCGTCGGGCTGGGCTTCAAGAAGGAGGACGGCAGCGACGCCGCGACGCCGCCGGCCGGTCCGGTCAACATCGAGGTCTTCGCCGGCTCCCCGGACGACAACAACGCGCCGTTCTTCTTCCGCGGCGCCATGGACACCCTCAAGCCCTACCTCGACAGCGGCAAGCTGGTCGTCAAGAGCGGCGAGAAGGACTTCAACACCGTCGCCATCCTGCGCTGGGATCCGGCCACCGCGCAGAAGCGCATGGAGGACCTGATCACCAAGACGTACTCCTCCGGCGCGAAGGTGCAGGGCGTGCTGTCGCCGTACGACGGCCTGTCGATCGGCATCCTGTCCGCGCTGAAGTCCGCCGGCTACGGCACGGCCGGGCAGCCGTACCCGATCGTCACCGGCCAGGACGCCGAGGTGGCCTCGGTGAAGTCGATCATCGCCGGCGAGCAGTACGCGACGGTCTGGAAGGACACCCGCAAGCTGGCCTCCCTCGCGGTTTCGATGACCGACGAGGTCCTCAAGGGCCAGCCG
Organism: Catenulispora sp. GAS73; assembly: GCF_041262085.1. NCBI lineage: Bacteria > Bacillati > Actinomycetota > Actinomycetes > Catenulisporales > Catenulisporaceae > Catenulispora > Catenulispora sp. GAS73. Next base: position 69,221 of record NZ_JBGCCM010000043.1, read on the forward strand.
GTCCCGACCAACAGCACCGACTACAACAACGGCGTCAAGGTCGTGCCGACCGAGGTCCTGGACTTCAACACCGTCTACAAGGACAACTACCAGCACGTCCTCATCGACAGCGGCTACTACACCGCCGCGCAGCTCCAGTAGGGCCGGCCGATGGACGACGTCATCCTGAAAATGGCCGGCATCACCAAGACGTTCCCCGGCGTGAAGGCACTGCAGGACGTGAACCTGGAGGTCCGGCGCGGGCAGATCCACGCGATCTGCGGCGAGAACGGCGCCGGCAAGTCCACGCTGATGAAGGTGTTGTCCGGGGTCTACCCGCACGGCGGTTACGACGGCGAGATCACCTTCGACGGCCAGGTGTGCGCCTTCAGCGACATCCGCGACAGCGAATCCCGCGGCATCGTCATCATCCACCAGGAGCTGGCGCTCTCGCCGTACCTGTCGATCGCCGAGAACATCTTCCTGGGCAACGAGCGGGTCCGGCGCGGGCTGATCGACTGGCACCGCACCAACGCCGAGGCCGCCGAGCTGCTGGCGCGCGTCGGGTTGAAGGAGAACCCGACCGCGCGGGTGTCCGACCTCGGCGTCGGCAAACAGCAGTTGGTCGAGATCGCCAAGGCGCTGTCGAAGAAGGTCCGGCTGCTGATCCTGGACGAGCCGACCGCCGCGCTCAACGACGCCGACTCCGAACACCTGCTGGACCTGCTGCGCGGTCTGCGCTCCGAGGGCGTGACCTGCGTCATCATCTCGCACAAGCTGAACGAGATCGAGGCGGTCTCCGACGCCGTGACCATCCTGCGGGACGGCCGGACCATCCAGACCCTGGACTTCCACACCCAGGAGGTCACCCAGGACCGGATCATCACCGGCATGGTCGGCCGCGACCTGGAGCACCGCTACCCCGAGCACACCCCGGCGATCGGGGAGGAGGTGCTGCGGATCGAGGACTGGACCGTCTTCTCCCCGACGCAGCGCGGCCGCAAGGTCGTGGACGGTGCGAACCTGACGCTGCGCCGCGGCGAGATCACCGGGCTGGCCGGACTGATGGGGGCCGGGCGCACCGAGTTGGCGATGAGCGTGTTCGGCCGCAGCTACGGCGTTGACATCTCCGGCCGGCTGGTCAAGGACGGCAAGGAGATCCGGGTCCGCAGCGTCGACGACGCGATCGCGCACGGCATCGGCTACGCCACCGAGGACCGCAAGCGCTACGGCCTGAACCTCATCGACGACATCAAACGCAACATCTCCGCCGCCGCGCTGCCCAAGCTGGCCAGGGCCGGCCTGGTCGACCCGCGCGAGGAGTACAAGGTCGCCGAGGGCTACCGCGCCGAGATGAACATCAAGGCCCCGGCGGTGACCGCGGTCACCGGCAAACTCTCCGGCGGCAACCAGCAGAAGGTCGTGCTGTCCAAGTGGATGTTCGCCGACCCGGACGTGCTCATCCTGGACGAGCCCACGCGCGGGATCGACGTCGGAGCCAAGTTCGAGATCTACACGATCGTCAACCGGCTGGCCGACGCGGGCAAGGCGGTGCTGGTCATCTCCTCGGAGCTGCCCGAACTGCTGGGCATCTGCGACCGCGTGTACGCGATGTCGGCCGGGCGCATCACCGGGGTGCTGGACCGGGACCAGGCCACCCCCGAGCGTCTCATGACCCTGATGACCACCGAATCCCTCCTGGAGGCGGACGTCACGGCCGAGGAGATCCTCACCACGCCGGAGCCGACCGCCGAATCCGAACAAGAAGCACCCCGAGAGCTGGAAACAGCAGCTCCCTTTGAGCAAGTAGAGGACCAGTGATGAGCAGCATCGCCCCGCCCAGCGAGACAGGAGTGGCGACTCCCGCCGGGCCCGGCGCCGGTTCGGCCCGACCCCGCTTCGAGATCAACCTCCGTGCCAGCGGCATCTACCTGGCTTTCGCGGCCATCGTCGTGCTCTTCGACATCCTGACCCACGGGCTGTTGTTGACGCCGGAGAACGTCTCCAACCTGATCGTCCAGAACTCCTACATCCTGGTCCTGGCGATCGGGATGATCCTGGTGATCATCGCCGGGCACATCGACCTGTCGGCGGGCTCGGTGGTCGCGGTCACCGGCGCGATATCCGCGGTGCTGATGGTCAACCACCACATGGCCTGGCCGCTGGCGCTGCTGATCACGCTGATCGCCGGCGCCGCGATCGGGGCCTGGCAGGGCTACTGGGTCGCCTACTTCGGGCTTCCGGCCTTCATCGTGACGCTGGCCGGCATGCTGGTGTTCCGCGCGCTGACCATGACCGTCCTGGGCAACCAGGGCATCGGTCCGTTCCCGAACCAGGTCCGCACCCTGTCCACCGGATTCCTCGGCTCGGTACTGGGCAACGTCGGCCTCGGCTCCCTCGGCGGCGCCGACCTGTTCACCCTGGTCATCGGTGTGGTGGCGGTGCTCGCCGGGGTCGCCTCGCAGTGGCGGGCCCGCACCGCCAAGCAGCGCTACGGTCAGCAGGTCGAGTCGGTGGGGCTGTTCGTCGGCAAGATGGCGCTGATGGCGCTCGTGGTGCTGGGCGTCGTGGTGCAGCTGGCCCGGTACAAGAACCTGCCGTGGGTGCTGGTGCTGCTCACGGTCCTGGTCCTCGGCTACAGCCTGGTCGCCTCCCGCACCGTGTTCGGCCGGCACGTCTACGCGATCGGCGGCAACTCCCAGGCCGCGGTGCTGTCCGGGGTGAAGGTCAAGAAGGTCACCTTCTGGATCTTCGTGAACATGGGGGTGCTGGCCGCGATCGCCGGCGTGGTGTTCGCCGGCCGGCTGAACCAGGCCGGGCCGACCGCCGGCACCAACTTCGAGCTCGACGCGATCGCCGCGGCGTTCATCGGCGGTGCGGCGGTGACCGGAGGGGTCGGCAAGGTGGTCGGGGCGATCACCGGCGGCCTGATCATGGGCGTCATCAACAACGGCATGTCGCTGCTGGGCGCGCCCAGCGAGCGCGTCATGCTGGTCAAGGGTCTGATCCTGCTCGCCGCGGTGGCCTTCGACGTGTGGGCCAAGCGCCGGGCCGGAACGGCTCGATAAGCTGCGCTGACGGTGGGAGACGGGGCCGGTGGGCACCAGGACGAGGAGAGCACTACGTGACCAGTGAGCGGGTGCGCACCGCCGAGGCGGGGCGCGGCGGCGGCCGTCCGGGGCTGCGGGACGTGGCCGAACTGGCCGGGGTCTCGCACCAGACGGTGTCCCGGGTGTTCAAGGATCACCCGCGGGTCAGTGCCGAGACCCGGGCCAAGGTGCTGGCCGCGGCCGCGCAGCTGGACTTCCGGCCCAACGCCATAGCGCGCGCCCTGGCCACCGGATCCTCGCGCACCATCGGCGTGGTCAGCTTCGACACCACGCTGTTCGGGCCGGCCTCCATGGTCAGTGCGATCGAGAGCAGCGCGCGCGACGCCGACTACTTCGTCTCGGTCATGGGCCTGGCCTCGCCCAGCCGCCGCTCGGTGGCCGAGGCCGCCGACCGGCTGCGGGGGCAGGGTGTGGACGGCATCATCCTGATCCCCGGGCACGTTCCGGCCGACCAGGTGGTGCGGCATCTGCCCGGCATGCTGCCGGTGGTCGCGCTGTCCGCGGCGCAGACCGTGGCCTCGGCGACCGTGGACCAGTACGACGGCCCGCTCGCGGCCGTCCGGCACCTGCTGGACCTCGGCCACGCCACGGTGCACCACCTGACCGGACCCGCGGACTGGAGTGAGGCGCGCGAGCGTGAGCGCGCCTGGCGCGACGCCCTGACCGCGGCCGGCGCGCCGGTTCCGGAGCCGCTGCCCGGGGACTGGAGCGCGGCCTCCGGGTACGAGCGCGGCAAGCTGCTGGCCGCCGACCCCGCGGTGACCGCGGTGTTCGCCGCCAACGACCAGTTGGCGCTCGGTGTGCTGCTCGCCCTGCACGAGGCCGGGCGGCGGGTGCCGGAGGACGTGAGCGTCATCGGCTACGACGACATCCCCGAGGCCGCGTTCTTCACCCCGCCGCTGACCACGGTGCGCCAGGACTTCGCGGCGCTCGGCCGGCGCAGCATGGCGCTGCTGCTGGACCAGATCGGCGGCGGACAGCCGGCCACGCCGACCGCGGTGGTCATACCGACCGAGCTCGTCGTGCGGCGCAGCACCGCGCGGCGGACCTGAACAGCAACACCTGCCAACGGAGGAAGAACCGTGGAGGGATCGCGTCCGACCATGAGTAGTGTTACCGCTAACATCGCGCAGTACGTCGTGGGCGTCGACTTCGGGACGTTGTCCGGACGCGCCGTCGTGGTGCGCGTCGCCGACGGACGGGAAGTCGGCAGCGCGGTCGTCGAGTACCGGCACGGCGTCATCGACCACCGGCTTCCGGACGGTACCGGCCCGCTGCCGCCGGACTGGGCGTTGCAGAACCCTGAGGACTGGCGCGAAGTGCTGCGCGGAGCCGTGCCCGCGGCCCTGGCCGCCGGCGGCGTCGACCCCGCCGCCGTGATCGGCCTGGCCACCGACTTCACCGCCTGCACCGTGCTGCCCGCGCTGGCCGACGGCACGCCGCTGTGCGAGGTCGAGGGCCTGGCCGGCGTGCCGCACGCCTGGCCCAAGCTCTGGAAGCACCACGCCGCCCAGGGCCAGGCCGACGCGATCAACGCCCTGGCCGCCGAGCGCGGCGAGGCCTGGGCCCCGCGCTACGGCGGCAAGCAGTCCTCGGAGTGGGAGTTCGCCAAGGCGCTCCAGGTGCTGCACGAAGCACCGGACGTCTACGAGCGCTGCGAACGCTGGATCGAAGCCGCCGACTGGATCGTCTGGGAGCTGACCGGCACTGAGTCCCGCAACGCCTGCACCGCCGGCTACAAGGGGATCTTCCAGGACGGCGCCTATCCGTCCACTGACTTCCTGGCAGCCCTCGACCCGCGCTTCGCCGACTTCGCGACCACGCGCCTGGAGCACCCCGGCGGCCTGGCCGCCCTCGGCTCCCGCGTCGGCGGCCTCAGCGAGCGTGCGGCGAAGTGGACCGGCCTGCCCGCCGGCATCGCGGTGGCCGCCGGCAACGTCGACGCGCACGTCACCGCTCCGGCGGCGCGCGCCGTCGAACCCGGCAAGCTGCTGGCGATCATGGGCACCTCCACCTGCCACGTGCTCAACAGCCCGGTCCTGGCCGACGTCCCGGGCATCTGCGGCGTCGTGGACGGCGGCATCACCGCCGGCTACTACGGCTACGAGGCCGGGCAGAGCGCGGTCGGCGACATCTTCGCCTGGTGGACCCGCCTGACCGGCCAGGACCACGACACGCTGACCGCGGCCGCCGCGGACCAGCCGGTCGGCGGCCATGGGCTGATCGCCCTGGACTGGATGGGCGGCAACCGCTCGATCCTGGTCGACCACGACCTGTCCGGGGTGGTCATCGGGCTGACGCTGGCCACGCGGCCGGAGGAGGTCTACCGCGCGCTGCTGGAGGCCACCGCCTTCGGCACCCGCGTCATCGTCGAGGCCTTCGAAGCCGGCGGCGTCGAGGTCGACGAGTTCGTGGTCGCCGGCGGCCTGAAGCGGAACAGCTTCCTGATGCAGCTCTACGCCGACATCCTGCGCCGGCCGGTCTCGGTCGCGGTGTCCGAGCAGGCCCCGGCGCTCGGCTCGGCGATCCACGCCGCCGTCGCCGCCGGGGCGTATCCGGACGTCCCCGCCGCCGCCGAGGCGATGGGCGCCTGCGAGGTCGCCGCGTACGTTCCCGACCCGGCGCGCGCCGACGCCTACGACGTGCTGTTCGCCGAGTACCGCTCTCTCCATGACGCGTTCGCCGGCGGCGGGGGAGCGCTCCACCGCCTGCGCAAGATCCGCAACGCCGCCCTCGCCTCCGACCCTGCCTCTGAGAAAGGCCGAGCACAGTGAGCACCGACATAGCCCGGATCCGCCGCGAGGTCTGCGACCTGCACGCCGAGCTGGTCCGCTACCAGCTCGTGGTGTGGACCGCGGGCAACGTCTCGGCGCGCGTGCCGGGGGCGGACCTGATGGTCATCAAGCCCTCCGGCGTCGCCTACGACGACCTGACCCCGGAGAACATGATCGTCTGCGACCTCGACGGCGACGTGGTGGAAGGGGACCTCGCGCCGTCCTCCGACACCGCCGCGCACGCCTACGTCTACCGGCACCTGCCCGAGGTCGGCGGCGTCGTGCACACCCACTCCACCTACGCCTCGGCCTGGGCGGCGCGCGGCGAGCCGGTGCCGTGCGTGCTGACCGCGATGGCCGACGAGTTCGGCGGCGAGATCCCGGTCGGGCCGTTCGCGCTGATCGGCGACGACTCGATCGGCCGGGGCATCGTCGAGACCCTGGCCGGCAGCAACTCCCCGGCCGTGCTCATGCGCAACCACGGCGTGTTCACCGTCGGCGAGAGTGCCAAGGCCGCGGTCAAGGCGGCCGTGATGACCGAGGACGTGGCCCGCACGGTCCACCTGGCCCGCGCGCACGGCCGTCCGCTGCCCATCGGGGAGCAGGACATCGCCTCGCTGTACGACCGCTATCAGAACGTTTACGGCCAGTCCTCGGACCGGTCCGCCTCACAGGGAGACACACAGCGATGACCGCCGAAATCTGGTTCCTCACCGGCTCGCAGGGCATGTACGGCGAGGACACGCTGCGGCAGGTCGCCGAGCAGTCGCGCGAGGTCGCCGCGGCCCTGGACGCCGACGGCGCGATACCCGTGCCGGTCACCTGGCGCCCGGTGCTCACCGACAGCGCCGCCATCCGGCGGGTGATGCTGGAGGCCGACGCGGACGACGACTGCGTCGGCGTGATCGCCTGGATGCACACGTTCTCCCCGGCCAAGATGTGGATCGCCGGCCTGGACGCGCTGCGCAAGCCGCTGCTGCACCTGCACACCCAGGCCAACCGGGCGCTGCCGTGGTCCAGCATCGACATGGACTTCATGAACCTGAACCAGGCCGCGCACGGCGACCGCGAGTTCGGGTACGTGCAGAGCCGGCTCGGGGTGCCGCGCAAGACCGTGTTCGGCCACGTCTCCGACCCGACTGTCACCGCCCGCGTCGGCGACTGGACGCGCGCCGCCCTGGCCGCCGCCGCGCTGCGCACGCTGCGGCTGGCGCGCTTCGGCGACAACATGCGGGACGTCGCGGTCACCGAGGGCGACAAGGTCGAGGCCGAGCTGACGTTCGGCGTGTCGGTGAACGGCTACGGCGTCAACGCGCTGGCCGAGGCGGTCGAGCAGGCCCCGGAGGAGGCGGTCGACGCGCTCGTCTCCGAGTACCCGGACTTCTACGACGTCGCCCCGGAGCTGCTGCCCGGCGGCGAACGCCACGAATCGCTGCGCTACGGCGCACGCATCGAGGCCGGACTGCGCCGGTTCCTCAGCGACGGCGGCTTCGGCGCCTTCACCACGAACTTCGAGGACCTCGGCGCGCTGCGCCAGCTCCCGGGGCTGGCGGTGCAGCGCCTGATGGCCGACGGCTACGGCTTCGGCGGCGAGGGCGACTGGAAGACCGCGGTGCTGCTGCGCGCGCTGAAAGCTGCTGCGGTCGGACTGCCCGGCGGCACCTCCTTCATGGAGGACTACACCTACCACCTGGAGGACGACCGCGGCCTGGTCCTCGGCGCGCACATGCTGGAGGTCTGTCCCACGATCGCGGCCGGCCGCCCGAAACTGGAACTGCACCCGCTGTCCATCGGCGGCCGCGAAGACCCGGTCCGCCTGGTCTTCGACGCCGCCCCCGGCCCGGCGTTCGTGGCCGGCCTGGCCGACCTCGGCGACCGCTTCCGCCTGGTCGCCAACGAGATCGACACCATCGCCCCGCCCGAGCCGCTGCCGAACCTGCCGGTGGCGCGCGCCGTCTGGTCGCCCCGGCCGGACCTCCGCACCTCCGCAGAGGCCTGGCTCATCGCCGGCGCGCCGCACCACACGGTCTACTCCTCGGCGCTGAGCACCGAGGTGCTGCGCGACCTGTCCGAGATCGTCGGCGTCGAGCTGCTGGTCATCGACGAGGACACGCGGGTGCGGCAGTTCGAGCGGGAGCAGCGGTGGAATCAGGCGTACTACCGGCTGGCTCGGGGGTTCTGAGGAGCCGCTGCCTCGTTTCGCAGGGTCCTGCGCAATGGGACCGCAACCGTCGCGCAAGAGGTGTGTTCGAGACTCGGAACGTCGAAGGCGTCGAGCCATCCGATTCTTTGGCCACCTGACATAGGGAGAGAGTTATGTCCATGCGCACATCGGTGTCGAGGAAGCTGCTCGCGAGGCCGCGGGTCGCGGCTCTGGGGGTGGCGCTCGTCGCCGCCGGGCTCACCGTCACGTCTGCGGGCGGTGCCTCCGCCAGCGCGTCGACCTGCAACTATGACGCGTCGCAGGTGTTCCACCTCTGCATGCACATCGACGGTAGCTCGAACGTCGTGGCCGACGGCATCGGCTCGGTGTCGGTCCTCAGCCCCGGCTTCTACGACTCCTCCGGCAACTACTACACCGGGCACGTCCAGATCACCAACCCGAACGGCACCACGCTGTGCAACTCGATCACGATCACGCTCAGCCCCGGTGCCGGCACCTCGTGCGAGACGCCCTACCAGGGCGCCACGTACACCGGTTTCTACTGCGCCAACCTGTGGGTCAACGAGAACGGCGGATGGCACCGGATCCAGCAGGCCTGCGTCCTGGTCTATAAGTCCTAGAACTCAGAAGTCCTAAAACACTGCGAAAGGCGGTGCCGGATCGTCCCCGATCCGGCACCGCCTTCAGCCGTCGACCAAGCCCTACCGGGTCAGAACGCCCCGGTCCCGTTCGGCGTCCCCAACCCCGTCGGTCCGTCGTACCCGGCTCCGGCGGTGCACAGGTACGTCGGGGTGCACGTCCCGTTCGAGCCGCTGGTCACGTCGAACAGCGCCCCGGGGTTCGTGTACGGCTGGTGGCCGTACTGGATCGTGGCGGTGTTGCCGGCCAGGGCGTAGACCGAGGCGATGATCGGTGAGGACGCGCTGGTCCCGCCGACCTGTACCCAGCCGTCGGCGCCGGTGGCCAGGCCCAGGGAGAGCAGCAGGTCGCAGAACGCCCCGCCGCCGCAGCTGTTCGCGGTGTCGTAGACGGCCACGCCGGTGTTCGGGTCGGCGACCGCAGACACGTCCGCGACCGTCCGGTGCGCGCACCCGGTGTCCGTCTGCCACGTCGGCTTCGGCTCCTGCGTCGAGCAGCCGCTGCCGGCGCCGGACCACGCGGTCTCGGTCCAGCCGCGGGCGTTCGAGGCGGTGCTCAGGCTGGTGCCGCCGACCGCGGTGACGTACTGCGAGGCCGCCGGCCACAGCACGCCGTAGCCGCCGTCGCCGGAGCTGGCGGTGATCGCCTTGCCGGGGTGGTTGAAGTGCGAGTCGGCGGCCAGCGTCGAGCTGTCCTCGGCCGCGCCCCAGCTGTTGGAGATCGACACCACGGCCGGGTTCGCCGCAGCCGTGTCCTCGGCGGTGGTCAGCGACGTGGTGTCCGCGCCGGCCGCCTCCACCAGCAGGATGTGGCAGCCGGGGCAGATCGCCGAGACCATGTCCAGGTCCAGGCTCTCCTCCTCGGCCCAGCCGTAGTCCGCCGCCGGCAGCGGCGAGGCCGCGCCGTTACCGTTCACCTTCTGGAAGCAGCCGCTCGCGGCGGTGCAGGCCGGCAGGCCGTACGCGCTGCGGTAGGCCGCCAGGTCGCTGGCGGCGTTCGGGTCGTCGAAGGCGTCGACGATCGCCACCGTCCGCCCGGCCCCGCTGGTGCCGCTGAGCTTGTACGCCGATATCAGGTCCGAGGGCTTGAGCCCGGAGCTGGTCGGGCTGCCGGTGGTGTTCGGCGCGAGCCGTCCCCGTCCCAGGCACTGCGCCCGACCCTTGACGACCTTGGCGCACCCGAACGGGACGATCGGGGCGAGGGCCGGCCGGGCCCCGCGAGCCACCGCGGCGCTGCCGGTCGCGCTGCCGCTCGTGCCGCTGGTCGCGGCGCTCGCCGGCGCGCCGAACGCCAGGACGAGAGCGAACGCCGCGCCGAGCGCCGCGACGCGGACGCCGGAGCGCCGCAGGAATCTCGCGACGGACGGGGGAACACGATCGTACATATTGCCTCCCGGTGGTGGATGAACGGGAGCGACAGCCCCCACCGGGAATATGCGAGCCTTGCCAATAGGAGTCAATCCTCTGCTGCAGCCCCGTGGATCCCCATACAGAGCAAAGAACGGAGTGTTCTGCTGTGTCGCAGAATGATGAGGAACTAGTCCTGGCGCGGATCGCGAAGGGACTCGTCTATACCGAGACAGAAGCCGCCTTCCAGGCCTCACAGCGTCGCACGGATGAGATATTCGAGTACAACCGCACTCCACCGGGCGAACCGGACAAACGCCGGGCCCTGCTGGAGGCGATCTTCGGCTCGGTCGGCGCGCGCACGGTCCTGCTGCCGCCGTTCGCCGCCGGGTTCGGCAGCAACGTGCACATCGGCGACGACTTCTTCGGCAACGTGAACCTGACGTTCGTCGACGACGTCGAGATCCGGATCGGCGACGGCGTCATGATCGCGCCGAGCGTGACCCTGACCACCACCGGCCATCCGGTGCACCCGGCGCGGCGTGCGGACTTCGGCCGGTTCTCGGAGCCGATCGTGATCGAGGACAAGGTCTGGATCGGGAGCAACGCCGTGGTGCTGCCGGGGGTGCGTATCGGCTACGGGTCGGTGATCGGGGCCGGCAGCGTCGTCAGCCGGGACATTCCGGCGATGACGGTCGCGGTCGGGACGCCCTGCCGCGTCCTGCGGGAAATCACCGAGGCAGACCTCAAGACGCGCACCGCGCAGGCTTGAGGAACCCGCGTAGCCAAAGACCACCGCTTGATCTACTTTGGAGGAAATCTGGACGGGTGATCACGTGGCGGTTTCCTCGCGGCACGCCCCGGACGACACCGAAACGGTGGCGTGGTCGGGCGCGGGCTTCGCCTTCGTCGGGCGCGAACGGGAGATCGGCCTGCTGCTGGCCGCCGTCCGGCACCCGCCGGCCGTCGTCCTGGTCGAGGGCGAGGCCGGTATCGGCAAGTCCCGCCTGGTGCACGAGGCCGCCGGAGCCGTCGCCGCGGCCGGCGGCCGGGTCCTGACCGGGCTGTGCCACCCGCTGCGCGAACCGTACCCCTACGGCCCGGTCATCGACGCGCTGCGCAAGGCCGGCGACTGGCTCCCGCCGGCCGTCGACATCCCGCCCAGCGTTGGCGCCCTGGCGCCGCTGCTGCCCGATCTGGCCGGCCGGCTCCCGGCACCGCCCCCGCCGGCCGCCGACGCCCACGGCAAGCGCTACCAACTGGTCAACGGCCTGTGCTCGTTCCTGGCCGGCCTGGGCTCGGCGGTCCTGGTCATCGAGGACGCGCACTGGATCGACGAGGCCACCCGCGAACTGCTCCTGCTGCTCACCCGCGACATGCCCGGACAGCTCAGCCTGGTCCTCACCTACCGGAACGAGGACCTGCCGCCGGGCGTGTCGGTCCTGGGCCCGTCCTACCGGCGCCAGCCCGGGGTCAGCGGCGCCGCGATCCACCTCAACCCGCTGTCCGACTCCGACGTGCTGGCCCTGGCCCACGACGCGCTCGGCAAGCACGCCACCCCTGAGCTGGGCAGCGTCCTGTACCAGCGCAGCGAGGGCCTGCCGTTGGCCGCCGAGGAAGACCTGATCACGCTGACCGAGCGCGGCCCAGGGACGGACCCCGGCCCCGGCGGAGACCTGATCGACGACCTCACGCACGCCGAGGTGCCCCGCGGGCTGCGCGAGGCGTTCACCGAACGCCTCAGCGCCTTGTCCGACCCGGCCCGAACCGTCGTCGAAGCCGCCGCGGTCCTGGACGTCCCGGCCGCCGAGCAGCTGCTGGCCCAGGTCGCCGACCTGGAACCGGACCAGGCCGCGCGCGGTCTGACCGAGGCGCTGCGCGTCGCGGTCCTGCAGGAGACCGACACCGACCGCTACTACTTCCGGCACATGCTGGCCCAACGCGTCGCCTACGAGCAGATGCCCGGCCCGCTGCGCGGCCGCCTGCACCGCCGCGCCATCGCGGTCCTGGAGGCCCAGACCCCGCCGCCGCTGGTCCAGATCGCGCACCACAGCATGCAACTCGGCGACCCGAACGCTTGGCTGGACCGCGCCGAAGCCGCCGCGGACCAGGCGGTCTCGCTCGGCGACTCCGGCACCGCCGCCGCGCTGCTGCACCGGATCCTGGAGCAGCCCGGCATCTCCGGCGACCGCCGCTCGCATGCCGCGCTGGCGCTCGCCGGGATCGCGGTCAACGGCGTCGACTACGTCACCGACGCCCGAGCGCTGCGCCGGATCCTGGCCGACCCCCGGCTGCCGGCCACGGCGCGCGGCGAGGTCCGGCTGTCGCTGGGGCTGCTCATGGTCAGCCACGCCGGCGACCGGGCCGGGTTCCAGGAGGTGGCGCGCGCCGCCGAGGAGCTGGCCGAACGCCCGGACCGCGCGGCCCGCGCGATGATCGCGCTGGCGATGAACGAGCGCGACGGCGGCGCCGAGCAGGCGTGGGCCTGGATCGAGCGGGCCGAGGCGCAGGCCGCGCTCAGCCCCGGTCCGGCCGTTCACGCCGCGGTCCAGGCCACGCGCCTGACGCTGCTCGCCCGTCAAGGCGATCCGGCCGTCTGGGCACTGGCCGACCAGCTGCCGCGCTCCAGCGACAACGACGAGGAGATGCGCCAGACGGTCCGCGCGCTCTACAACACCGGCGAGATCGCGATCGAACTCGGCCACGACCGGCGCGCGGCCCGGATGCTGAACGAGAGCCGCGACCTCGCGCGGCGCGTCAGCTATCCCTACATGGAGTCCTACAGCCGGATCGCGCTGCTCCGGCTCGACGCTCTGGCGGGGGACTGGGCCGACATCGAGAACCGCTTCACCGCGCTGTGCGCCGAGTACCCCGACATCGCCATGGCCAGGATGGACGAGGCGCTCACGATCGGCCAGGTCGCCGCCGCGCGCGGGCTGCGCAACCGCGCCGCCGAGCTGTTCACCTCCGCGGCCGCCTATGGGGACGTGGAGTCGCAGGTCACCGGAGCGCTGCGGGCCGCCGCCGGGCTGGTCGCCGTCCGGCTCTCCGCCGTCGTCGTCAACGGGACGACCCGCTCCACCGGCGCGGCCGTCGCCGCCGCCGGGCACGACGCGTGGGCGGTCGCCGAACCGGCCGTGATGACGCTGCGCTGGGCCGAGGCCTGGGCCCGGGGCACCGGCCTGGTCCCGGTCGCCGTCGAGGCGGCCCTGGCCTGCGGCCGCCGGGAGGCCGCCGAACAGCTCGTCGCCGACGTCGAGGCGGGGCTGCGGGGACGGGACGCGCCGGCCGCGACGGCCGAGTTCCACGCCGCACGCGGCCTGCTGCTGGGCGCGACCGATCCGGCGAGCGCGGCCCGGGACTTCGAAACAGCACGGAGCCTGTGGTCGGACATAGGACGCCCCTATGAGATCGCCCGCACGTCGGAGCAGCTCGGCACCGTCCTGAGCGCGGCCCGCGACGGCGCGGCGGCCACCGCCCGGCTGAACGAGGCGCTGGCCGAATACGAGCACCTCGGCGCCGCCTACGACGCCGCGCGCTGCCGTCACACCCTGCACGACCTGGGCCTGGCCCGGCCGCCGGGGCGCGGCCGACGCGGCTACGGCGACGAGCTGAGCCCGCGGGAACGCCAGGTCGCCGAGCTCGTGGCGCGCGGCGCGACCAACCACGACATCGCCGAGGCGCTGTTCCTCTCGCCGCGCACCGTGGAGCAGCACGTCGCCCGGATGCTTCGGAAACTGGGGACCACCAGGGGAGACGTCCGCGATGTTCTTAGGGAACGGGGACGGCGCAGGGGTTGAATAAATTACGTACCCCTGCAAAATTGGATACTTATTGATCTCTACCGGAGTGACGGCGAACCTCATGGGTGGAGGCGTGTACCGCTTCCCACCCGTCATCACCCCACACACCCGGTGCGGAAAGGCCGGCCACGCAGGAGGCCAACATGATCGCCACGAAGGACGCCGACGCAGAGAGTCGAAGTACTGTCCTTCCTACCCAACGCACGTGCGACCACACCCCGCCGTGCCCGACTTTCGAAGCTCCGGACCGTGAGGCTGCTCACTTGGTCGCCAGCCACCCCGAACAGGGGTGGGGGCTGCTGTGCAACGGCGTGGTCCAGTTCGACGACACCGGTGAGCTGCTGCCCGACGGCCGGTCGGTGGCGCCGCACCGCCGCACGGACTGAAGGCGCTGGGACCCCCGGTGGACTCCGCACTTGTGGCGTTGCTGACGGCCCCGTCCGCGGGAGCGTCCGGCTTCCTCGCGGGCCTGGCCGCCATGCGCCGCCGGCTCAGACGCGCGGCCGGCGAGGCCGCCCACGCCCGCTGGCTCGCGCACCACGACGCGCTCACCGGCCTGCCCAACCGCACCGCGGCACGGCAGCACTTCCAGCACGCCGCCCAGGCCGGACGGCCGCCCGCGGCGGCCCTGCTGGACCTGGACGACTTCAAGACGGTGAACGACACCTGGGGCCACCAGGTCGGCGACGCGCACCTGGTGACGGTCGGGGAGCGGCTGGCGGCGGCGTGCCGGGACGTCGGGGCGCGCGCGTTCCGGCTCGGCGGAGACGAGTTCGTGCTGCTGCTGCCGTGCACGGAGGCGGCGGCCGTGGTGCGGGACGTGCGGACGATCGTCGGGGCGCTGAGCGTCCCGCAGTATTTGAAGCTCGACGAGACGCGGTCGGTCACGCTGGTGCCGAGCGCGTCGGCGGGGATCGCGGTGCCGGAGTCCGGGGACGCGTTTTCTGACGTTCTGCGGTGCGCGGACATAGCGCTGTACCACGCGAAGCGGTACGGCGTGGCGCCGCATCTTTATACGCCTGACATGCGGCAGCCCTGGTCGCATCGGCACAAGGTGCTGGACGAGTCGCATCTGTGCAAGGTGCGGGTTTCGGGGTTGGTCGCGGAGCAGGCCTCGCGGAGCGCTTGTTCTTAGGGCGTCTGGCGTCTGGCGCCGGGGCTCAGGGATCGGCTGTTGGACGTCGATCGTTGACTGTCAGTGCGCCGCGCTACGGTGAGGTCGTGATCTCACCCGCCATCCGTCCCTACCGGCCCGAGGATCGGGACGCGCTCTACGACATCTGCATGCGGACCGGTGCCGCTGGCGGCGACGCGCGTGGTGTCTATCGGGACCAGACGCTGCTGCCGGAGATCTTCGCCGGGCCCTATGCCGCGCTGGAGCCGGACCTCGCCTTCGTGCTCGACGACGGCGGACGAGCGGTCGGGTACGTGCTGGGCACCAGCGACACCGCGCGGTTCGCCCAGGATTTCCGGGAGAAGTGGCTGCCCACGGTCGCTGCGCGGCATCCGCTGCCAGGCGGAGAGCCGGGCACGCCCGATGCGGTGATGACGGAGTTCCTGCACCACCCGGAGCTCATGGTGAATCCGGCCCTCGCCGACTACCCGGCGCATCTGCACATTGATCTGCTGCCCGGGTACCAGGGGCAGGGGTATGGCAGGACGCTGCTCACGACGCTGTTCGCAGCGCTCGACAAGGCCGGCGTGGCGCGCGTGCACCTGGTGATGTCCTCTGCGAACACCGGCGCGCGGGCGTTCTATGACCGCGTCGGGTTCCACGAGATCTCCGTCCCCGACCCCGGCGAGCTGACTTTCCTGGGGCGCTCGACGGCCGCCTGACGCTCGGCGTATGACCTGTTTCCCGGGCCTGTGCACGCGCTTCACGCGGCTGTGACGAACCGGACCTGATCTTGCAACAGGGGCCGGGCACAGTCGGGGTATGAGGACTTCTCGTCGCGAACCCGGCCGTACCCGTCGCCGTCCGGAGTGGAGCTGGCGGCGGGAGATCATCGAGCTCGCAGTGCTCTTCCTCGCTGTCGGCACCGCGGGGCTGTTCACGGAGGTGCTGGGCCGCAGGCACTACGGCTGGCTGCTGCTGATCGCCCTCGGCGCGGCACTGCTGGCGGCCCTGGTGCTGCAATGGTGGTGGCGTGCGCACGGACCGGGCCGCTTACGCGCGCACACCCCGTTCGTCTCAGTACGCAGCGCCGACACCCTGGACGAGGCGCTCGCCGAATGGCACGACGACCTGAACCTGTGGCGCATCAGGGCCGCGGTCCGCGATCGCCCGGGAAGCCTGGCGGCGGTCTGCGAGCGCCTGGCCGCGGTTGGCGCGAACATCGTCGGGCTCCAGGTGCATCCGCTGGGGGAGGGCGTGTTGGACGAGTTCCTGGTCGACGTGCCGCCGACTGTCGATGCTGCGACGCTCGCCGGGGCCGTCGCGGCCGGGGGCGCGGAGGTGTCGCTGGTCGACCGGGCCGCGCGCGACGACCTCACGGATGCTCCGGCGCGGGTGCTGACGCTGGCGGCGCGGCTGGCGGCCGGCGACGCGGGGCTGCCGGTGGCGCTGCATGATCTGTTCGGTCAGTGCGCGGTGACGTGGGATCCGCGCGAGGTGCCGGAGGCGTCGTGTGTCGGGACGCTGATCACGCTGGCCGACCCCGGCGGCGGCGCGCTGCTGGTGACGCGGGAGGCGCTGGACTTCACGCCGACGGAGTTCGCGCGGGCTCGGGCTTTGGTGGGCCTGTGTGGGGAGCTGCGGCGGCGGCACATGGCGGAGTGAGGGAGGCGTCAGGACTTGCGGTCAAGGTCAGGCGAGCCGGCTGCATGTGCTTCGATCGCCTCGGCGAGCCTCTGCCTGGCGGCCGGCTCGAAGTCGTTCCGGCGCTGCCACAAGCGGCGCAGCAACGGCAGTGCGTCCGTCGTGGGCGACGCGGCGGCGAGCTCGAACAGCAGGGTTCCGGGGAGGATGGAATCGTCGTCCGCCAGCTGCCGCAACTGGTCGAGCAGTGCGGCGGCCGCCCGCGGATCGCCGCGCCGGGCCAGGCCCGCCACGGCCTCTTCCGCGGCCTGGTCGTAGTCGTCGTCGAGGCGGGCGGCGAGGGCTTCGCGGATCTCCGGGCCGTCGGCGTCGAGTTGGGTGCCGAGGCCGAACGTGGCCCAGTCGCGTACCTCGGGATCCGGGTCGCGGGTCAGGGCGATGAGGGCTTCGGCGACTGCGGCGCCGGTGCCCTCGGCGACCACGGCGCCCGGCTCGTCGGCGCCGGTCAGCGACGGCAGCGCGACCGCCGCGGCGAAGCGGACCTCGGCGCTCGCGTGCCCGACCTGTCGGAGAACCGCGGGCAGGGCCCGAGCGTCGCCGACGTGCCCGAGGGCGGTGACCGCGGACGCGACGACTCCGGCGTCGTCGTCGCCGGCCGCGCTGATGAGCACGGGCAGCGTTTCCTCCGCGTAGGGGCGGCCCGTCGCGTAGCCGATCTGCCCGAGCGCGTCCAGCGCGACCAGGCGGCGTGCGGGCTCGTCCGAGACCGCCGCCGCCAGGACCGCTTCGAACGCGTCGCGGCCGGTGCTTCGATGCAGCTCGCCGATCAGGCGCCAGCGCTCCTCGGCGTCGTTCTCGCTCTCATGCTCGCCGGTGCCGGTGCCCGGGCCGAGCGCGGCGGCGCGGGTGATGATCTGCTCGTGGTCCACCGCCTCAGCCTACTGCGAGATAGGCCTGTCGACCTGCGGTTTTCCGGCAGCCTCGGGAGCCGAGCCGGTCCGCGTCACGACCCGCAGATGCCCGCGACTACCTGCGCGTCGGCGAGCGCCTGCCTGGGCGACGGCTGCTGGCCGCTCTCCGCCTGGCTCACGACAGTCTGGATGTCGTCGGCGACCTTGTTCATCGCGTCCTTGCCGCCCGGCTTCTGGGTGGTTTGCGCGGCATCTCGCAGCTGGCTGATCGAGGTGTTGGCGACTTTCAGGACCGCCTGCAGGTCGGTGGAGCTCTGGGCCTTCTCAGCGTTCTGAATCGCCTGCATCGCCTCGGTACAGCCGGCGTCGCTCCCGTCGCTCCCAGCCGAGTTCCCGCCGGTGAGACCTCCCACGGCGCTGTTCGACGACGCGTCCCCGCCGACGGTGCCCGAACTTGAGCACCCGGCGATCAGCAACGCGACACACGCCGCACCGAATACCGCGGATATATGCGGGCGAGAGGACATTGATATTACCCCTTGTTATTCTGGCTTGACCTGGTGAGGACCCTATCGGCGAAACCGTGGATTCGCAGAGGAGGGGTCCTCAAGGTCGGCCACTACAATAAGAAGTTGCATTCTCGCGCGTACTGTCGAGCGCCAGGCGTGCCCGGAGCCCTGATCGCTCACTGGGTCCAGTTCAGAACGCAGACCGGGCTGGACGGGGACCAGGCGGACGCACCGGAGGAGTTCACCGCCTGCACCTGGATGCAGACGGTCTCCTGCGGGATGACGTTGAGCGTGACGCTGGTACCCGTCGCCGTGACAGGTTGCGAACCTGGACGTAGCGACTCGGTGTACTTCACGACGTAGCTGGTCGCCTCGGGATCGGCGGACCATGAGACCGTCATCGTGATGAACGGGGAGGCCGGTGGCGCCGCGACATCCGTCACGGAGCCCGGTGCGCCGCCCGCGGACGGCGGGGGCGAAGGCGCGTGGGATGTCGACGGCGGCGTATGAGGTGAGCTCGCCACTCGCGACGTCGGTGTGACGGGGTTGCTGCGCTGTGTTCCGGAGGGCTGCTCGGCCGTCGTGGGGCCGGGGGCGCCGTCGCTGGTGCCTCCGGTCGGTCCGCCGCTGGTGCTGCCCACCGCACTTCCCGACGGCGATCCGGGTCCTGATATCGAGCCGGGGACCGACGAGGGCGCGGACGCCTTCGAACCCGGCGCGGTGGCAGCGGCGGTCGGGGACGTTTCCGCACCGGACGCGGCCGACGAGTCAGACGAGTCAGAGGTCGAAGTCCCTCCGACCACTGTCGGAAACGCCGCGCCCTTCGCGGAGCGGCCACCGCCGTTGTTCGAGCCGGCCGCCTCGCCGTCCACCAGCACCACAGCCGCGATCGCCACCGCCACGAACGTCGCGGCTCCCACCAGCGCCGTGCGCTGCGCCCGACGTCGGCCGCCCGGGCCACCCCGGGGGCCGTCGACCGGCACGGTGGCGTTCGGGTCGAGAGCCCTCGGCGGCCGTTCCAGTTCCTCCGCGACGCGCGCCGCGGTGGGGCGTTTGTCCGGGTCCTTGGTCAGGCACTTCGACAGCAGCGGCCGCAGTTCGGCCGGCACCTTGCCGAGGTCGGGATCGGAGTGGACGACCGCGTAGAGCAGCTGTGCGGGAGTCCCGTCCCCGAAGGGTCCCCTGCCGGAGGCCGCGAACACCAGCAGCCCGGCGAGGGCGAACACGTCGGCGGCCGTGCCGGTCTTGCGGCCCGACTCCAGCTGCTCGGGAGCCATGAACTGCGGTGTGCCCACCGCGAGCCCGGTCCTGGTGATGGTGCTGGCTTGCAGATCCCGCGCGATCCCGAAGTCGATGAGCTTCGGTCCCTCCTCGGGCAGCAGCAGGTTCGTCGGTTTGATGTCCCGGTGGACGAGCTGCGCCGCGTGGACGGCCGCCAGCGTCCGCGCCAGCGCGGCGCCGAGTGTGCGCACCGCCGCTGTGTCCAGGACACCGGACTCGGTCACCACGTGATACAGCGACGGCCCGGCGACGTATTCCGTCGCCAGCCACGGCCGCGCCGCGTCGGCATCGGCGTCCAGGATCGCGGCGATACCGGCCGTCCCGGGGCCCGACACCGCGCGCAGCGCCTCGATCTCCCGCCCGAAACGGCGGCGGAACTCCGGCTCGCGGGCCAGATCGGAGTGGATCACCTTGACCGCGACCAGCCCGCCGTCCGCATCGCTGCCGAGGTAGACCCGACCCATGCCGCCGGATCCGAGAATGCCCAGAAGCTCATAGGGCCCGACCCGAATCGGATCTCCCTCGACCAGCTCGTCCACAACAGCCACCCCCGAGTGACGGACCGTCTCCGCATATTGAGAACGCTCGTGTTCATAGAACGACGTCACTGTGCCACAGCACGACGCTCCGCGCATCAACGCCCTGCCGCATGAAGTTCTGACCCGGTGCGTACCGAAGGGCACCGACAGAGCTGAGGGCCATCCGCTGTACGCTCCAGGCGTTCCAGAAATGCGATCATCGCACCGACTGGCAGGACGGGCCGATGGACAACCTTCGCAGCGCGCAGTGGTACGCGGGACAGGACCGCAACGCCTACATCCACCGGGCCTGGATGCGGCGCGGTGTCCCGGACGACGCCTTCGAGGGCCGACCGCAGATCGCCATCGCCAACACCGCCTCCGACCTGACCCCGTGCAACGCGCACCTCGGTGAGGTGGCCAAGTCGGTGCGCGACGGAGTGTACGAGGCCGGCGGTATTCCGTTGGAGATGCCTGTGGTCTCGCTGGGGGAGACCAACGTCCGGCCGACCGCGATGCTGTGGCGGAACATGGCCGCGATGGCCACCGAGGAGATGCTGCGCGCCAACCCGATCGACGGCGTGGTCCTGCTCGGCGGCTGCGACAAGACGATCCCGTCGCTGCTGATGGCCGCCGCCTCGGTGGACCTGCCCGCGGTGGTCGTGCCCGGCGGCCCGATGCTGACCGGGACCTTCCGCGGCGCCGCGTTGGGCTGCGGTACCGACGTGTGGCGGCTCTCGGAGGAGGTGCGGGCCGGCACGTTGTCCCAGGAGCAGTTCAACCGCTCGGAATCGTCCATGATCCGCAGCCGTGGGCACTGCAACACCATGGGGACCGCTTCCACGATGGCACTGGTGGCAGAGGCTCTGGGCATGGTGATACCAGGCGTCGCCGGTACCCCCGCACCGGACAGCCGGCTACTGCAGGCCGCCCACGGCACCGGGCGGCTGGCCGTCGAGATGGTCGCCGCCGAACGGCGGCCGAGCACGTTCCTGACGAAGGCCTCGTTCCACAACGCGATCGTGGCGCTCGCCGCCGTCGGCGGGTCGACCAACGCGGTCGTCCACCTGTTGGCCGTCGCCGGCCGCCTCGGCGTCGACCTGACTTTGGACGACTTCGACCGCATCGGCTCGCGCGTCCCGGTGTTGGTGGACCTCCAGCCGGCCGGCCGCTTCCTGATGGAGGACCTGCACCGCGCCGGCGGCCTGCTCGCGGTGCTGCGCGAGGTCAGGGAACTGCTGGACTCCGAGGCGCTGACCGTCACCGGCCGACCGCTGGCCGACTATCTCGACGAGGCCTCGACCTGGGACGCCGAGGTCATCCGGACCCGCGCCGAGCCGCTGGTGGCGCAGGGCGGCATCGCGGTGCTCAAGGGGAACCTCGCGCCCGACGGTGCCCTGATCAAGCCCGCGGCTGCTTCGCCGCACCTGCTGCGCCACAGCGGCCGCGCGCTCGTGTTCGACAGCATCGAGGACTTCCACGCGCGCATCGACGACCCCGCCCTGGACGTCGACGCCGACTCGGTCCTCGTCCTGCGCGGCTGCGGGCCGAAGGGCTACCCGGGCATGCCCGAGGTCTCCAACATGCCGCTGCCGAAGAAGCTGCTGGAAGCCGGCGTCCGCGATATGGTGCGCGTCTGCGATGGCCGGATGAGCGGCACCGCGTACGGCACCGTCGTGCTGCACGTCGCCCCCGAAGCCGCTGCCGACGGCCCCCTGGCGTACGTCCGCACCGGCGACATCATCACCCTGGACGTCGAGGCGCGGCGCATCGATGTCCAGATGCCCACCGACGAACTCCTGGCCCGCGGCCCACACCCCTCGGCCGTCGCAGCCTTCGCCGATCCGGGCCGCGGCTGGCAACGGCTCTACATCGACCACGTCCAACAGGCCGACACCGGCGCCGACCTGGACTTCCTCGTCGGCTCCAGCGGCTCGCAGGTCACCCGCGAGTCGCACTGACCGGGCGCACCGCCGGGCGGCGAACATCGCAGCCATCCACCCGCGTGTCGCCAAGGTGTTGGCATGGGGTTGCGCTCGAATATCAAAGTGCAACCAGACATTTCCGTCCAGTCCTCGCGAACCGCCTCCGGCCAGCGCCCGGTTCGCCTCGCAGCCCTCGTGGCCGCCGCGTACCTCTTCCTGGAGCCGAGCGCAGGCGCGCTGACCGGCCCGACCAGTGAGAGCGGAGCATCGCCGTACCGCGCGGTCGCCACGGCGGCGGCGCCGGTCCCCGACACCGGCTGCGGGACGGCGACTCCGCCGCCGGGCACCGTATCCCGGGCCGCGGCGCGCGGCACGCTCCCGAACACCGGCGGCGAGTCGGCCGGCACCCTCCTGGCGGCGGCGGCCGGCCTGCTGATCAGCGGCCTGCTGCTGCGCGTGGCGTCCCGGCGGCTCCGTCGCGGTGAGACGAGGTGAGCGGCCGCCGGACACGGATCCGGATCCCGCGCCTGGCCGCCGCCCTGGCTTTCGCGGGCCAGCTGCTGTGTGTGGCAGCCGTCGGAGTGTTCCTGCTCGGCCTGTCCGCCGGCGGGCAGCAGCGAGCGGCGGCGGCGACCCGGGCGGCGTGGCTCGGGCTGTCGGTCACGGCTCCCCAGACCGTCAAGGTCGGCGAGGCGTTCACCGTCCACCTGACCGTGACGAACCAGACCGGCAGGCCGTGCGCGCTGGCGCCATCGTCGCAGGGCACTGTCGGCTTGTCGGTGGCCCGCGACGGAGCGCGCCAGTACCCCGGCCTCGCTCTCGTCGAGCCCGTCGATGACATCCGCACCACGGTGGCCGCGGTCGCGAAGCAGACGGCACCCGGCGGCAGCGTCTCCTTCGGCCTGTCCGCCACGCCCGAACCCGGCGCCGCCGGCCTGTCCGAGCTGGCGCTGGCGCCGGACGGGACGACGGTGAGCGGGCGCTGGCTGCTGGACCGGCCGGGCCGTTACACGCTGTCGCTGACCTACGCGATGCCCGGCGGCCCGGGGGAGTGCCCCGGCGGCAGCGGCACGGCGACCGTCACGATCACGGTGGCGAAGCACTGCGCGAAGGGCCTGCTGGCGCCGCTGCTTCCGGCGCTGCCCTGGATGGTCGGCGGCGGTGCGCTCCTCACTCTGGCGGCCGCCTCGACGAGCGTCGCCCGCGTGCCACGGCGCCGGGTCGTGGCGGTCCGGGCGACGGCCGTCGCGGTGTGCGTGGCCCTGCTCGGCCTGGGCGCGCCGACGATCGCCAGTGCCGACATCGTCAACATGGACGCCGCCGACACCGATATGACCTACGACCTCAACGGGTGCCTGGCCAAGTTCGCGAGTGACGACCCGCTGCAGATCATGCCGGACATCCTTCATCGCATTCACATTCGGCTCTACCGGGAGTACGACGCCGTCAGCCGGGCGGTCTGGAGTCATGACGAAGACGTCCTGGAGGTCCACTGGAATCCGAGTGCTCCGCTCGTCTACCACGACGGGGTGCCTGAGGACAGGTGCGCGACGCTGTATCACGAGCTCATCCACATCGACGACATGTCGACCGCTACGAACGACAACACGTTGTGCACTGACGCGCTCCCGGTGAAAAGGGAGGAGATCAGGGCCGTCCGCGGAGAGAATCTGTACCGGCAGAAGCAGCCGGGGCTGCTGCCTCGCTCGACTCACGGGGATGTGAAGCTGCCTCCGGGTACTGATCCGGACCACGCCGCGATCGCGAAGCAGTGCGATGATCTGAAGCCGCCCCCGCCGCCGGTGCGGAGCACCGGTGGTTGCAGCATGCCGCTCTTTGAGCGTCCGCATGCGCAGCCCCAGCTCCGGCCGCGGGCGGTACGGCGCCGGGCCGCGGAGCCCGGCCCCGACTACGACCACGCGTCGTGCAGTACCGGCGACCCGCATCTCACCACGTTCGACGGACGCCACTACGACTTCCAGACCGTCGGCGAGTTCGTGCTCGCCAAGGACGATGCCGAGGGGATCGAGGTCCAGGAGCGCCAAGCGCCGCTGGAGGACTCCCGTCTGGCGTCCGTCGACAGCGCCTTCGGACTGCGGATCGGCCCGGACCGGCTGACCTTCGCGATGGACGACGGCGTCCGGGTCGAGCTGAACGGCGCGGACATCGTGCCGTCCACGGACCGGCTGCGCCTGTCCGGCGGCGGCAGCCTGCGGGTCGCCGACGACGGCCAGTTCGAGGTCGGCTGGCCGGACGGCACCGTGGCCCGCATCGGCACGATGAGCAGCTGGGGGCTCAGTCTGCTCCTGATCCCGTCCACCGCCTTGCGGGGCAAGACCCGCGGTCTGCTCGGGAACGACGACGGCGACCCGGACAACGACCTGGTGACCGGTACCGGGCAGGTGCTGACTGATCCGCCGGACCCGAAGCTGCTGTTCGGCGCGTTCGCGGACACCTGGCGGGTCACCGACGCCACCTCGCTGCTGCCGTACCCGCCGGGGAGGGACACCGCGACGTTCACCGACCGCACCTTCCCCGACAAACCGGTCACGCTCGCCGACCTCGACCCGGCCCGGGCCGCCGCGGCGCGCGAGCTGTGCCGGGAGCTCGGCGTCACCGACTCGTCGATGCTGGAGGCGTGTGTCCTGGACGTCGGCCTCGGCGGCCAGCCGGCCTTCGCCACCAGCGCGGAGGACGTGGACCGGCACGTCGAGGCCGGCCAGGGCCCGCCCGGCGGCGTGGTCGCTCCCGGCGGGACGCTGCACGACGGCGACAGCGCCGCCGCGTCGATCACCAAAGCCGGCCAGAGCGACGTCTACCATCTGGACCTGGGCTCGGCGACCGTGTTCCGGCTGGCCGACCTCACCGGAGGCAACGGCGACAGCGGCCGCTTCACGCTGACGTTCAAGCTGGACCCCGACGAGAGCAACGACGCGCCGGGCTTCACCTACACGAGCAACTACCAGTGGCGGGTGGACCCGCGTGTCTCGTACACGCTCACGGTGAAGCGCGACGACGGCGACACCGGCAAGTACGGCTTCCTGCTGCTGACCGCGAAGGAGAAACGGATCCCGATGACCGTCGGCCGGCCGGTGGCCGGGAACCTGGAGGCGCGGGGCCGCGTGGACATCCACACCTTCACCGCTCCCAGCACGGGCAAGCTGCTCCTGACCGCCGCCTCGGGCTGCGACCTGACGGCGGGGCTCGTCGAGGACTCGCCGGCACCGAACGTGCTGGTCCCGTACGGCGTCTGCTCCGACATCGACATGGAGACGGTGCAAGCCGGCCAGAAGTACGACCTCATCGTCTGGTCGGACGACCAGAAGACGGGGCAGTACTCGTTCACGCCGGTGATCAACGGGTGAGCCTCGCAGCTGGCTGAGGAGCTGTTGTGGGGGGGGCGGGGGGCGGCGCCGGCCCCCCCACACACCCCCCCCCAACAGTACGAGCGGGCCCGG